>CAXTPV010000198.1:0-4730 GCA_964246135.1 uncultured Acetobacteraceae bacterium | reverse complement strand
GGTTAGGATGGCGATGGGGGGGGGGGCCTGGGCCGCCGGGGGGCGGGCTTTCGTGGTCGGGGGCGGGAGGGGGTGCGCGGCCTGGCCGCGCTCGACGGTGAGGCCGGCGGTGAACTCGTTGCTGCCATGCATCAGGATCGCGCGACCGGAGCGTGCCAGCGCCAGCGCCGCCAGCAGGTACCACGGCGCGCCGCGGGTGCGGCCCGAGCCGTAGGACGGCCAGTCGAGATCAGGCGGGCGCGGGAACCGCGGCGCGGCGGCGGCGATCGCGGCGCGCGCCGCCTCGACCAGGCCGGTGATCTCGTCCGGGTCCTCGCCACGGTAGCGCAGCAGCATCAGGAACGCGCCCACCTGGTGCGGGTCGCATTGCCCACGGAGCACCATCCCGAAGGCGACCCGCGCCTCCTCGCGGGTCAGCGGACGCGATCGCCCGGGCCCGCGGCCTAGCGTCGCGACGTATCCGGCGAACGGGTCCACTCGTTTCTCCTGGCCGCGGCCTAGTTCATCGCCCGGTTCATCGCGACGCAAGATGTTCGATCACCTAGCGGAAAACTGAAGAAGCGAGGCGAGGGCTCTGCCCTCGACCCGCTGGGGCCAGTCGGCCCCAGACCCCGTTTTCTGAAGTAAAGGATTTCAAAGGCGAGCCTTTGATGGGGTCAAGGGGCAAAGCCCCTTGCCTTGCCTTCGTGACGCTTCAAGCAGCGCGTTGGGCTTTTTCCGCAACCTGCTCGCGCGACGCGTGACGAAACGTCGCGAAGTGGTTAGGAGATGGACGTGTGAACATGCTTGTCGATGCCAGGACCAGGCTGACGATCGAGGTCGTGCACGACCTCGTCTGTCCCTGGTGCTATGTCGGCGTCCGCAGGCTGATGCGCGCGATCGGCCGCCGTCCGGCGATGCCGGTGACGCTGTCATGGCGTCCGTTCCTGCTGAACCCCGATTTGCCGCGCGGCGGGATGCCGATGGGCGACTACGTGGCGCGCAAGTTCGGCAGCGAGGAGCGGGCGCGCCGGTTGCACGCATCGATCGCCGAGCTCGGCGCGAGCGAGGGGATCAGGTTCCGCTTCGACCGCATCGCGCGGCTGCCGTCGAGCGTCGACGCGCACCGGCTGGTGCGCTGGACCTGGGCGGTCTCGCCCGAGCTTGCGAGCGAACTCGTGGAAACCCTGTTCGCCGCCCACTTCACCGAGGGCCAGGACATCGGCGACGCGCGGTTCCTTGTCGGCGTGGCCCAGGATCTCGGCCTGGACGGGAGCGGCGTTAGGCGCCTGCTGGCCGGAGCGGACGGGATCGACATGGTGCATGGCGAGAACCTGCGTTCGCACCGGCTCGGTATCAACGGCGTGCCCTGCTTTGTCATCGGCGAGCGGATGGCGATCTCCGGCGCCCAGGAACCCGAGGTCCTCGGGCGTATCCTCGACGCCGCCGCGCTGGAGCACGTCCTGTAGCGTCCGGCGACCCGCGCCGGCGTCAGGATCGGCAGCTGTAGCTTCCGCGGGGCTGCCGCCGAACACGTGTTCCAGGACATCTCCGGGAGACACGCGTTGACGATCGCGCCTCGCGCCAGCCTCGCGTCGTTGAGCGCCCTCCTGCTCGGGGTCGGCCTGCTGGTGTTCGGCACCAACCTCCAGGGCGTGCTGCTGCCGATCCTCGGGCACGAGCGTGGCTCCGGCATGACCGCGATCGGCCTGTTCTCGGCCGGCTGGTCGGCGGGCTTCGTGCTGGCCTGCCTGGCGGTCGGCCGGGTGCTCGGCCGGTTCGGCCACGTGGCGGCGTTCATGATGCTGGCCTCGGTCTCGGCAGGGTGCGCGCTCCTGCTCGCCGCCGTCCCGCACGACGTCGCCTGGGTCGTGCTCCGGGTGGTGATCGGGTTCTGCTACGGCGGCCTGTCGGCGATCGTGGAGGGCTGGCTGGTGGAGCGCGCCGGCAGCGGCGTCGCGTTCTCCAGCTACATGATCGTCAACCTGTTCGCGTCGCTCGCGGGCACGCTGAGCCTCAACCTCATTCCCGGCGGCCGCGCCGCTTTCGTGCTGGTGGCGGTGGCGATCTTGCTCTCGACGGTGCCGGTCGCATGCAGCCGCTCGCCGCGTCCGGCGGTCGCGGCCTCGTTCCGGCCGCGTCTCGGACGGCTGATCCTGGCGTCGCCCTCGGGTGCGGCCGGCTGCGTCGTGGTCGGCCTGATCACCGGCGCGATCGGCGGGCTCGGGCCGATCTTTGGCATGATGTCGGGGCTCAGCATGCGTGGCGACACCTTCATGCTGGCGGCCAACTCGGTCGGCGGCGCGCTCGCCTACGCGCCGGTCGGGCTGCTCGCCGAGCGGTTCGACCGGCGGCTCCTGGTGATCGGCCTTGCCCTGCTCGGGATCGCGCTCTGCGTGCCGTTGGCGCTGCTGCCGGACCTTTCGCCCGGCGTGCTGATCCTGGGCTTCGGCGCGTTTGGTTTCGCGCAGTATCCGATCTACGGGCTGAGTGTCGGCATCGCGACCGCGGCGCTGCCCGACCAGGCGGGGTCGGAGACGGTGAGCGAGCTGCTGGTCCTGTTCGGACTTGGGACCATCGCCGGTCCGATCATCGCGGGCCAGGTGATGCGCACCGGGCCGCAGCATCTGTTCGGGTTCATCGCGCTGCTGCTGATGGGGCTCACGGCGGTGGTGTTCGCGGGGCGGCTGGGCGATCGCCGGGTCGTCGCCGGGCTGAGCCCGGATGGCTGAACCGGCGACCGGGGCCGCGCTCCGGACTAACCGGCGACGGTCGCGATCGAGCCGCCATCGACGCGTATGTTGGCGCCGGTGCAGAAGCTCGCGAGGTCCGAGCACAGGAAGGCGATCGCGGCGGCGACCTCCTTGGGCTGGCCGCGACGCCGCAGGTCGAGCGTCGGCCGCTCCTCGCGGATGAAGCTCTGGATCGCCTCCTCGACGCTGGTGCCCTTCTCGCCGGCGCGCTTGTCCATCATCGCGTTGGTCATCGGCGTTTCGATGTAGGCCGGCGAGACCGAGTTCACCAGGATGCCGTCCTTGGCGTAGGTCTTGGACAGGCCCTTGGCGAGGTTGAGCACGGCCGCCTTGGCGGCGCAGTAGGGCAGTTCGTCGGGATAGGGCTGCACCGCGTCCTCGGACCCGATCAGCACGATCCGCCCCCACTGCCCGCGCTGCATGTGCGGGATGAAGGCGCGGCAGAGCCGGACCGCGCTGAGGAAATCGACGTCGAGTGCCACCCGCCAGTCGTCGTCGGTCAGGGTGTCGAAAATGCCCGTGGGCCCGGTGATGCCCGCCGCGTGCACCAGGATGTCGGCGGCCCCGAGCTTCTCGGCGACCGTCTTTTCCAGGCGCTGGGCGTGGGCGACGTCGCTGATGTCGGCCTGGATCGCGATCACCTCGCCATGCGCGGAGAGACGCGCGGCGGCCTGGTCGAGCTCGGCCGCGTCGATGTCGGTGAGCGCAACCCTGACGCCCTCGGCGAGCAGCAGCTCGGCGGTGGCCAGGCCGATCCCGGAATCACCCCCGGTGACGACGGCGATGCGTCCCTTCAATCCCAGATTCATGCCACGCACCCTCGCCTACGACAGAAAGCGAGCTGGGAGCCCGGGCTGGTTCGTCAACCTGTGTCGCCGGCTGGGGCGCCGGCTGGGGCGCCGGGGCGAGGCGGCGGGCGATCACCGCGCACGCCATCAGCTGGAGCTGGTGGAAGATCATCAGCGGCACCACCACCAGGCCGGCGGCCGACGTGGCGAACAGCAGCCTCGCCATCGGCACGCCGGTGGCGAGCGACTTCTTCGAGCCGCAGAACAGGATCGCGATCCTGTCCTCGCGGTCAAAGCCGAGCACCCGGCCGAGCAGCGTGGTGAGCGCCAGCGCCAGCGCCAGCAGCAGCGCGTCGAGCGCGGACACGCGGGCGATGTCGGCCAGCGACACCGCCCGCCACAGGCCACCGGTCACCGCGGCGCTGAACGCGGTGTAGACCACCAGCAGGATCGAGCCGCGATCGGTCAGCGTGGTCAGCGCCTTGCGCGCGCGCACCCAGGGGCCGATCCGCGTCTCCAGCAGCTGGCCGGCGGCAAAAGGCGCCAGCAGCTGCAACGCGACGTCGCGCAGCGCGCCGAGCGAGATGCCGCCGTGCAGCGACAGCAGCAGGCCGACCAGCAGCGGCGTCGCCACGATGCCGATCAGGTTGGACGCGGTGGCAGAGACGATGGCGCCGGCGACGTTGCCGCCGGCGATCGAGGTGAACGCGATCGAGGACTGCACCGTCGACGGCAGGGTGCAGACGAACAGCAGTCCGAGCCACAGCGGCGCCGGCAGCAGGCCGGGCATCGCCGCGTGCAGCGCGAGGCCGAGCAGCGGGAACAGCCCGAAGGTGACGAGCAGGATGGTGAGATGGAGCCGCCAGTGCGCGAGGCCGGCGATGGTGGCGCCGCGCGACAGCCGGGCACCCTGGAGGAAGAACATCAGCGCGATCGCCGCCACCGTCGCGTCCGAGAACACGAGGCGGGCGGCGCCGCGGCACGGCAGCACGCTGGCCAGCGCCACCATGGCGAGCAGCGAGGTGATGAACGGATCGAGCGGCGCGCGTCGCATGGGGGTTTGATTGCATCGAACGCCTCAGGGCGCCACCTTGGCCTGATGCCGGCGACGCGACGACTCCCTGACGTGACCATCCTCGCGGTCGCCTGCCTGCTGCCGGCGGCTGGCGCTCATGCGGCGCCGATGCGCGCTGCCGGCTGGGACGAGGCG
>CAXTPV010000197.1:0-4732 GCA_964246135.1 uncultured Acetobacteraceae bacterium | reverse complement strand
GCGGGCATGACCGAGCTTGCGAGCGGCCTCGTGGTCACGCTGGAACTGCTGGCGATCTCGACCGCGATCGGCCTGGTGATCGCGCTGCTGACGGCGCTCGCCCGCCTCTCCCGCACGCGCCTGCTCACCTGGCCCGCGCTCGGCTACGTCTCGGCGTTGCGCGGCACGCCGCTGCTGGTGCAGATCTTCCTGGTCTATTACGGCCTCGCCCAGTTCGCGGCGATCAGACACTCGGTGCTGTGGCCGGTGCTGCGTCACGCCTGGCCCTGCGCGCTGATCGCGTTCTCGCTCAACATGGGCGCCTACACCTCCGAGGTGATGCGCGCCGCCCTGCTGGCGGTGCCGGGCGGCGAGCGCGAGGCCGCCGCCAGCCTCGGCCTCACCCGCGCGCAGGGCTTCCGCGCGGTGGTGTTGCCGCGGGCGCTGCGGCTCGGCCTGCCGGCGCTCGCCAACGAAATGCTGGGGCAGCTGAAGGCGACCTCGCTCGCCAGCACCATCACCGTGCTCGACCTCACCGGCGCCGCCCGCCGCCTGTCGGCCGCGAGCTTCACCGCGACCCCGCTGATCGAGGCCGGCATCATTTACGCGTGTCTGGCCGGCATGATCGCGGGTGGTTTCGCGTTGCTGGAGCGATGGCTGCGGTGGGACCGACGAAACCCTGCGCATCGCCTGACCTGACCCGAAGGAGATCATGCCAAATGCCGCTTCCCCAACGCCGTCTCGGCACGCACGGACCGGCCGTCGCCGCGATCGGCCTCGGCTGCATGGGCATGTCCGCCTTCTATGGCGGCCGCGACGAGGCGGAGTCGATCGCGACGCTGCGTCTCGCGATCGAGCGTGGCGTCACCCTGATCGACACCGCCGACATGTACGGCAACGGCGAGAACGAGGTCCTGGTCGGCCGCGTGCTGCGGGAGCCCGACACGCGCGCGGGGGTCATCCTCGCCACCAAGTTCGGCAACACCTGGGACGCGCAAGGTAAGCGGGGCCCGATCAACGGCCGGCCCGATTACGTGCGCAAGGCGGCCGAGGCCAGCCTGCGACGCCTCGATGTCGAGGTGATCGACCTCTACTACCAGCACCGCGTCGATCCCGAGGTGCCGATCGAGGACACCGTGGGCGCGATGGCCGGCCTCGTCGAGGCCGGCCACGTTCGCTTCCTCGGCCTCTCGGAGGCCGGACCCGACACCATACGGCGCGCCCACGCGGTGCACCCGATCGCCGCGTTGCAGACCGAGTACTCGCTCTGGAGCCGCGAACCCGAGGATGGGCTGCTCGCCGTCACCCGCGAGCTCGGCATCGGCTTCGTGCCCTACTCGCCGCTCGGCCGTGGCTTCCTCACCGGCGAGATCAAGACGCTGGACGACCTCGAACCCGATGACTGGCGACGCGCCGCGCCGCGCTTCCAGGGCGACAACTTCCGGCGCAACCTCGACCTGGTCGAGGCGGTGCGGGAGATGGCGACGAAGAAGGGCGTTTCGCCGGCCCAGCTCGCCTTGGCCTGGGTGCTGGCACAGGGCGCCGACATCGTCCCGATCCCCGGCACCAAGCGCCGCCACTATCTCGAGGACAATCTGGGTGCCGCCGGCGTGACCCTCGATGCCGGCGAGCTAGCAGCGATCGACCGTCTGCTGCCGGCCGCCGCCTTCGCCGGCGCGCGCTACCCGGACGCGGGATTGAGGGCGGTGAACCTCTAAGACCAGCGGCCGCACGCCACGGCTCGTACAGGCCAGGGGCTCTGCCCCTGCACCCCGCCAAAGGCTTTGCCCTTGGAACCATCATAAGTCACGCGGGTCTGGGGCCGCCGGCCCCAGCGGGTCCAGGGCAGAGCCCTGGCTCTGCTTGGTGCCGGTGGGATCAGACCCGGATCAGCGTTCCGGGGCCTGCCGCGGTGAACAACTCCAGCAGGCACGCATGCGGCACGCGCCCATCAAGAATGACGGCCGCGCGGGCGCCAGCCGCAAGCGCCGCGAGGCAGGTCTCCACCTTCGGGATCATGCCGCCGGTGATCATGCCGCTCGCCAGCGCCGCGCGGGCGTCGGATGCGGTCAGTTCCGGGATCAGGCGACGCTCATGGTCGAGCACGCCGGCGACGTCGGTCAGCATCAGCAGCCTGGTCGCGCCGATCGCACCCGCGATCGCGCCCGCCACCGTGTCGGCGTTGATGTTGTAGGTGCAGCCATCCGCGCCCTCGCCGATCGGCGCGATCACCGGGATCAGTCCGGAGCCGGTCAGCGCGTGCAGCACCCGGGTGTCGATCCGCTCGGGCTCGCCGACGAAGCCGAGGTCGAGCGCGCGCTCGATGTTGCTGTCGGGGTCGCGTAGCGTGCGCTGGAGCTTGCGCGCCCGGATCAGCCCGCCATCCTTGCCCGACAGCCCGACCGCCAGGGCGCCCGCGTGGTTGATCAGCGACGCGACCTGTTTGTTGACGCTGCCGGCGAGCACCATCTCGACGATCTCGACCATGGCGTGATCGGTGACGCGCAGGCCGTCGATGAAGCTCGAGGTGATCGACAGCCGGCGCAGCATCTGGTCGATCTGCGGCCCGCCGCCATGCACCACCACCGGGTTGACGCCCACCTGCTTGAGGATCGCGATGTCGTGGCCGAACGCATCCGCGAGCGGCCCGGGCGTCATCGCGTGGCCGCCGAACTTCACCACGATGGTGTCGCCGGCGTAGCGCTGCAGATAGGGCAGCGCGCGCGCCAGGATCTCGGCCTCGTTGCGCGCGGCGGCGAGCGCGTCCTCGCTGGAGCTCATGGCTGGTTCTCCGTGGGGGCTCAGGCGATCGCGAGCATGGCCAGCGAGGCGCGCAGCGCCGCCAGCCCGTCGCCGCGTTCGCTGCTGGTCGCGATCACCTCCGGGAACGCCGCGGGGTGGGTGCGTGCGAGCGCCACGGTCTCGGCGAGCCGGGTCGCGAGCGCCGCCGGCTTGACCGCGTCCCCCTTGGTCAGCACGATCTGGAAGGTGACGGCCGCGTGGTCGAGCAGCCCCATCACCGTGCGATCGCTCTCCTTGAGGTCGACGCGGGCATCGAGCAGCAGCACCACCCGGGCGAGCGTCGGCCGGCCGCGCAGATAATCGAGCATCAGCCCCTGCCAGTCGCGCTTGATGGCGTGGCCGGCCTGGGCGTAGCCGTAGCCGGGCATGTCGACGATCGTAAGCAGCGCGGCGAGCGAGAAGAAGTTGAGCTGCCGGGTGCGGCCGGGCGTGTTGGACGCACGCGCCAGCGCCCGGCGCCCGGTCAGCGCGTTGATCAGCGACGACTTGCCGACGTTCGAGCGGCCCGCGAACGCGACCTCCGGCAGGTCCTCGTCGGGAAGCTGTTCGAGCCGCTGCGAGGCGTGAAAGAACGTGCATTCGCGCGCGAACAGCAACCGCCCGCGCTCGAGACGGGCCTCCTCGTCGGCGTCCGTCAGCGCCGCGGCGCTCAGGTCCGCACGACCTTGGGCTGCCGGCGGCTGAGGCTGGTGTGCCGCATGATGTACCATTGCTGGGCGCAGGTGAGCAGGTTGTTCCAACAATAGTAGATCACCAGCCCCGCCGGGAAGCGCGCCATCATGAAGGTGAAGATGATCGGCATCATTTGGAAGATGCGTGCCTGGGCCGGATCGGGCGGCGGCGGGTTCAGGCGCTGCTGCAGGAACATCGTGCCCATCAGCACCAGCGGCCAGATGCCGAGCGCGAGAAACGGCGAAATCTGCGCTGGGTTGAAGGGCAGCAGCCCGAACGCGTTGAACACGTTGGTCGGGTCGGGCGCCGACAGATCGTGCACCCAGCCAAAGAACGGCGCCTGGCGCATCTCGATCGTCACGTACAGGACCTTATAGAGGCAGAAGAACACCGGGATCTGGATCAGCATCGGCAGGCAGCCGCTGGCCGGGTTCACCCCCTCGGTCTTGTAGAGCGCCATCGTCTCGCGCTGGATTGCCGTGGCGTCGCCCTTGTGACGCTCGCGCAGCTCGGTCATTCGCGGCGCCAGCAGCCGCATCTTGCTCATCGAGCGATAGGATTTGGTGGCGAGCGGGAAGAACAACGCCTTGACGAACAGGGTGAAGGTCAGGATCGCCAGCCCGAAATTGCCGAACCGGTTGTTCAGCCAGTCGAGGATGAAGAAGATCGGCTTGGTCAGAAAGTAGAACCAACCGAAATCGACCGCCTTGTCGAAGCTCGGGATTTGCAGCGAGCGACCATAGGCATCGAGCAGGTGCACTTCCTTGGCGCCCGCGAACACGTGGCTGGTCACCGTCGCGACCCCGCCCGGCGGCGCCACCACCGGGTCGCGCGCCAGCACATCGACCTGGTAGGTGCCGGCGGCGCTGCCACCCGACCCCGGCAGATAGCGGTAGCTCGCGGTCACCGCCTCGCCCGGCGACGGGATCACCGCCGACAGCCAGTACTTGTCGGTGATGCCGGCCCAGCCGCCGGTGGACGGCGTGGTGAACGCGACGCCGTCATGCTTGTCGCCGTCGTTCTGTGTCGCCTTGTAGCCGATCTCGTGCAGGACGCCGTCGAACACGCCGATCGGTCCCTCGTGGATCAGGTAGGAGCCGGCGGTCTGCGGCGTGTAGCCGCGCGAGACACGCGCCCAGGGGTAGAGCGAGACCGCCTGCGCCGTCCCGTTCCGCACATCCTGGCGCACGGTGAACATGTAGTTGTCGTCGACCGAGATGGTGATGGTAAACTCGAGGCCGTTGCCATTGTCCCAGGTCAGCGTCGCCGGGTGCCCGGG
>CAXTPV010000196.1:692-4767 GCA_964246135.1 uncultured Acetobacteraceae bacterium | reverse complement strand
GATGCGGTCGAGACGTTGCCTGAGGTCGGCGAGCGCGGCGGTGGCGGCATCGGCGCGGGAAGACGCGCTCGCGGCCTGCGCCGCCGCCGCACTGGCGGTGCTGCTGGCGGAATTTGCGATCGCCGTGGCATGGCCGGCGCCGGATCGCAGCAGCGCCGGATTGAGCCAGATCGCGGTGAGGATCGCCGCGTCGGCGACCGCGAGCAGGAGGGCGAGGATGGCGAGCGGCGCGGGTCGCCGCCTTGTCGCTGGCGCCGAAGCGGGCGCGGGACCGGCTTGCGCGGGCTGCCGAAGCGGCGTCGCCGGCGTGAGTGGTGGCGGCGTCTCCGGCCGCCCTTCCGGCAAATCCGCTTCGGGTCGATCGCTCATAGCAGGGCCAGCACATCCTCAAGGGTGGGGCGCAGTGCGACACGAAGATGCCGCCAGGGCAAGGCGGCGATCGGCGCGGCCGCCTCGTTGCTGATCGCGAGCGCATCGAGCCGCGCCAGCGCCGGCCGCAGCGGAGGCGGCAGCAGCCGGGCAAACGCCCGCGACGCCGAGCCGGACATGAACAGTATCGCACCGGGACGGCAGGCGCGCAGCACGTCGAGCGCCGTGTCCGGCATCGCCGCGAGCGCGTCCTGCGCATACACTGCCCGGCGGATCACCCGGAACCCGTACCGGCGCAGCACGAGCAGGGAAGCCCCCTGTCCCACGCCGGTCGCCAGCAGCAGCGGACCCCCTTCGCGCGACAGTTCGGCCCGGCAAAGCCCCAGCAACGCGGTCGCGTCACCACCGGCGCTGTCCACCCGGACAAAGCCGGCCTCGCGGGCGCGGCACGCCGTGCGATCGCCGACCGCGAGCACCCGGGTGTCGGGTAGGACGCGCGGCGTCAGCGCGGGCAAGGCGGCGGCGCTGGTGATCAGCACCGCCTGCAGCTGCGTTGCTGGTTCAAGGCGGAGCTCCAGGGGCTTGATGTTCAACAAACTTGCGGGTACCGGGTGCAGGCCGCGCCGTTGCAGGATGGCGATCGTCTCGCCAAGGCCAGGCTCCGGCCTAGTGACCAGGACGACCGCGTTAGGGTCCATCAGGCAAGAATGTCGGGCGGGCTGCCGGCGCGAAGCTCCTCACCGAGCACGCGGCCGAGGCTGTGCGCATCACCGAGCAGCCCGGTCACGCTGCGCTTGAGCAGGAAGCTGCCATCCTCGCGGGCGACCAGTCCGGTCAGGCGCAGCCGAACGGTGCCGTCACGCTCGGGCGGCAGCAGCCTGGCATGGCCACCGATCGGGGTGCGGCAGGAACCGTCGAGGGTCGCGAGCAGCGCGCGTTCGGCGGTGGCGACCGCGCGCGCCTCGTGATCCTCGATCGCCGCCAGCAGGGTCCGGAGCTCGGTGTCGGCCTCGCGCACGGTGACACCGACGATGCCCTGCCCGGCCGCCGGCACCATCAGTTCGGGGTCGAGCACCAGCGAGGCATGATTGGACAGGCCGAGCCGGCGCAGCCCAGCGAGCGCGAGCAGGCTGGCATCGCAATCGCCACGCGCGACCTTCTCGAGCCGGGTCTGCACGTTGCCACGGATGACCGAGAAGCGGAGATCGGGCCGTGCCGCCAGCAGTTGCGACTGCCGCCTGACCGAAGCGCTGCCGATCCGGCCACCTTCCGGCAGGCAGCCATACGGGTCGGATGGATCGGGCGCGTCACAGCCTGGTCCGAGGATCAGGACGTCGCGGCTGTCCTCGCGCCTGAGGGTGGCGGCCAGCACGATGCCCGGCGGCAGCTGCGTCTCCAGATCCTTTAAGCTATGCACCGCGAAATCGATGCGGCCATCTGCCAGCGCCTCGTGGATTTCCTTCGCGAACAAGCCCTTGCCGCCGATCTCTGCCAGTGTCCGGTCCTGCACCCGGTCGCCGGTGGTCGACATCGCGTGCTCGTCAAAGGCGCCCAGCTCGTTCAGGATTGGACAGAAGCGCGTGATCTGCGCGAGGAAGGCGCGGGTCTGCGCCAGCGCCAGCGGCGACGCCCTGGTGCCGACCCGGAGCGGCAGCGTCCGTCGCGGCCTCGGCGCGGGCATGGCGGCAAGCGCCCTGAGCGTCGCGCTGGAGGGAACGGGGTTCATGGCGGCTTCCTATTCCCGGGCGGCGGCGAAGGAAAGGCGCGTGGCGCGGCGCCATCACGATGCCTGACCGGGCGCACGGCGCGATCGCGGGGCCGGTGCTCGGGCTCGAATCGTCCTGCGACGAGAGCGCTGTCGCCCTGCTGTCGGCCGACGGCGCCATCCTGGCCGAGCGCGTCGCCAGCCAGGACGCGCATGCGCGCTTCGGCGGCGTGGTGCCGGAGATCGCGGCGCGCGCGCATTTGGCGCTGCTGCCGGCGCTGATCCACGCGGTGCTCGGCGAGGCGGGGGTCGCGGCCGACTCGCTCGGTGTGGTCGCATCGACGGTGGGTCCGGGCCTGATCGGCGGCCTTCTGGTCGGCGCCTGTCTCGGCAAGGGGCTGGCGATGGCGTCGGGCGCGCGGTTCGTCGCGGTCAACCACCTGGAAGCGCACGCGCTGACCGCGCGCCTGCCGGCGCTGGGCGGCGACGCGGTACGGTTTCCCTATCTGCTGTTGCTGCTGTCCGGCGGTCACGGCCAGTGCCTCGCGGTGGACGCGGTCGGACGCTATCGGCGGCTCGGCGGCACCATCGACGATGCCGCCGGCGAGGCGTTCGACAAGGTCGCGAAGATGCTGGGCCTGCCCTGGCCGGGCGGCCCGGCGCTGGAACGCCTCGCTCGCGACGGTGATGCCGGCGCGGTGAGGCTGCCGCGGCCGATGCTCGGGCGGCCGGGCTGCGACTTCTCGTTCAGCGGCCTGAAGACCGCGGTCCGGCAGGTCATCGCCGGCGAGGCCGCGGGCGCCCTCGGCCACGTGCGCGCCGCCGACATCGCGGCGTCGTTCCAGCAGGCGGTCGCCGACGTGCTGGCGGACCGGACCCGCGCGGCACTGCGTATGATGGCGGAAGCGGCCACTGCGACCGCGACTCCCGCCACCGCGATCGTGGTGGCGGGCGGGGTCGCGGCGAACGGGACGATCCGGGCGCGGCTTGCCGAGGTTGCCGCCGAGGCCGGACTGGCCCTGGTGGCGCCACCTTCCCGCTTCTGCACCGACAACGCGGTGATGGTGGCCTGGGCGGCGATCGAGCGGCTGCGTGCCGGCCTCGTCGAACCCGACGAGCTCGCGGCGTCCTGCCGGCCGCGTTTCCCGCTCGATCCAGGCCTTTGACGCGACGGGTCCGGGGTGAATTATCGCCATGAGTTCCACGCCGGAAACGTCGCCGACTGCATGAAGCACGCGCTGCTGATCGCGATGCTGCGCCTGCTTGCGCGCAAGCCGGCGGGCTTCGTCGTGCTCGACACTCATGCCGGCGCCGGCATCACCGCGCTCGACGGTCCCGAGGCGAGCCGCACCGGCGAGTGGCGGCAGGGGATCGGACGCCTGCTCGACAACACGCCGTCGCCGCTTGCCGATCTGGTCAATCGGCTGCGGGAGGCCGGGCTGGATCGCGGCCGCTATGCCGGCTCGCCATGCCTGGTGCAGGCCGTGCTGCGGCCGCAGGACCGGTTGGTCGCGTGCGAGCTGCATCCCGGCACCGCGGCTGCGCTCAGGGCCAACCTCGCCGGTGATCCGAGGGTCGCCGTGCATCATCGCGACGGCTATGAGGCGGTGCGCGCGCTGCTGCCGCCGGCCGGCACGAAGCGCGGCCTGGTGCTGATCGACCCGCCCTTCGAGCGCGCCGACGAGTTCGCCTGCGCGGCCGATGCTATCGCGCTCGCCGCGCGACGCTTTCCGACCGGCAGCGTCGCCGCCTGGTATCCGATCAAGGCGCGGGCGGCGGTGCGCGGCTTTCACGACACGTTGCGCGCCGCCGCGCTGCGTGACGTACTCGCGTTCGAGCTGTGGCTGCGGCCGCCGCTCGATCCGGGCCGGCTGGCTGGCACCGGCCTGCTCACGGTGCGGGCGCCGGTTGGGCTCGACGCGCTCGCGGGGCCGATCCTCGCCGCGTTGCGCGACCGGCTGGGCGAGGATGCCCAGGCGGTGCTGCAAGGGCCGGGTTCCT
>CAXTPV010000196.1:0-682 GCA_964246135.1 uncultured Acetobacteraceae bacterium | reverse complement strand
ATGCCGGATCGAGCGCCTGGCCGATGAGTAGCGCGTGGCCCGTCACGATCATCGGCGCGGGTGCCTGGGGCCAGGCGCTGGCGCTGCACCTGGCACGCCTCGGACGGACGGTGACGCTGCATGCGCGACGTCCCGACGCGGTGCTTGATCCGGAGCGCCGTTCGCGTCGGCTTCCTTCGATGGTGTTTCCCGACAGTATCCGGATACGCGGACAGGACGAGGCGACCGGCGAGGACGCCGACGCGATCCTGCTGGCGGTGCCGGTGCAGCATCTGCGCCACGCCCTGCCGCGACGTCCGGGCGCGAGGCTGGTTCTCTGCTGCAAGGGGATCGAGACCGCAACCGGCCTGCTGCCGTTCGAGATCGCGGCATCCGGGCAGGCCCGCGACGAGGTGGCGCTGCTGAGCGGGCCCAACTTCGCCCACGAGGTGGCGGCCGGATTGCCGGCGGCCTCGGTGGCCGCCGCGGCCACTCCCGAACTCGGGCGCCTGGTCGCGCGACTGCTCGGCAGCGAGGCGTTTCGGCTCTATCCTGGCACCGACCCGGTCGGCGTCGGGCTGTGCGGGGCGGCGAAGAACGTGATCGCGATCGCCGCCGGCGTCGCGTCGGGCCTGGGGCTCGGCGAGAACGCCCGCGCCGCCCTGATCACCCGCGGCCTGGCCGAAATCGGCCGCCTGGTGGC
>CAXTPV010000195.1:1662-4768 GCA_964246135.1 uncultured Acetobacteraceae bacterium | reverse complement strand
GGCGGGCGATCGAGGCGCGCACGCGGCCAAGCTCATCCTCCGGCGCGTCGGACCTGTCGGCGAGCAGGCCGCGCAGCATCCGCCGGCGCGACGCCTCGGCGCCGGCGAAACCGCGCTCGGACAGAGACGACGCGGTCGAGGACGCGTAGGTGACCGCCCATGGCCGCGGCCGGTGGCTGCAGCCGTAATGATTGAGCTGGCTCTCGGCGCCGAGGCAGAGGCGGGCGTCGCCACCCTCGGCGAGGAGTTGCTCGACCGGCCCGATCACCCCCCAGCTCGCGCGGATCGCCGCGAGGTCCGATAGGTCTGGAGGCCGCGCGCCCTCCAGACAGGGAGAGAGCTCTTCCGCCACCCGTCGGAGGTTCTCGGCGTCGGGCGCCTCCCCGCTCGCCATGGTGGTGATCCAGCCGGCCGCATCCGCCTCGAGCGGGCAGTCAAGGCGCCAGAAACGGGCGGCAACCCTTGCTGCCGCCAGGAGGGCGCGTCCGGGCGCGATCGGGGCCGCTTCCGGGTCATCGGAAGGATCGAGCAACAGCGCGAGTTCGAGCGCGTGCCTGAAATGGAAGGCGAGCCGGCCGGCATCGGTCGAGGCCGAACCAAGCACCACCTCGCCTGCCGCGCCGACCCAAAAGGCGACCCGCAGCGAGAGGTCGAAGCGGCAGTGCCTCCCCTCGGCGATGATCCGAAGATCGGGTCGTTCGAGTGCGGCCAACAGCGGCGCGTTCAGCCCTTCCGCAAACACCTCCCTCTCCTCCGTCGCGCCCAGCCGCAGTCGGTAACGGCTCGGCCGGCGGGCGGCAAGCCTCGGCGCCGCCCGCGGGACCGCGTTGCCGATCCGCCGTCACCGTCCGATTTCGTTCCTGGATCGGCACGGCTTGTTGCCCCGGTGCCGGTTGCCTGCCAGTTTGGGTCGGCATCGTTCACATCTCGACGGCGGGTTCAGGCATGCGGTTGTTGGTGACGGGTGGTTGCGGCTTCATCGGCTCGGCCGTCGTGCGGCATCTGATCCGCTCGACCGCACACAGCGTGATCAACGTCGACGCCATGACCTACGCGGCCTCCGAGGAGGCGCTGGAAGCGGCCACGACTGATCCGCGCCACACTCTCATACGCGCCGACATCACCGACGAGGCGGCGATCAGCCAGATGTTCGCCGAGCACCGGCCGGACGCGGTGATGCACCTTGCCGCCGAGAGCCATGTCGATCGCTCGATCGACGGGCCGGCGCCGTTCATCCAGACCAACGTTCTTGGAACCTTCGTGATGCTGGAGGCCGCCCGACGCCACTGGATGACGCTGACGGGCGCGGCACGCGATGCCTTCCGCTTCCATCACGTCTCGACCGACGAGGTGTTCGGCGCGCTTGGCGCCGACGATCCGCCGTTCACCGAGGCGACGGCGTACGACCCGCGCAGCCCGTACTCGGCGAGCAAGGCGGCATCCGACCACCTGGTCCGGGCCTGGCACCACACCTACGGCCTGCCCGCCTTCGTCACCAACACCACCAACAACTACGGTCCCTGGCACTTCCCGGAGAAGCTGATCCCGCTGGTGACGATCCAGGCGCTGGAAGGCCGCGAGCTGCCAGTCTATGGCGACGGCTCGAACCAGCGCGACTGGCTGTTCGTAGAGGATCACGCGGAAGCGTTGGTGCGCGCGATCGAGCGCGGCGTTCCGGGCAAGACCTACGCGATCGGCGCCCGCCAGCCGCGCTCCAACCTCGAGGTCGTGCGCATGATCTGCAAGGTGCTCGACGAGATCGCGCCCGATCCTGCCGGCGAGCGCGCGCGGCTGATCCGGTTCGTGCCCGACCGTCCGGGCCATGACTGGCGCTACGAGATCGATCCCACGCATGCCGAGCAGGCGCTCGACTGGCGCGCCGCGCATGATTTCGAGCGCGGCATCAGGCGCACCGTGCAGTGGTTCGTCGATCACCGTGACTGGTGGGAGGCGATCAGGGCGCGGCGCTACGGCGGCGAGCGCCTCGGGGCGGCGGCCTGAGATGCCACGCGAAGCCACCTCCGCGATGAAGGGCATCGTGCTCGCCGGCGGGTCGGGCACCCGGCTGCATCCGATGACGCTCGCGACCAGCAAGCAGCTGCTGCCGGTCTACGACAAGCCGATGGTCTACTACCCGCTGGCGACGGTGATGCTGGCGGGCATACGCGACATCATGATCATTTCGACGCCCGAGGACCTGCCGCAGTTCAGGCGTCTGCTCGGGGACGGCTCGCGCCTCGGTGTCCGCTTCGAGTATCGCGCGCAGCCGCGGCCGGAGGGAATCGCGCAAGCCTTCCTGATCGCCGATGACTGGCTGTCGGGCAGCGCCTGCGCGCTGGCGCTCGGCGACAACCTGATCTTCGCGGACCATCTCGGCGTGCTGCTGCGGGCCGCGGTGTCGCGGCCGGAAGGTGCCACCGTGTTCGCGTACCAGGTGCGCGACCCGGAGCGCTACGGCGTCGTCAGCTTCGACGAATCGAGCCGGGCGATCGACATCGTGGAGAAGCCGACCCACCCTTCGAGCAGCTGGGCGGTCACCGGGCTCTATTTCTACGATCACCGGGTCACCGAGCTCGCGCGCTCGATCAAGCCGTCGGCGCGGGGCGAGCTCGAGATCACCGACCTCAACCACATTTATCTCGAGGAGGGCTCGCTGCATGTCGAGCGCCTCGGCCGAGGCTGCGCCTGGCTCGACGCCGGCATGCCGGACAGCCTGTTGCAGGCGGCGACCTTCGTGCAGACGATCCAGGGCCGGCAGGGCATGCTGGTCGGCAGCCCGGAGGAGGTCGCGTTCCGGATGGGCTACATCGATCGCGATGCGCTTCGCGCGCAGGCGCGAGCGCTCGGCAAGACCGAGCTTGGCCGCCTGCTGACGGAACTCGCCGGTCATGACTGATCCGTGGTCCGGGCGCTGACAGCGTGAAGGCCGAGCGTCTCGCCATTCCAGACGTCGTCCTGCTGACGCCGCCGCGTTACGGGGATAGTCGAGGCTTCTTCTCCGAGACCTTCCACGGGCCGCGCCTGGCCGAGGCCGGGATCAAGGCGGACTTCGTCCAGGACAATCACAGCCTGTCGGCGCGACGCGGCACGGTGCGCGGGCTGCACT
>CAXTPV010000195.1:0-1646 GCA_964246135.1 uncultured Acetobacteraceae bacterium | reverse complement strand
GATCTGGGATGTGGCGGTCGACGCGCGCGAGGGTTCGGCGAGCTATGGCGCCTGGGTCGCGGCCGAACTCTCGGCGGCGAACTGGTCGCAGCTCTGGATACCGCCGGGCTTCCTGCACGGCTTCGTGACGCTCAGCGACGCGACCGAGGTGCAGTATAAGACCACCGCGATCTACGACAGCGCCTCCGAGTGCGCGGTGCTCTGGACCGACCCCGACCTCGCGATCGACTGGCCGATCGCGGCCGGCGAGGCGGCGCTGTCGGCCAAAGACGCGGCCGCCGGGCGCTTCCGCGACGGCGCGCCCTGGTTCGGCGCTTGATCGCACATGGCGGCGGCCCGATCCTGGTCACTGGCGGCCAAGGCCAGCTCGCGAGCTCCCTCGCGCACGCCGGCGGCGCCAGGATCAGGCGTATCGGACGCCCAATGTTCGACTTCGAACGCCCGGAGACGATCAGGAGCGCCTTCGCCGCCACCGCGCCATCCCTCGTCGTCAACGCCGCCGCCCACACCGCGGTCGATGGCGCCGAGACCGAGCCCGACGCGGCCGCGCGCGCCAATCGTGACGGTCCCCGCCTGTTGGCGGAGCTTTGCGCGGCGTCCGCCATCCCGCTGATCCACGTCTCGACCGACTACGTCTATGACGGCAACAAGGGCGCGCCCTATGTCGAGGCCGACGCGACGGCACCGACCGGCGTCTACGGGCGCACCAAGCTCGACGGCGAGGCGGCGGCGCTTGCCGCCAATCGTGACACCATCGTGTTGCGCACCGCCTGGGTGTTCTCGCCTTACGGTCGCAACTTCGTCCGCACCATGCTCGCGGTCGGCGCCCGCACCGGCACGCTCAAGGTGGTCGCCGACCAGCGCGGATCCCCCACCAGCGCGCCGGACCTCGCCCGCGCCATCCTGGCGATCATCGCGATCATCGAGGCGCGCGGCTTTGATGTCGCCGATGCCGGGGTGTACCACGCCAGCAACCAGGGCGAGGCCAGCTGGCACGAGCTCGCGGTCGCGACCTTCGAGGAGGCGGCCAGGCATGGTCGCGCGCTGCCCGAGGTGAGCGCGATCGCCACCGCGGACTGGCCGACGCCGGCGAGGCGGCCCGCCGACACCAGGCTCGACTGCGGCAAGCTCGCGCGCGTCTTCGGGATCGAACTGCCGCCCTGGCGCGCGAGCCTCGCGCCGGTGGTGGACGCCCTGCTCGACGGAGAGGAAGCGGCTACCCGAGCGTGACGGCGGTAACGATCCTGCTGTCGGCCTACAACGGCGCCCGCTTCCTCGATGCCCAGCTGGCAAGCTTCCTCGCCC
The DNA here is from genome assembly GCA_964246135.1 of uncultured Acetobacteraceae bacterium. GTDB lineage: Bacteria > Pseudomonadota > Alphaproteobacteria > Acetobacterales > Acetobacteraceae > CAXTPV01. The sequence continues at coordinate 341 of CAXTPV010000195.1, read as the reverse complement.
AGGACCACCAAACCTGGACGCTACGCTGGCGCGACGACAGCAGCATCGACGGCACGCGCGCGGTGCTGGAACGTTTCGCCGACAGCGAGGGGCCGACGCGCTGCCGGCCGCTTGCCGATGACGGGCGACACCTCGGCATCACCGACAGCTTCATGACGCTGCTGCGCGCGCACGTCGCAGAGAACACCGCGGGGGTGGCCGCCTTCGCCGACCAGGACGATGTCTGGCTGCCCGAGAAGCTGCGTCGCGGCGTCGGCGCGGGGGGCGCGGGGGCGCCCGCGCCCCCTCGCGAACGGCGTAGCCACGGCGGTGGGCGGCGTGCCCAGATCTGTTCCGAAGTG
>CAXTPV010000194.1:4109-4778 GCA_964246135.1 uncultured Acetobacteraceae bacterium | reverse complement strand
ATGAACCTGCCGGGGACGCCGGGCGCCCGGCGCGCGATCCTGGTGCTCGGGATGCATCGCAGCGGCACGGCGCGGCTGGCGGGCGCGGTCGCGCGATGCGGCGCGGCGCTGCCGGCGACGTTGCTCGCGGCGGCGGCCGACAACCCGGACGGGTTCGCGGAATCCGCGACGATCATGGCGTTGCACGACGACATCCTCGCCGCCGGCGGCTCGCTCTGGGCGGACTGGCGGCGCTTCGAGCCGGACCGGATCGGCGCGGTCGCGCGGGCGGCGCTGGAGACGCGGATGGAGGCGGCGCTCGATGCCGAGTTCGCGGGCGCGTCGCTGTTCGTGCTGAAGGACCCGCGGCTGTCGCGGCTGCTGCCGATGTGGGTGCCGTTGCTGGCACGTCGGGGGATCGAGGCCTCGGTGCTGATCGCGATCCGGCATCCGGGGGCGGTGGCGCGCTCGCTCGGCCGGCGCGACGGCTTCGCGCCCGGGTTCTCGTCGCTGCTCTGGCTGCGCCACGTGCTTGATGCCGAGCGGGACACCCGCGGGATGCGGCGGGCCTTCGTTGCGTTCGACGCGATGCTGGCGGACTGGGCGGGCGCGCTGCGGCGGGCCGGCGAGGCGATCGGCGTGGCCTGGCCGGATGATCCGGGGAGCGTTGGTGGCGGGGTCGTGCGAGAG
>CAXTPV010000194.1:0-4099 GCA_964246135.1 uncultured Acetobacteraceae bacterium | reverse complement strand
GAAGACATCGTGCGCGAGCGCGCGCCTGATACGGAGGCGGGTCCCGACACCGGCTCGGCCTACGCGGATGTGTGGTGCCGGCACGCCTGGCTGGGGTTGCGCGGGCTCGCGCTTGGCGAACCCGACGCGGATGCGCGGTTGGAGCGGGTGCGTGGCCAGTTCGAGGATGCCTGCCGGCTGTTCGCATCCGCGCCCGCCCCGCTGCCGGCCCCGGCGGTGCGCGCAAGGCGGCCCGGCTTGCCGCAGGTCACGCTCTGCGCCGCGGATTCGAGCCGGGTGGCGCTGACCGCGCGCGCGCTGGCGCGCTCGGCCGAGGCGTGCGCGTTCGCCGACGCGCTGCTGTTCTCGGACCAGGCGGTGGTCGGCGCGGCGCGGTCGCGGCCGATCGCCAGACTGCGCTCGCGCGACGACTACTCGGCGTTCATGCTGCGCGGGCTCGCCGAGCACGTGACGACCAGCCACGTTCTGGTGGTGCAGTGGGACGGCTTCGTGGTCACGCCCGGGGCGTGGGATCCGGCGTTCCTCGGGTTCGACTATGTCGGGGCGCGCTGGTGGTGGCAGGACGCGGGCTCGGATGTCGGCAATGGCGGGTTCTCGCTGCGCTCGCGGCGGCTGCTCGACGCGCTCAGCCTGCCGCGATTCGCGCCGCGCGACGGCGTGCCGGAGGACGAGCTGATCTGCCGGGTGTTCCGGCCGGCGCTCGAGCGCGACCACGGGATCAGGTTCGCGCCGGCCGCGGTCGCCGACCGGTTCGCGCATGAGCGGGTGACGATGGCGCGGCCTCCATTCGGCTTTCATGGCCTGTTCAACTTCTGGCGCCATCTTGACGACGCGACGATTGCCGAAGTCGCGACGCTGCTGCCGTCGGATGTGCTGGGCGGCGGCGCGTTCGCGGAACTGGTCGGGCAGTGCTTCCGGCATGGCAGGGCGGAGGCGCTGCGAGCACTCGCCAGCGCGCACGCCTCGGTGCCGACGCTGGCGGGGCTGGAGCAACGCCTGGGCGCGACGCTGCGGCCAGACGAGGCGGCCGCCTGCCTGCGCGCGATCAGAGGGTGAGGCGCGGGGTGGAGGCCGGCGCCGGGGGAAGCGGCGTCGGGCGCGCGCTCGCCTCGTGGCTGGCGACGCATCAGGTCGGGCTTTCGCTGCTGCTGCTGCTCGGGTGGACCGAGGAGACGGCGTGGCGCCTGCGCGGCGACGCCTCCTATGACCTGCTGAATTATCACCTGTATGGGCCGTTCGCGCTGCTGCACGGCAGTTGGGGCCGTGACATCGCGCCGGCGCAGAGCCAGGGCTTCCTGCCGCCGACCAACGACGTTCCTTATTACTTGGTGGTCCGCCATCTCGGCGAGGGCCACTTGGCGCGGCTTCTGCTGGCGCTGCCATGCGTGGCGGCGCTCGGGTTCGCGTTGCTGATCGCGCTGCGGCTGCTGCGGGCCGAAACCGTGACCGCGCGGCTGCTGGCGCTGGTCGCGGTGGTGATCGGCGCGACGGGGGCGGCGACGCATCCGGTGCTGGCGACATCGATGAGCGACATGGTTCCATGCACGCTGGTGCTCGGCGCGATGCTGCTGCTGCTCGACGATGGGAGAGCGCGGCATGGCTTGCTCGCCGGCCTGATGCTGGGGGCGGCGCTTGGGCTGAAGCTGACCTTCACCTACGCGGCGACGGGACTGGTGGTGGCGTTGCTGGCACGCGGGGACATCCCGGCGGTAAGGCGGGTGGGGATCGCCGCCTGGTTCTGTGCCGGCGCCGCGTTGGCGCTGCTGGCGTTCGACGGCTGGTGGTGGTGGCGGCTGTGGCGGTTCTCCGGCAACCCGGTCTTCCCGTTCTACAACAACCTGTTCCGATCCGGGCTCGCCTATCCCGGCGACTTCATCGATCGTCGCTTCTTCCCGCGCGACACCGTGCAGTGGCTGTTCTACCCGTTCCTTTGGGCGGTCCGACGCACGACGCTGGTGACTGAACTCGATCAGCCGATGCGTGATCCCCGGATCGCGCTCGCGCTGCTGGCGTCGCTCGTGCTGCTCGCGCGGAGTTTCGTCGTCCGGTGCGGTGACGCGCGCTTCATAGGCACGTTCTTCCTGGTCTCGATGGTGGCGTGGGAGCGCAGCTTCTCGATCTTCCGCTACCTATCGGTGCTGGAGCTGCTGAGCGGGCCGATCCTCGCGATGGCGGCGCTCTCGCTCGCGCCGCGCAATGTGGGCGCACGTCGCGCGGTGCTGGCGGGATCGCTGCTGCTGCTGGCTGGCTTGCGCCTGGTGACGGTCGCGCCGGAGTGGGGGCGGGCGCCGCAGAGCGGAACGCGCGCGCTGGTCAGCGTGCCGCGACTGCCGGTGGGGGCGCTGGTGCTGATCCTCGATCACGGGCCGCTGGCCTACATTGCCGCGTTCGAGCCGGACGGCGTCCGCCTCGCCGGCGTGAACAACAACCTCACCCAGCCCGAGAATGGCGGCCTGATGCAGGCGCGGATACGCTCCGCCATCGCGGCGGCTGAGACCATTGGTGTCTATGGCCTCGACCAGCCACGCTACGATCCCGGCCGGGCCGACCGCACCCTCGCCGCCTACCGGCTACGGCGCGCCGACTGCGCCGACATCACCGGCAGCATCGTCTGGCCGGGCACCAGGCTGTGCCGGCTGATCAGGGCGGCCGGGTGAGAGGTCAGAAGTCGAGATCCGCGTAGTGGTCGGGCGGGGTGACGCCGCCCACCCGATCGGCGAGCAGGCCGCGAAAGCAGGGGCGCGACTTCATCCGTGCGTACCAGTCCTTTGCGGATGGCGACAGGGTCCAGTCGACGTCGCCCACGAAGTCGAGCGAGGACAGCTGCGCCGCGGCGGCGAAATCGGCGAGCGACAGGTTGGGACCCGCGATCCATTTCCGCGTCTCGGCGAGCCAGCCGAGATAGCTCATGTGGAACTTCAGGTTGGTGTAGCCGGCACGCAGCGCGCTCGCGTCGGGCTCGCCGCGCCCCATCAGCCGCTTCATGTGCTTCTCGCCGACCAGGTTGCGCGTGACCTCGCTCGCGAACTTGCCGTCGAACCAGGCGAGCAGGCGCCGGGTCTCGACGCGCTCGCCGAAGCTGCGGCCGAGCAGCGGCACGTCGGGGTAGGCCTCCTCGAGATACTCGCAGATCACCGCCGAATCGGGCACCACCAGGCCGTTGTCCTCGACCAGCACCGGCACCTGGCCCGCGGGGTTGATCTCGAGGAACTCGGTCCGCCGCTCCCAGACGCGCTCGACCTTGAGCTCGAACGGCAGCCGCTTCTCGGTCAGGACCAGACGCACCTTGCGCGCGGAGGGAGAGAGCGGCAGGTGGTGCAGGATGCGCATGCGCGATCATCGCATCCGCGGCGCCCCGCCGCCAACCGGCCTGTTGACGCGCGCGCCTTGCGATGACACCCCGGCGTGATGACGGCGTCCACCCTTGCGCAAACCGAGTCCCGACCGGCGATCAGGGTGCGCGGGCGCTCGTTCATGGCGCTGGTGCTGACGCCCGACCTGCCGCTCGCCGGCTGGGTCGAGGCGCTCGACGCCGAGATCGCACGCGCCGGCTCGTTCTTCACCGAACGCCCGATGGTGCTGGACCTTGGATTGCTAGCCGCGGGGGCGGACGGGCTGGCGGCGCTGCCGGGGCTGCTCCGCGACCGCGGCCTGCGGGTGATCGCGACCGAGAACGCGGGCGCGGCCGAGGCGATCGACGGTTTTCCCGCCCAGCTTTCTGGCGGCCGCGAGACCGGTGCCGCCGACATCCCGGAGCCGGCGGCGGCCGCCGGCCCCTCGCCTGTTGGCGACGCAACGACGCCACGCTCGCTGCTGGTCGACCGGCCGATCCGGTCCGGCCAGCAGGTCATCTTTCCGGACGGCGACGTGACCGTGATCGGCTCGGTGGCGTCGGGGGCGGAGGTCATGGCGGGCGGCTCGATCCACATCTACGGCGCGCTGCGCGGACGCGCGGTCGCGGGGTTCGGCGGGCATCCGGGCGCGCGCGTGCTGTGCCGGCGGCTGCATGCCGAGCTGATCGCGATCGACGGCTTCTACATGACGGCCGACGACATGGATCAGGCCCTGATCGGCAAGCCGGCGCAGGCCCGGCTTGACG
>CAXTPV010000193.1:0-4793 GCA_964246135.1 uncultured Acetobacteraceae bacterium | reverse complement strand
CTCCTCCTCCGGAGCCTCGATCGCGTCCTCGTCGGCGGTCGCCGCCTCGCTGATCACCGGCAGCAGCGCCGGCGCGTCCGGCGGGAACTCGGCCGCCGGTCGCACCCGCGCCTTGACGATGCGGTGCTCGGGCGGGTTCAGCGTGTCGTCGATCTCGCAGACGACCTGCATCACGAAGCGGCGCTCGATCTCGGCGAGCCAGCCGCGCTTCTGGTTTAGGATGTAGAGCACCACCGGCGAGGCGGCGTGCACCACGATCTCGGCCGCGTCGCGCGCCGCACCCACCGACTCGATCGCGCGCAGCACGTGCAGGCTGGCGCTCTCGACCGAGCGCAGCAGCCCCGTGCCGGCACAATGCGGGCAGGGCGTGAAGCTGTTCTCGGCAAGCGAGGGCCGCAGCCGCTGGCGGCTCATCTCCAGCAGCCCGAACGCGCTGATGGCGCCGACCTGGATGCGCGCCCGGTCGTCGCGCAGCGCGTCCTTGATCCGCCGCTCGACCGCGAGGTTGTTCTTGCGGCTCTCCATGTCGATGAAGTCGATCACGATCAGCCCGGCGAGGTCGCGCAGCCGGAGCTGGCGGGCGACCTCGTCGGCGGCCTCGAGGTTGGTCCGGAGCGCGGTCTCCTCGATACCGCGCTCGCGCGTCGAGCGGCCGGAGTTCACGTCGATCGCGACCAGCGCCTCGGTCTGGTTGATCACCAGATAGCCGCCCGAGCGGAGCTGCACGTTCGGGCTCAGCATCGCGTCGAGAAAACCGTCGACGTTGTGCTTGGCGAATAACGGCTGGCCTTCCCGCCAGAGCTGCACCTTGCGGGCGTGGCTTGGCATCAGCAGCCGCATGAACTCGCGCGCCGCCGCCCAGCCGGCCTCGCCGTCGACCAGGACTTCGTCGACATCGCGGGAATAGACGTCGCGTATCGCGCGCTTGATCAGGCTCGCTTCCTCGTGGATCAGCGCCGGCGCCATCGAGGCCATGGTGGTGTCGCGGATGTCGTCCCAGAGACGCAGCAGATACTCGCAGTCGCGCGTGATCTCGGGTCGTGGCCGCTGCGCGCCGGCGGTGCGCACGATCATCGCCATGCCGCGCGGGATTTCGAGCTCGGCGGTGATCTCCTTTAACCGCTTGCGGTCGGCCGCCGAGGTGATCTTGCGCGACACCCCGCCGCCGCGTGGCGAGTTCGGCATCAGCACGCAGAAGCGGCCGGCCAGCGAGATGTAGGTGGTGAGCGCCGCACCCTTCGAGCCGCGCTCCTCCTTGACCACCTGCACCAGCAGCACCTGCCGGCGCCGGATCACCTCCTGGATCTTGTAGTGGCGCAGCAGGCGCTGCGAGCGCCGGCGCTCCTCGCTGCCGCGGCTATCGCTTTGGCCGCCTTCGCCCTGGCCGCCCTCGCCGTGGCTGCCGTCTACCGGCCCGTCGCCTGGCTCGCTCTCGGCGCCATGATCGTCGCGCCCGACCTCGTCCTGGCCGACCTCGTCCTGACCGGTGCCGTCGCGTGGCTCGTCGCCACGCGGCTCGTCACCGCCATTGCCGACCAGCTCTGGTGTCGGCGATGCGCCGGCATCGGCGTCGAGCACCTCGCCGCCAGTGTCGCCGCCCGGATCACCACCTTGATCATCCACGACGGCCTCGGACCGGGACACCGCGAGCACGGCCTCGCGAGCGAGGCCGGATTCCTCCTCCAGCCGCTCGGCCTCGGCCTCCTCCTCCTGCAAGGCGATCAGGCGCTGCCGGTCGGCGACCGGGATCTGGAAGTAGTCGGGGTGGATTTCGCCAAAGGCGAGGAAGCCGTGCCGGTTGCCGCCATACTCGACGAAGGCGGCCTGCAGGCTCGGTTCGACCCTGACGATCTTGGCGAGGTAGATGTTGCCCTTGATCTGCTTCTTGGTAGCGGTCTCGACGTCGTAGTCGTCGAGGCGGCTACCCGCCAGCACCACCACGCGGGTCTCTTCCGCGTGGCTGGCATCGATCAGCATGCGCTTTGTCATGGACGCTTGAACTCCGGTCGGCCGCGACGCGCTCCGGTCCGACCCGGCGGCGTGAGGCGTCAGACGACGGCCTCCCGACGGCGAGGGAGGCACTGCGTTCAGCGGCGGAAGAATGGTGAGGGGTGCGCGACGGCGAAGCTGCCGACGCCGACCCGCCGGATATCCAGGCGGTCGGCTCGTCGGCGCAACGTATCGCGGTCGCTGTCATGGAAGTCCTGGGCCACGGGCCGGGCCCGTGGCGGTTGATGAGCGGGACCCGGTCATGTCGATCGAACGGTATCTCGCGGGAACGGCACGGCACGCTGCCATCGGGTCGAGGCCGATCAGACCAATCGCCGATGATCCCGGAGCAGGCCGGACCACCGCTGCCTCGCTGGAGGATGATGCGGACCGGCACGACTTCGGCACGGACCAGGGCCCGCCGCGTCACGCAGACGTCACTATGGGACATCCATCCGGGTTTTCGCAAGACGCCCTCGTGCCAGGGCGTGACCTGCCAGCCACAGCACAGGCGCTTTCAGGATCGCGGGCGCGCCCAGGCGGCCGGCTCGCGTCCCCGACATGCTATCTAGGCCGGATGCCATGTTCTGATCAGGTCCGGATGTCGCGCCGCGTCATGATCGGGTCGAGCGTCGCCACCATGCTCGGTGGCGCCCGCCTCGCCGTTGCCACGACGCATCGCGGGACCATACGGCACCGGCTTGCCGCTCCGGTCACGCTGCGGCATCCGCAGCCGCCGCGACCACTGGTCATCCTCGACCCCGGCCATGGCGGCAAGGACCCTGGCGCCATCGGCTATGCCGGCACCTACGAGAAGCACATCGCGATCGCCGCCGCGACCGAGCTGCACGCGCGGCTGCTTCGCGGCCGACGCGTCGACGCCTTGCTGACGCGCGACGATGACCGCTTCATCCCGCTCCCCGACCGGGTCGGGATCGCCGAGGCGCGTGGGGCGGCGCTGTTCGTGTCGATGCATGCCGACGCGATCGCGTCTCCCGCCGTGCGCGGCGCCAGCGTCTACACCCTGTCAGAGGTCGCCTCCGACGGGCAGACGGCGGCTCTCGCGCGGCGCGAGAACAGCGCCGACCGGTTCGCGCTGCCACGCTTTCACACCAATTCGCCGGCGGTGGAACGAATCCTCGCCAGCCTCACCCGGCAGGAGACCCGCGCCGGGTCATCGCGGATGGCGCAGCGCGTGGTGGGCTCGCTCGGGCCGGGGATCGGGCTGCTCGCGAACCCCAGCCGTCACGCCGCCTTCGTGGTGCTGCAGGCGCCCGACATCCCGAGCGTGCTGGTCGAGATGGGTTTCATGTCGAACCCCAAAGACGAGGCCCTGCTCCGCACCGCCGCCCACCGGGCGCGCATCACCCTCGCGCTGGAAGCGGCGATCAACGGCTTCTTCGCCGACGGCGCGCGCCTGGCGATGGCGTCCGGCTGACGCGTCACCGCCGAACTGGGACCGCCCCAGGGGCGGCCGCAGTCGGGCCGCCGCGCTTACGCACGCGCCGGATTAGGTGGTAGAAGGCGCCCGATGAACCGACCTCTTCAGGCGGGCGAGCGTCTGTTGCCGGCCGACGGATCGCCGCCACCGCGCATCCCGGTCTCGTCGCGCGGTGGCGGACGCGGCCCACCAGGCCCGCGCAAGCCGCGCTTTGGCCTGCTGCGCCGGATCGCGGGCGCGGTGCTGGCGCTGCTGCTGCTGGCGGGCGCGGTGAGCGCGATCGTGGCCTGGCGGGCGTTCGAGCATTTCTCGCAAGGCCTGCCGACCGTCAACGGCCTTCGCGACTATCACCCGCCGCTGATGAGCCGCGTCTATGACGGCGATGACGGCCTGGTCGCCGAGATCGCGGCCGAGCGGCGCATCTTCGTGCCCTACCCGGCGATCCCGGAGCTGGTGAAGAACGCCTTCCTGGCCGCCGAGGACCAGAACTTCTGGACCCATGGCGGCGTCGATCCGCTGGCGATCCTGCGCGCCGCGGTGACCGATCTCGAGAACCTGCACAGCGGCCGGCGCCCGATCGGGGCGTCGACGATCACCCAGCAGGTCGCGAAAAACATGATCCTCGGCAACGTCGTCACCATGCAGCGCAAGGTGAAGGAGGCGATCCTGGCGATGCGGATCGAGCAGACGCTGCCGAAGACCAAAATCCTCGAGATCTACCTCAACGAGATCTATCTCGGCCTTGGCGCCTACGGCATCGCGAGCGCGGCGCAGACCTACTTCGACAAGCCGCTCGACGAGCTCACGGTCGCCGAGGCCGCCTTCCTCGCCGCCCTGCCGAAGGGCCCGAACAACTACAACCCGTACCGCTATCCCGACGCCGCGCGTGGCAGGCGGGACTGGGTGCTCGACCGCATGGTCGACACCCACGCCATCACCGAGGCGGAGGCGCGCGCCGCCAAGGCGGAGCCGCTGGTGCCGAGCAGCGCTCACCGGCCGGCGCCGGTGCCTGGCGCCGACTGGTTCACCGGCGAGGTCCGCAGGCAGCTCGCGGCGCGGTTCGGCAGCGACACCATCAACACCGCCGGCCTGACCGTGCAGACCAGCCTCGACCCCACGCTGCAGGAGGCGGCCGCCGACGCGCTTCGCCACGGGCTGATGGCCTATGACCGAGCGCATGGCGACTGGCGCGGCCCGGTGACCCGGCTGGCTGGCCTGGTCGCCGACACGCAGGCGGGATCACGCCGGCGCGCCGAGGCCGAGCCGGACAGCGCGACCTGGGCGCGCGCGCTCGCGTTGATCGCGCGCCCGCCCGGCATGCTGCCGCGCTGGACGCTCGGCGTCGTGCTCGGCGAGACCCCCC
>CAXTPV010000192.1:0-4812 GCA_964246135.1 uncultured Acetobacteraceae bacterium | reverse complement strand
GCACGGCCGCGCCCCAGCCGACGCCCGGGCCGGACGCGCCGCTTCGGCCGCGGCGAGCAGTCGCCTGGCCCGGCCGAGCCGCAGGCTCGCGCCCACCCCGAGCACGAGGGCCGCGACGATCGTGAGCCCGTAGGCGCCGGCGATGTAGGGGAGGTGGGTCATGCCGCCGCCATCACGCCCGCTCCGTCACGCCCCGGCCGCGCCGGCCCGGCTCAGCAGCACCGACCGCGCGCGGCGCTCCATCACCGCGGCCCGCAGCCGCGCGTTGACGATGGCGGCGAACCCGAAGGTGAAGCCCAGCGCGGCGAACAGCAGCGGCCACAGCATGCCGACATACATGGTCGGCGCCCCGGTGAGCGTGATGCTGTCGGGCTGATGCAGCGTGTTCCACCACTGCACCGAATACTTGATGATCGGCAGATCGACGGCGCCCGCCAGCGCCAGGATCGCCCCCGCGCGCGCGCCTCGCTGCGGGTCGTCGAACGCGCGTATCAGCGTCACGTGGCCGAGATAGAGAAAGAACAGCACCAGCACCGAGGTCAGCCGCGCGTCCCACACCCACCAGGCGCCCCACATCGGCTTGCCCCAGAGCGAGCCGGTCGCGAGGCACAGCGCGGTGATCACCGCGCCCACCGGCCCGATCTCGGCCGCCGCTAGATCGGCGAGCGGGTGCCGCCACACCAGCGAGGCGAGCGAGCAGCCCGCCAGCGCCACGTAGCCGAGCGAGGCGAGCCAGGCGGTCGGCACGTGCACGTACATGATCCGCACCGCGTCGCCCTGCTGCCAGTCGGCGGGCGAGAACAGCAAGCCCCACACCAGGCCTACCGCCGAGAGGACCAGCGCCGGCCAGGTGAGAAAGGGCTGCACCCGCGCGCCGAGGCGGAGATACTGACCGGGGTTGGCGAACCGGTGCAGGCTCCAACGCCGTCCGGCCGCGCCCCGTCGGGTGCCGTTCGCGTATGCATCCACGACGTTTCGCTTACCCCTTCCACCCGCACACGTCTATGCGCGTGCATCGCCTGCACCAGCATGCGTCCATCGGCGCGTGCGTCATGCGAGGTTGTCAGTTAGGCTCGATCCGACATCGTGCCAGCGGAGAATGCCGCCAGTGTTGTTCCTGATCGTGTGCCGCGACAAGCCGGGCTGCCTCGACATGCGGCTCGCGACCAGGCCGCAGCACATCGCCTACCTGCAGACCTACGCCGAGCGGCTGGTGCAGGCCGGTCCGACACTCGATCTCGACGGCCGGCCGTGCGGCTCGATGCTGATCGTCGATGTCGCCGACCGCGCCGAGGCCGAAGGCTTCGCCGAGAGCGACCCGTATCACAAGACCGGCCTGTTCGAGAGCGTGGTGATACGCCACTACCGCATGGTGTTCCGCGACGGCGCGGTGGTGAGCTGACGCGAAGCACCATGGCGACCTGGCTGGTGAAGTCCGAGCCCGAGCAGTTCTCCTGGGACGACCAGGTGAAGAACGGCGTCGAGCCCTGGACCGGAGTGCGAAGCCACCAGGCCAGGCGCAACCTCGACGCCATGCGGCTTGGCGACCGCGCCTTCTTCTATCACTCCGGTACCGGCCGCGAGGTGGTCGGCGTCGTCGAGATCGTGCGCGAGGCCTACCCCGACCCGACCGCGACGGACGGCGACTGGTCGGCGGTCGACATGCGCGCCCGTGAGCCGGTCAAGCGCCCGGTCACGCTCGCCACCATCAAGGCCGACCCCGCGCTCGCTGCCTGCCTGCTGGTGCGCCAATCGCGCCTGTCGGTGGTCCCGATCACCGGCGCCGAGTGGGCACGCATACGCGAGCTGGCCGGGATGGCGGCAAGCGAACCCGAGGAGAAGCGATGATCCATCTGCAATCCGGCTCGGACAGCGTGCGGACCGAGGACATGTTCCACGTCAAGCCGCAGCTGGCCTCGACCGCGCTGGTCAACGCGAGGCTGCACCAGCTGATGACCAACCACGCGTCGCAGCGGCCGGACGATTTCTGGGCCGAGCAGGCACGCCGGATCGTCTGGCGCCGGCGTCCGACGGTGATGGACAACTCGACCTTCGAGGGCGAGGTCTCGATCCGCTGGTTCGAGGACGGCGCGCTCAACGTCACCGAATCCTGCCTCGACCGCCACGCCGAGGCGACGCCGGACCGCGCCGCCCTGATCTGGGAGGGCGACGACGAGGGCACCACCGAGACCATCACCTACAGCGACCTCCTGGCGCGCGTCTGCCGCCTCGCCAACGCCATGCGCGCGCTCGGGGTCGGCCGCGGCGACCGCGTCGGCATCTACATGCCGATGATCCCCGAAGCGGTGATCGCGATGCTGGCGGCGGCCCGGATCGGCGCGGTGCACGCGGTGATGTTCGCGGGCTTCTCGCCGGCGAGCGTCGCGCAACGCCTCGCCGATTGCGGCGCGGTGCTGCTGGTCACCGCCGACGAGTTGCGTCGCGCCGGCAAGCGCATCGCGCTCAAGCACCAGGCCGACGCGGCGATGGCGGCCGCGCCCACCATCGCCCACGCGATCGTGGTGGCCTCGACCAAAAGCGCGGTGCCGATGCAGCCCGGCCGCGACCACGACTACGCGACGCTGACCGCCGCCGCCGCGCCGACCTGCGAGCCCGAGGAGATGCAGGCCGAGGACCCGCTCTTCATCCTCTACACGTCCGGCAGCACCGGCGCGCCGAAAGGGCTGCTGCACACCACCGGCGGCTACCTGGTCTGGGCCAGCTACACCCACGAGATCGTCTTCGACTACCGCCCGGGCGAGGTCTACTGGTGCACCGCCGATGTCGGCTGGATCACCGGCCACTCCTACCTCGTCTACGGACCGCTCGCCAACGGCGCCACCACCCTGGTGTTCGAGGGCGTGCCGACCCATCCCGATCCCGGCCGCTGGTGGCGGGTGATCGACCGCCATCGCGTCGCCAGCTTCTACACCGCGCCGACCGCGATCCGCGCCCTGATGCGCCACGGCGACGCGCCGGTGCGCGCGTCGGACCGCTCCTCGCTCCGCGTGATCGGCAGCGTCGGCGAGCCGATCAACCGCGAGGCCTGGCTCTGGTATCACGAGGTGGTCGGCCGCGAGCAGTGCCCGATCGTCAACACCTGGTGGCAGACCGAGACCGGCGGCATCATGATTTCGCCGCTGCCGGGCGCGACCCCGCTCAAGCCCGGCTGGGCGACCCTGCCGCTCCCGGGCGTGCTGCCGGCGCTGGTCGACGCGTCCGGCGCCACCGTCGAGGGGGAGGGCGAGGGGCAGCTGGTGATCACCAGGAGCTGGCCCGGCCTCGCGCGCAGCATCCACGGCGATCACGAGCGCTTCCGACGCACCTACTTCACCGCCCATCCCGGGGTCTACACCAGCGGCGACGGCGCCAAACGCGACGCCGACGGCTACTACTGGATCACCGGACGGGTCGACGACGTGATCAACGTGTCGGGCCACCGGATCGGCACCGCCGAGGTCGAGAGCGCGATCGCCCAGCACCCCAAGGTGGTGGAGGCGGCGGTGGTCGGCGTGCCGCACGATGTGAAGGGCCAGGCGATCTACGCCTACGTCGTGCTGCGCGGCGACGCCGAGCCAGATGACGCGATGGGCAAGGACATCGTCGCGACCGTGCGTCAGGTGCTCGGCGGCTACGCGGTGCCCGACCACCTGCACTGGTCGCCCGACCTGCCGAAGACCCGCTCGGGCAAGATCATGCGCCGCATCCTGCGCAAGGTCGCGACCGGCGAGACCGACGATTTCGGCGACGTCAGCACCCTGGCCGAGCCCGATGTGGTCGACCAGCTGATCAGGACCCGACCCGTCTAGGCCGCGACGCGAGCGTCACAGCCCCGCGGAGCGTCGTAGATCCTTGACCAGTTCAGTGCCCAGGGTCTCCGTCTGCTCCCAGAGCGGCCGCATCCGGCGGATCAGCATCGCCTGCACCCGCAGGTCAGGCGCATTCTCGTCGAGCCGGCCAAGATCGTGCAGCAGACCCTGGGAGTGGGTGAGAAAGCGCGCGACCCGGAACGGCAGGTCGGCGCCCAGGCTGCCGAGCTGATCCGCGTAGGAGAGCGTGATCGCCTGGAACGGTCCGTTCTCACGGATCAGCGACGCGAACGCCACGGGCCGTCCCGCGTCGAGCTCGTCCACCGCTTGCCAAAGTTCCTCGATCATGCCGCGCGTCTCGATGAGGCCGAGCAGGGCATCGATCGCGCCGGCGATCGCCAGCGCCATGCCGATCCGATCGCGCCGGCGCTTGTAGCTCTCGACTGCCAAGCCGCCGCCGAAGATCGCGATGGCGGTGGCCAGGCTGCCAAGCAACGCCGCGAGCGTCTGCGTCATGGCCATGGGATCGCGGCACCGACGCCGTGCATCAGCGTCGCGCCGTAAGCTCAGTCAGCCAGCGTCAATCCGCCCACCCGCTCGACCGCCGTGTCGTCTCAGGGCGCGCTGCCGATGCTGGCCGCCAGCAAAGCGTTCGGGCCGCCGCCAGGCTGGCCCTCGAAGGTCGAGTAGCTCGCCGCCGAGTCGTAGGGCGCGTCGACCGGCGCCGATATCACCACCGGCACGCCAAAGATCCGGCCCACCGGCGCCTGGGTGAACGACTTCGTGGTCTGCGTCATCGCCCCCGACGGGGCGCCCGCCGGCACGCGCGCGCCAACCCCGCCTCTGGCCGCCACCGATTGCGCAACCGCCGGCCCGGCGCCGATCGCGGCCGTGCACAACGCGACGAACGCCACATGTCGGAACGGCTTGGCCATGACAACGAACTCCCGGTGCGAATGCTGTTGCAGCAACAACGCCCGACGACCCCGGACCGTTACATGCC
>CAXTPV010000191.1:0-4832 GCA_964246135.1 uncultured Acetobacteraceae bacterium | reverse complement strand
CCGGAGGGCGCGGGCACGCGCCTTGGCGAGCAGGATCGGCGTGAGGTCGGGGCGATCCATCGCCCGCGACACCGAGGCCGCGACGTCGAGGATCGAGACATCGCGGCCGCTGCCGATGTTGAACGCCTGTCCGGGCGCCGCGTCGTGGAACAGCGCCAGCAGGAACGCCTGCACCACGTCGTCGACGTGGACGAAGTCGCGACGCTGGGCGCCGCCCTCGAACACCATCGGCGCCTCGCCGTTCAGCAGCCGCGACGCGAAGATCGCGAGCACGCCGGTGTAGGGGTTCGAGAGCGCCTGGCCGGGTCCGTAGACGTTGAACAACCGCAGCGCCACGCCTTCCATGCCGTAGGCGGGTGCGACGGTCAGCGTCAGCCGCTCCTGGACGAACTTGGTCAGCGCGTAGACCGAGGCGAGGTTCGGCCGCTTGCCCTCGGGAGTCGCCACCGGCACCAGGCGCTCGCCCGACGCGCCGGCCGGGTCCCAGCCGGTACCGGGCCGTTTGCCGGCGTGACGCGTCACCGTCTCCAGCACCGCGCCGTCGGCCGAGCGGTAGAGCCCCTCGCCGTAGATGCTCATCGACGACGCCACCACCAGGCGGCGCACCGGCCGCTCGATCAGCGCCTCCAGCAGCACCGCGGTCCCGGTGTCGTTGACCGAGACGTAGCGCTCCAGCGCATACATGCTCTGACCAACGCCGACTTCGGCCGCGAGGTGGACCACCCGATCGACGCCGTCGACCGCGCGCCGCATCGCCGCCGCGTCGCGCACATCGCCACGCACGAACTCCGCGCCCGCTGGCAGGCGTTCGGCGCCGCCATGCACCTGCTCGATCAGGCTGTCGAGCACCCGCACCGCGCAGCCGCGCCTGAGGAGTGCGCGCACGACATGGGTGCCGATGAAGCCGGCGCCGCCGGTGACGAGGATGCGCTCCGCCATCAAGTTCTCCTCGCCGCGCGGTTCATCAAAGCAGAACTTCCATGACCTGACACGGCGATCGAGGCAACCCCCGGGTCATTTTAGCGACGAACGGCAAAAAACCCCGGAGCCCGGCGAACACCCTCTCGCCTCGTGCGCTGTGTCGCACGAGGCGAGCCCCAGGAGACGAGACATGGAAGATCCGCGCACCGCGCACAAGCGACCGCCCTTCGAGCCGCAGCCGCAATCCTTTCCCGGCTCGTCCGCCCGCATGAGCCCGGAACCCGATCACGGCGAAAGCTCCTACAAGGGCGCCGGCCGACTGACGGGGCGTCGTGCCCTGATCACCGGCGGTGATTCCGGCATCGGCCGCGCGGTCGCGATCGCGTTCGCGCGGGAAGGCGCCGACGTCGCGATCTCCTATCTCGACGAGGGCGACGATGCGCGCGCGACCGAACGCTGGGTTCGCGACGCCGGCCGCAAATCGCTGCTGTTGCCGGGCGACGTCTCGGTTGCGGCGCATTGCCGCGCCCTGGTGTCGCGCACCGCCGACGCGTTCGGCGGCCTCGACATCCTGGTCAACAACGCCGCTTTCCAGAAGACCCGCGATGGCCTCGACGAGATCAGCGACGAGGAGTGGGACCGCACCTTCCGCGTCAACGTCGATCCGATCTTCTATCTCACCAAGGCCGCCGCCGCGGTGATGCCGCCCGGGAGCGCCATCGTGAACACGTCGTCGGTCAACGCCAAGCACCCGATGCCGAGCCTGCTTGCCTACTCCGCGACCAAGGCCGCGATCGCCAACCTCACGCTTGGCCTCGCGCAGCTGCTGATCGACAAGGGCATAAGGGTCAACGCCGTGCTGCCCGGCCCGATCTGGACCCCTTTCATCGTCACCGGCATGGACCCCGACAGCCAGCAGAACTTCGGCGGCATGGTGCCCTATCAGCGCCCTGGCCAGCCCGCCGAGCTTGCCCCGGCCTACGTCATGCTGGCCGCCGGCGAGAGCAGCTACACCTCGGGCGCGCTTGTCACGGTCGCGGGCGGCATGCCGGTGTTCTGAGCCTGGCGGGCTTGTCGGCCCCGCACCGGTTCGCGGCGTCCAAACCGCACGAACTCGCCCTTGACGACGGTCAGCCAAAGCAGGATCGCCGCCACCAGCAGGCAGGTGATCATCGCGGGCAACCCGGCTTCGGGACCGAACGCGCCGCCGGTCATCCAGGCCGAACCGGTCAAGCGTGTTGCCAGCAAGCCCGGTACGTAAAAGCCCGAGACGGTGCAACCAAAGACGCCGCTTTCCGATGCGTTCCAGGCGAAATGGACGCCGATCAGGAACCACAATGTCCGGGTCAGGGCATAGCAGGCGGCCAGCAGCACGCCGGCCTCGACGGCGATGGGGACGCTCGACATCGCCGTCGCGCCCGGATTTCCGGCGTGCAGCAAACCGAACGTCGCTGCGGAGACGAGGAGGGCGATCGCGGTCCCGGTGTGCCGCTCGATCAGCCGGAACAGCACGCCCCTGAACACCGCCTCCTCGCCGATGGCGGCGAGAAAGGCCAGCATCGTGGCGAGCAGGGCGGCGCGCCAGCCGGCGCCTGCACGCAGGCGCGCATCGCCGAGCGCGATCAGCGTTGCGATCACCGCCGTGAACAAGGCGGCGCCGAGCGCCGACCCGCGTCCGAGCGCGCGCGGCCATCCCGCACCGATGATCTCGCTCGCCCATCGATGCTCGAACAGCCTGATCAACACGAGCAGTGCGCCGAGCGCCGCGAGTGCCTGGACCACCTCGACGGTGACGGGAATCCAGCCTTCGAACATGGTGCGCGGGTCGACGCCGACATGTTTCAGGAGCGCGAACGTCCCGAAGTTGGTTGCGGCCACGGCGGCAAGGACAACAATCGCCGGCGCCAGGTCCCGCCAAAGCGAGCGCGAACCGACCAAGCGGCCCGGCAAGATCGCTCGATCAGACGCGTTTTTCGGCGCCCGCATTGCTCACTCCCCACGGGAGCACGCAGCATCAGGCGAGCGGCAAGGCAGCGTCAACGGCGCGTGCGCGCCGGATCAGCCATCCGGCGATGCCACCTGGCGGCCCGCGATGTCTCGACTGGAGCGAGTAGCCGGTCAGGCGTTGCGCCAGGCCGACGGAGGGTAGCTCGACCAGGTGGTGGAAGAAATCCGACAGGATGATCGCGAGCGCGACCGCCGCGAATAGTAGCCAGACCGTCACGTGGCCGCCGCTTGCGATGACGGCCATCATGATCACCGGGACATGGATCAAATAGAGGCTGTAGGACCGTCCACCGAGCCAGAGCAGCCAGCGCGCCTGCAGCCATCCCTGCACGCGCGGGGTGCCAAGGATCGCGACCAGGATGATCGTCGCGCCGACGCCGAGCAGGTGATCATGCTCCCTCGGCCACGGGACCCAGCACATCAGGCAACCGACTCCCAGGGAGATCAGGCCATAAGCCGGCCGACGTTGTCCGAACCAGGCGACGATCGCGCCGCGATTGACCGCGACCGCGGCGCCGAACACGAAGAACTCCGCGAACGCGAAGGTGTCGGCCGGCTTGTCGAGCAGCATCGTCATGCCCGGGCTGAGCAGGCCGAGCGTGAGCTCGTGGGTCAGCGTCAGGCCGACCAGCGCGGCCAGCACGCCCCGGTTGCCCCAGCGCAGGATCGGGAACAGCACGGCCGGGAAGATGATGGCGACCCTGACCTCCCAGACCAGCGACCACACCGCCTCGTTCATGTACTGCATCGACTGGTTGTCGGTCAGCGTGAGGATGCTCGGGATCGCGGCCCAGGAGGGTCGGAAGGCCCAGCCGAGACTGTTGAAGTAGATCGTCGTGCCCGGCAGAAGGTGACCGCCGAGCAGGATGCTTCCCACCGCCGCCGCGATCATCGCGATGAGATAGGGCGGATAAATCCGGCAGAAGCGCCCGAGCAGGAACCTGCCATACGGCACGCTCCGCCCTTCCAGCCAGGGCAGGCCGAGCACGAAGCCGCTCAGCACGAAGAACAGCAGCGCGCGCGCTTGACCCGCCCACACCAGCGCCAGCGGCGTGCGAAGCAGCAGCCATTCGATCGGACCGTGTGTTGGCTGGCCCGGTCCGAACCACTCCCAACCCGCGAAATCGGGCAGCATCAGCAACGCATGATGGGTCAGCACCATCAGCGCCGCGACGCCCCGCAGACCGTCAAACGCGCGGACGCGATGCTCCGGTCGCGGCGCCGAGTGGCTGACTGGGTCGGGCCGTGTCGCCATTCTCGCTCCGCCTGGCCGCCACACCGCCTCCGGGTTGGCCTACCAGGTCAGGATACCACCGCAACCCTTAACAAAGATTGGAACAAACCGCGACATCGGCCGGCGATGCCGCCGGGCACGCCGCCGCATGCGACGCGCCCTTGGATCAGGATTGGCGGATCAGGATTGGCAGGCCGATCAAACCCTCAGGGTTGCTCGCCCGGGTAGATCGGCTCGAGGCCGTTCAGCATACGGTGGCGGGTCCGCATCTCGCAGTTCGGCACGTTTTCCAGCCGCCGCACGCTGCTCTGGTAGTGGCTGCAGGTGCCGACATGGGTTTGCGGCGGGTCCGGCTCCGGTGCCATGCAGCCGGCCAGCGACCCGAACGCGAACAGCCCCGCCGACCGCGCGAGGCCCGACCATCGGTGATCCATGCCCGCCCCCTCCCACCGCTTCCTCAGTAATGTCCCATCCTGATCTCGATCGCACCGCCCTCGGGTCCGATCGTCACCGCGCTGTCATCAAAGCGCGGCGCATGCATGCCGAGCCTCGGGTTGCGCGAGAACCCGAGCGGCTCGGTCGGCACGCCGAAGAAGCTCCGGTGCAACGTTCCGCTCTCGTCCTCGTCCTGGTAGGCAGCGACGGCATAGGTGCCGGGCGGGACGTGCTG
>CAXTPV010000190.1:0-4924 GCA_964246135.1 uncultured Acetobacteraceae bacterium | reverse complement strand
TCAGCGGAAGGCCGGGTTGGGTGCGGTCCAGCGCCTGGATTTGGCTTTTCTCATCGACCGACAACACGACAAGGAGGGCCGACCAATGCACGTGGATGATCGTGTCCCAATCCGTGGTGTAGCAACGGCGTTGCTGAGCAGGGTTAGTTGCTCGATCAGGCTGCCAGGGGCGGCAGGCTGACGGCGAGATTATCGCCGAGAGCGGTGATGGTTTCCAGCGTCATGTAGCGGGCGCGCTGAACCGCCCATTCGTCGTTCTGCTCGAGCAGCAGCGCGCCAATCAGTCGCGTGACGGCAGCTTCGTTTGGAAAGATGCCGACGACGTCGCTTCGGCGTTTGATCTCGCCGTTGAGCCGTTCGATCGGGTTGGTGGAGTGTATCTTGGCTCGGTGCTGGGCTGGGAACCCCATGTAGGCCAGCACATCGGCTTCGGCCTCGTCCATCAACCTGGCCAGTTTTGGCACGCGTGGGCGGGCCTGGTCGGCGACTTCGCGCCACTGCTTGCGAGCGGCGGCAGTGTCGTCCTGGGCGAAGGCGGTGCCGATCCAGGCGGACACGATGCGGCGCTGCGTCTTGCCTGCGTAGGCGAGCGCATTGCGCATGAAGTGGACCCGGCAGCGTTGCCATGTGGCGCTGAGGATCTTGGTAATGGCCGCCTTGAGGCCTTCGTGTGCGTCGGAGATCACGAGCTTGGCGCCCCGCAAGCCGCGCCTGGCCAGGCTGCGCAGGAACTCGACCCAGAATGGTTCGGCCTCGCTGTGGCCTGTGGTCATGCCGAGCACTTCGCGTCGGCCGTCGGTGTTGACGCCGACCGCCACGATCACCGCGACGGAGACGATCTGGTGGTCGCGTCTGACTTTGACGTAGGTGGCATCCAGCCAGACATAGGGCCAATCTCCTTCGATCGGCCGGTCGAGGAAGGCGTGCACACGCCCATCGATCTCGCCGCACATGCGCGACACCTGGCTTTTGCTGATGCCTTCCATGCCGAGAGCCTTGACCAGGTCATCGACGGAGCGGGTCGAGATCCCTTGAATGTAGGCTTCCTGGATCACCGCCGTCAGCGCCTTCTCAGCCATGCGGCGGGGCTCTAGAAAGCCTGGGAAGTAGCTGCCGTGGCGCAGCTTGGGGATGCGCAGCTCAACCGTGCCAGCCCGGGTCTGCCAGTCGCGGTCGCGATAGCCGTTTCGTTGATTGGTCCGCCCGGCATTGCGTTCGCCGGGTGCGGCACCGCAGAGCGTCTCAGTTTCCAGCGCCATCAGACGTTCGGCCGCAAAGCCGATCATCTCGCGCAGGAAAGTCGCGTCGGAGCCCTTCTCCAGCAGCTCGCCAAGGGCAATCCTGTCATCGGTCATCGCAGTGGTCCTCGGGTTCAGGTTGTGTCTCGACAACCCGACCCTTGTGATATCCGGACGGCCCATATCTTACCCCGCCCCGCGAGGGGCGCCCTGTCCAGGGCGGCAGCTTTGGGCAGGGCGGCTGGCGTCGGATCGAACCCAACCCGAGCCGTCACTGGCTCCTATAGTAGCTTGATCGCGCCAGCCCCTTCACCGGACCCGGATGGTTGCCGGAACTTCAGGTTCGTTCAAACAAGGCGGGGTCAATGAAGATGTCTGATGCAACGGTTGTCACGGCGGGGATCGACGCCTCGAAG
Source organism: uncultured Acetobacteraceae bacterium (assembly GCA_964246135.1). GTDB lineage: Bacteria > Pseudomonadota > Alphaproteobacteria > Acetobacterales > Acetobacteraceae > CAXTPV01. Next base: position 3,270 of record CAXTPV010000190.1, on the reverse strand, counting down.
AGCACGCTGGACATGGCGATCCACGGTCGGCCCGCTGTGGTGCACGTGCCCAACACCGCCAGCGGGTGGAAGCAACTCGCCGACACGCTTGAGGCCGCCGGTGTCGGGCGCGTAGGCATCGAGGCGACCGGCGGAAACGAACGCGGCGTGATAGGGCATCTTCGCCGCCAGGGGATCGCCGTCACCCTTCTGCAGCCGGCCCAGGTCAAGGCGTTCGGAATGCTGCACCTCCGGCGGGCCAAAACGGATTGCATCGACGCCGCGCTCATTGCCGCGTGCACCCATGTGCTGGGCGACCAGGGGCGCATGGCGCCCGACGCGCGGTTCGAAGCGCTGGGCGACCACCTGACCTATATTGAGCAGATCGAAGAGGACGTCGCGCGCCTCAAGACGCGCCTCGAGCACATCGCGGACAAGCGGTTGCGGCGCCAGGTCGAGGTGGACATCCGCCGCCTGCAAACGCGGCGCTTGGTTGAGATCAAGCGCCTGATCGCAGCCGTTTGCGCATACGAAGACCTGGGCGGGCGCCACCGTTTGGCGCTGAGCGTCCCCGCGGTGGGCGAGCGCACAGCCCTGGCCCTGGTCATCCGTATGCCCGAGCTGGGACAGGCGACCCGCGAACAGGTGGCTTCGTTGGCCGGCCTCGCGCCGTTCGTGCGCCAGAGCGGCAAATGGAAGGGGGAGACACACATAGGCGGCGGCCGCGGGCGGCTGCGGCGGTCGCTGTACGCTGCGGCCTTCCCGGGCGCGCATCACTGGAACCCTGCGCTGGTCGCCCTCAAAACCCGGATGATGGCGCGAGGTGCCAGCCACACCAGCGCGATCGTCGCCTGCGCGCGCAAGCTGCTGGTCCAGGTCAACGCCGTGATCGCCCGCGGCACCCCTTGGGAGGCAGCCCGGCCCGCACGCGCCTGAGCCGATCAACCGAGCCCGTGTTCCTTGGTTCGATCATCTGCGGCCGTTCCTTCGTCCCGACCTGCAATTCTCCCGCCGGCGGACGGACCGCCGGTCAAGGATGGCCGAAGGCAACCGCAACGCGGCGCGAAGCGTCCTTGAGGGGCAGCCCATCCGACGGCACACCGCGCGAAAAGTCGGCAGACAACACCGCAACAAACATAATGGTTGCTACCCAGCATCGCCGCGGTGACCACCGCCGTGGATAAGTCGCCCGCCTACGCCAGACTCTCGGCGGTCGCTACGGCGGGCGACTTACCCACCGCTCCTACACCACGCCCTGGGAAACGACCGATGACAACCGGTGACACCGATGACCGACGACAGAATGGCGCTGATCGAACTGATCGAGAAGGGCGCCGATGGTGACCTCGTACGCGAGATGCTGCCTTTCGCCGCCGAACGGCTAATGGAGGCGGAGGTCGGGGTGCGGACCGGCGCCGCACACGGGGATCGGGACCCCGGCCGCCTCGTCCAGCGCAACGGCTATCGCGAGCGCGGCTAGGACACACGCGCGGGCCGGATCGAGCTCGAGATCCCCAAGCTGCGCCGCGGAAGCTATTTCCCATCTTTTCTCGAGCCGCGCCGCACCGCTGAGAAGGCCCTCACCGCCGTTATCCAAGAGGCTTACGTCCACGGCATCTCGACCCGCTCGGTCGGTGACCTCGTCAAGGCCATGGGCGCGTCCGGCGTCTCCAAAAGCCAGGTCAGCCGTCTCGTCGAGGAGATCGACGAGAGGGTGAACGCCTTCCTATCGTGGCCCATCGAGGGCGACGGGCCGTATTGGTGGATCGACGCCACTTATGTGAAGGCGCGCGAGGCCGGGCGGATCGTGTCCACGGCGACAATAATCGCTGTCGGCGTGAACACCGACGGCCGGCGCGAGGTCCTAGGCGTGACCACCGGCCCGTCCGAGGCGGAGACGTTTTGGAAGGGTTTCCCGCGTTCGCTCGCCGATCGCAGCCTGCGCGGCGTCAAGCTCGTGATCGCCGACGACCACAAGGGCCTACGCGCCGCGGCATCGAAGGTGTTCCACGCCACCATGCAGCGATGCCGCGTCCACTGTATGCGTAACGCTCTCGCCCATGTGCCAACCAAACAGCGCCCCGGCGTTGTCGCCATGATCAAGACGATCTTCGCACAGGAGACCGCCCAGGAGCTGCGGACGCAATGGAAAGCAGTCAGCCGGTCTCGTGGACGAGGCCCGCCACGATGTGCTCGCCTACACCGTCTTTCCCAAAGAGCATTGGCCGCAGATCGCCAGCACCAATCCGCTCGAACGGCTCAATCGAGAGATCAAGCGCCGGTCTGTGGGCGCGGCCATGTTGCAAACCGGGGCCATCCTCTTCCCGAGCCGATCCGCCCACACACGGCCGTCCGCGTTGAGCATCGGCTCGAAGACATCCGGGACCCGCACCAGTCCGCAGAGGACCATCCCAAGCTGCTTTCTCAAGGTCTCGGCAAGCCGCCGAGCTTGCTCTTCACGCGCTGAGGGCTGAATATCTTGGGCCGTCATCTCCACATGTTTAACCCGCGGGGCAAGGGCGCGGTTTGGGCGTCCTACTTCTTTGAGTTCGCCCGCGTGACCGGTTGGAGGAGGTCGATGATGTCGTGGTCCACGACGTTCGCCAGGAAGGCCATGGTTTGAACGGTCACGTTTTGCCGGCCCGATTCAATCAGCGAAAGCTATTGCTGCGTTAGTCTTGTCAGGGCGGCCACTTCAGATTGCCTTAAGCCTGACTTGAGGGCGAGGCGCCTTGAGATTCCCGCCAAAAAGAACCTGAAACTCTTTTTGTGACTTCTCTCCTTGCGAGAGGATGTCGGGATCAGGATATTTCCGATGCTCTCTTTCTGCCGGCTCATAGCTGGCACCGGAGCACAGGGAACTCGGAGGAGACCGGACTTTGTGGTCCGATCGCGTGCGTGAAGGCCTAATGGAGCTTTTCGGCCCGTGCTTCGCCATCGAATCGAGTCTCTGCCCGCGTAATCACCTTTCCTGTCTAACAAGCCGTCTTGGCATGTCACGCAATGGTACCCGTTTGCAGCGTCTTGGCCAATCAGTGTAGCCGCGAGGTTGGTGGCCATCCACGACGACCGCTCCATCCAGCAGGCGCCCCTGACACGAATTCGCGCTTGTTTCCAGCATGATAACGTCCTTTATCATGCGTGATATGTTGCGCTCGGGGCAGCGGCCGTGTAGCGTACGGCTATAAACGTCATGGTGCCCATTCCCGACGACTTGGCTGCCCGTTTCGGCTCCGAGGCCGGGCTAGGCCGCCGCGCCGTCGAGGCGCTGGCGCTTGAGGAGTACCGCGC
>CAXTPV010000189.1:4177-4927 GCA_964246135.1 uncultured Acetobacteraceae bacterium | reverse complement strand
TCATCGGCTGGCTGGCGTAGTCGAGGCGCAGCTCGGTCTCGATCCCGACCGCGCGGGTCAGCAGCGGCGCGCCGTCGCGGACGCGGACGTGATCGGCCGTGAGACGGGTCAGCCGGCCGCCGCTCAGACGATAGGCGCGGCTGTCGCCGACATGCAGCACGTGGGCGAGGCGACCGCGCAGCACCAGCGCGGTCAGCGTGCAGCCCATCCCGGCGAGGTTCGGGTCCTGCCGTCCCTGGGCGTGAATCCAGCCGTTCAGCGCGTCGAGTATCCTGGCGCCGGCGCGGCGGACGTCCATCGTTTCGGGCACGTCCCACAAGCCGTCGAGCAGGCCACGCACCGCGGTCTCGGCCGCGATCCGGCCGCCCTTGGCGCCACCGATGCCGTCGGCGATCACCGCGGCCGCGTCCCGACGCGACGACGGCGTGACCGAACCGAGGACGGCGCCGACGAAATCCTCGTTGCGCGCCCGCGGCCCGGTCTCGGAATGAAAGCCGACGCTCACCCCTGGCGACGTGGCGTCATCGCTCACCGGCCCGACCCGTCACCTTCGCGCCCCATCACTTCAAGGCACAATGATCGTGCAGGAAATAGCCGCCGGTGCTCGACGCGATGATCACCGTCAGCGCGCCCGAAGCGCGGTCGAGCGTGTAGTGACCGCCATCGCCCGGATCGTGCCAGGTGATCTCGGACGCGGTGATGGTCGCGGGGTTCGCATCGACGGCGCCGCGCTGGAGGTCGATCCTGATC
>CAXTPV010000189.1:0-4138 GCA_964246135.1 uncultured Acetobacteraceae bacterium | reverse complement strand
GGCCAGGTCGCGCCGCTGGCTGGGTTGGTGCAGACGACCATGGTCGCCTGTGGCGGCGTGGCGGCCGACGCCGGAGCCGCGACCGCGAGGCCGAGCAGCGACGCGACGGCCGCCGCCGGAACGAAGCGGTGGCAGAACGTGATCATGGCGCGGTCCGGTGCGGCCGGCTTTGCATAAATGTTACGCACGCCGGATGAGGCGATGCCATTTTGACCACCGCTGCCCGATTGAGCACAATTTTTGCAAAGCTTCCGGAGAGTGACACAAGCCGCTCGCCCGCGCTTCCGAACTGGACAGGCTCGCCTTCGATCCAACAACGATGCCGGCGCCGGATCACCGACTGCAACGGAGAACTCCATGATCGTACCGTCACCCAAATGGCTAGACACGGGAGACAACGCCTGGCAACTGGCGGCAGCAACGTTTGTCGGACTGCAAAGCATTCCGGGGCTGATGGTCCTCTACGGCGGCGTCGTCAAGCAGAAGTGGGCGATCAACTCCGCCTTCATGTCGATGTATGCTTTTGCGTCGGTGCTGATCGTCTGGGTCCTGTTTGACTACAACATGGCGTTCGGGCCGCAATGGTTCCCGTTCCTCGGCCATCCCTTCCCGACCAACAGCGCGTCGTTCCTGACCGGACAGGCGATCATACCCGCGGCCGCCGCCGGGATGCCGGCGCTCGCCTTCCCGATGGCGACGCTCGTGTTCTTCCAGTTCGTCTTCGCCGCCATCACCGTGATCATCCTGGCCGGCTCGGTGCTCGGGCGGATGAGCTTCAAGGCCTGGGTGATCTTCTGCCCGGTTTGGATGACACTGGTCTACACCGTCGGCGCGTTCAGCATCTGGGGCGGCGGCTGGCTCGCCGCGATGGGTGTCGCCGACTTCTCGGGCGGCTACGTGATCCATCTGGCGGCCGGCGTCTCCGGCTTCGTCGCCGCCGCGATGGTCGGGCCACGGCTGCAATCGGATCGGGACAACTTCCCGCCGAACAGCCTGCTCGTCACCCTGATCGGCGCCGGCATCCTCTGGCTCGGCTGGAACGGCTTTAACGGCGGCGACCCCTACTTCGCCAACGCCGACGCCGGTGCCGCGGTGCTCAACACCAACGTCGCGACCGCGGTGGCGCTCCTGGTCTGGATCTCGCTCGACAAGCTTTCCTACGGCAAGCCGTCGATCATCGGCGCGGTCAACGGCATGATCGCCGGCCTGGTCGCGATCACGCCTGGCGCCGGCTACGTCAATGGCTGGGGCGCCATCATCATCGGCATCTGCGCGGGCATCATCCCGTGGCTGAGCATGAACAAGTTCCAGAAGACCAAGCTGATGATGCGGGTCGACGACACGCTCAGCGTGTTCTCGACCCACGCGGTGTCCGGCCTGATGGGCGGCCTGCTCACCGGCATCCTGGCGACGCCGAACATGCTCGAATACATCGGCACCGACAAGGACGCGCCGGGCGTCAGCATCACCGGGAGCGCCCACCAGCTGCTGCTGCAATTCTACGGCGCCGCCTTCATCATCGTGTTCAACATCATCGCGACCTTCATCATCCTGAAAGTCATCTCGTTCATCACGCCGCTGCGGATGGATGACGCGACGCTGCGGATCGGCGACGACGCGGTGCACGGCGAGACCGCCTACGCCCTCGGCATGGCGGGCGAGTAGCAGCGCGCCGCGACCATCGAGACCCGAGGGTCGTCCGCGAGGATGGCCCTCGGAAGTTCGGCGGCCGTCAGCGCGCACGCCGACGATAGTGATACGGATAGGCCTCGCTGAACCCGAAGCCCGAATACAGGCGACACGCCGCCTCGTTGTGCGCACCCACCTGCAGGTATGCCTCGGTCGCGCCGATCCGATGTCCCCAGGCAAGCAAGGCCTGGATGATCGAACGGCCGTGACCACGCCCCCGGAACGGCTGCTGAACGATCAAGTCAAAGATGCCGATCATGCCGCGCTCGTACACGCCACGGCCGAACGCGACCGGCTGCCCGTTCTGTCGCACGGTTGCGAACACGGTGGGTAACGCGATCGCGGCGATCACGGCGTTGTGCAGCCCTCGGTGCGTCTCCTCGACGGCCGATATCCGCGCGAACGCGCTCAGCCAATCAGGTCCGGGAGCCTCCGCGAGGCGAACGGTTTTCGGGCGACCGGAATTCGCGATGGTTGCCGTCATGACGAGGCTCGGCTCCAGCAAGCAATATCCGGCTGCGTGGAGCGCGGCATCGCCTTGCCGACGCGAGCGGCGACAACCGGGATGTGGATGGCAGGACGTGCCGGGCGAACAGAGCCTCCGCCGCCAGCCGGACCTCCTGGAACGGCACGTTCGGCATCAGGGCACTGACCGAGTTGGCGCGCTTGGTGTAGCCGCCCGACAGACGCAGGAGCCAACCCCCGACCATCAAATTCTGCAGGCCTGGCCAGGCATTGAAAGCCCGCTCTTCGAGCGCGCGTATCCGGGAACTCTCCGTCATCCTGAGATGATACGAACGCCAGGGCAGCCGGGCCAGGTGATCGCGTCTCGCCGCCATCGCCGGAATGAGGGAATGATCGCATGGGCACGACGCTCTACTATCTGACGGTCCTGGTGGAAGCCGCGCTCGGCGTGTTCGGGTTCCGCGGGCTCTACGAACAGCCGCCTTATCAGGTGATCGGACACCTGCCGCACGGGATCGAGTTGCGGGATTACGGGTCGCGGGTTGCCGCCGAGACCGATGACGACCGCGACGATGGCGCCGCCTTCAACCGCCTGTTTGGCTACATCACCGGCCGCAACAGCACCGGCGCGAACATCTCGATGACTGTTCCGGTCGCGAGACGCGGCGAGCTGATCGCGATGACTGTACCGGTGCAGAGCGCGACCCAGGGCGGGGTGATGCGGTTCTTTCTGCCGCGCGGCGTGGTGACGCGCGGGGCACCGACGCCGCTCGATCCCGGCGTGCGAATCGTCACCGTGGCGCCGGAGCGTCTGGCGGTGCTGCGATTTTCAGGCGTGCTGACCCGCTCGCGGGTGGCGGCGCGCGAACAGCGATTGCTCGAGGCCCTCGCGACGGGCAAGCGGGAGCCCGCAGGAACGCCGTTCCTGCTGACCTATGATGCCCCGTTCACCATTCCCGGCCTTCGTCGTAACGAGGTCGCGGTGGCGCTCACCCGGTAGCACGGTGTTGATCGGCGCGGCGCGGCGCGGCAGGCGCGGATGATCAGCGTCCCATCACCTGCACCGCCTTCTTGGTGTCGGCGACGGCGCGCGCGACCTCACCGACCGCCGTGCTGATCCCGGTGACGTTGTCATTGATCGCGGACACCTCGAACGCGGTGCTGTGCATCCGCGACGCGATGTCCTGGGTCACGGCGCTCTGTTCCTCCACCGCGCTCGACGTGCCGGACACGTACTGGCTGATCGAATCGATCGACCGCTCGATCTCGCCGAGCGCGCCGGTGACCTCGGTGGAGACCACCTGCAACCGCGCGATCTCCTCGGCGATGCGGTCGGTCGCGCCGCGCGCCTGCTGCGCCAGGCTCTTGACCTCGCCGGCGACGACCGCGAAGCCCTTCCCCGCGTCGCCCGCCCGTGCGGACTCGATCGTGGCGTTGAGTGCCAGCAGGTTGATCTGACCAGAAATGCTCCTGATCAGGTCGACGATGCCGCCCATCGAGCTTGACGTGGCACTCAGGCGCTGTGTGGCCTGCTCGGCGGACGCGGTCTGCTCGCGCGCCGCCTGGGTGGCACCGTTCGATTGCGCCATCATCGAGGCGATCTCGCGTATCGACATCGTCAGCTGCTCGGCGCTCGCCGCCATCGTCTGCACGTTGCGCGACGTCTCGCCGGCCGCCCCGGAGGCAAGCGCGGCCTGGCTGCCCGAGCGTTCGACGGCGGCCTCGATCTCACGCATGGCGACGCTCAGGTTGGAAAGCAGGGTCGCCTGCGCGGTCACGTCTGTCGCATACTTCACGATCTTGCAGGGCCGGCCGTTGAGATCAAGGATCGGGTTGTACGATGCCGCGATCCAAACCTCGTTGCCGGCCTTGCCGATCCGCTTGAACTGCCCCGCTTTGTACTCGCCACGATTGAGGTCGGCCCAGAACGCGGCGTAGGCGGCATGCTCCCGCTCAGCCGTCGGCACGAACATGCTGTGGTGCT
>CAXTPV010000188.1:4320-4946 GCA_964246135.1 uncultured Acetobacteraceae bacterium | reverse complement strand
GGGCGGTTTCTTGGGTTTGGTTTTCAAATTTGGGCGGGCGGGGGCGGTTTCCGGGGGGGGCCGCCCCCGCCCCCTCCCGCGGCACCCGGCCGGGACGCAGCAGGACATGCTGGACGAAGCGGCGCCCGGGCTTCTCGATCACCTCGTAGACCACCGACGCGGCGAGGATGGTGAGAACGCAGGACAACAGCTTAGCCAAAAGCAGGGCGTCGGCGACGCCGTGCCGGGCGAGGAGTTGCGCGATCCAGTCGGTGACCAGCGAGATCTGCATGTGCAGCAGGTAGATCGCGTAGGACCACAGGCCGAGCCGGGCCGGCACTGCATGGCCGAGCACGCGCGCGACCGGGCCCTGATCCCTCGAGACCGCGACGACCAGCAGCGGAAAGCCGGCGGCGACCAGGAGGTCGAGACGCGGCGAGCACAGCCCGGCCACCACCAGGCCCAGGATCCCCCACCCGTCGTGGCTGGTCAGGCGGCCCCGGGACGCTCCGGAAGCAGCCACCGGCGGGGAGGCGCTGCCGTCCACCGGCGAGGAACCCACCCAGACCGTCATGTCCGCGCCAACCTCCCGATGAGCGGGCCGTCGGTGAGGTCACCCGGGTCCGTCATCGACCCCGGATAGTACC
>CAXTPV010000188.1:0-4310 GCA_964246135.1 uncultured Acetobacteraceae bacterium | reverse complement strand
GGCCACCACCAGGCCGGCGATCACCAGTCCGGCCCAGCCGTGCTCGGCGAGAAAGCGCCCCGGGGCCGAGCGGCTGAGACGAAACGCGAGGAGTCCGAGGGTGAACTCCAGCAGGCAACGGATCATCGGCCCGGCGCCAAGGAAGATGTTGAGCGTGCCGCCCTCACGCTCGGGATGACCGAGCAGGGTCCAGCCGGGCAGCAGCGCCAGCAGGGTGAGCCCGGTGGCGATGGCGACCGTCAGCAGCACGGCGGCGACCGGCCGCGACCGCAGCGTCAGGATCAGCAGCGCCGGGAACACCATGTAGGCGGCCCACTCGGTGCTTATCGACCAGGCCGGAAAGTCGAGGCTCGAGATGCCGACCCAGGCCTGCACGAGGATCAGGTTGGCGACATAGGCAGGCACGGTGTCGCGCGGCAGGTTCTCGTTGACGCCGAGGCCGGCGAGCACCATCACCGCGACGGTCATCGCGAGATAGAGCGGATAGATGCGGGCGAGGCGACGGCCGAGGAAGTGTGGGTACGCGGCCCAGACGCTGCGTTCGGCGAACAGGCCGCGATAGGTCAGCGCCATGACGAAGCCGCTGAGCGAGAAGAACAAATCGACCGCGACGTACCCGTGATCGATTACCACCTTCAGGATGCCGGACCCGACCTCCCGGTTGGCGTAATGGTAGAACATCACATACACGGCGGCGAGACCGCGTATTCCCGTCAACGCCCTTATCTCACGCAGGAAGCGTGCCTTCCGAGGCACGGCCGCGCGGCCGCAGGCCCGATGCGGACGGTGCCCCCGGCCGGCCGGGGGCGATGGTCTGCGCTGGCGCCAGCTTGCGCTGAACGTTGCGCTCGGTCGCGACGGCGAGCGACACCCAGAGCAGCACGGCCGAGAACCCGATCACCATCGAGAACGGCGTGAGGCCGAGGACGACCAGGGACGCGGCGGCCATCACCGCCGCCTCGCGCGAGCGGTGGCGCTTGGCGCCGAGCAGCGCGAGGAGGGTCATCGACGCCTGGCTGAAGAAGTAGAGCGTACCGGCGACCCACCCGAGGGCCAGGTAGGAACCGAGCACGCCGCTATCGATGATGGTGTACTGGGTGCCGGCGGCGACCGCGCCGCGCCCGATCGCGCCGATGCCGAGCCCGAATGGTGCCGCCGCGATCTGCGCCGGGGTGTCCGCCCAGATCTGACGCCGCACGTTGGCGCTGATGTCGGTGGACGGGCTGCCGATGCTCACGAAGCGGTCGCTCACCCTTTCGGCGACGCCTGGATCGAGGACGGCGAACAGCGCCAGCATCAGGGCGATGCCGATTGCCGCGGTGAACCCGGTTTTTAGCAGGTTCTTCGGCGGTGAGACCAGGACGAGTGCGACGAAGGCGAGCGCCGTCGACAGGTAGACCGAGCGGACCAGCGTCACCACCATCAGGAACACCGCCAGCGGCGCGACGACGACCTGGACGCGGGTGAAGTATTTGCCCATCGCGATCAGGCTCCAGCCGACCCAGATGGCGAGATAGACCTCCTCGTTGAACGAGCCGAAGACGCGGTTCTGGGTCGGATCGGTGATGGTGCTGGTGTCGTAGAGGCCGGCGCTGTCGAGCCAATACTGGTCCCACGGCGTCATGAACATGAACTGGTAGAGGCCGTAGGCGGTCACGAACGTCAGGTTCAGCGCGAGGAAGGGCCGCATGTGGCCCTCAAACGCGTCGAGCTTGTCGCCGTGGGTGACGATATAGAAATAGTAGAAGATCGGCATCACCCAATCGGTCGCGGACACGGCGCCGGGATAGACCTGGCCGCGCGCCAGGCTGTTCAGCAATCCGTATAGGATCGGCAGCATCACGCCGAGGCCGGCGATGATGGCGGGCCGGCGGATTAGGCCACGCGCCATCAGGATGTCGGGGATCATCACCAGCACGGGCAGGCTTGGCGCGACCAGGACCATGTCCTGCGGATTGAAGTTGGCGGGCCACTCGATCAGCCGACGCGCCAGCGCGGTCACGCACCAGAGCCAGAACGCCCAGGTGATCACAAGCCAGGGCGATCGCCGCGCGTAGATCCAGGCACCGATCAGCGAGGCTGCGAGATAGACCAGGCGCGCGGCCGAGCCGGCATGCGCGAACGACATCGCGGCCACCAGCAGGATCAGGCCGATGATGGCGGCTGTCTGACGCAGCTGGGCGTCGAACCCGGGCTCGTCGCCGCCGAATAGCCTGGCGAGCCTTCGCAGCATGCCGTCGGTCCGGGGGCGGGACGATACGGCGCTCATGCTTTCTCCAGGACCGCGTCGATGTCGCGCATCATTCGTGGCAGGGTGAAGCGATCCCGCGCTCGCGCCTCGTTCGCGTCCACCAGGGACATAAGCTCGGCCTCCGGGAGCGTCAGCATGCGGGTGATCGCGGCGGCGAGCGCGGCCGGATCGCCCGGCTCGACCAGGCCGGGATAGGCATCTCCGAGCAGTTCCGCCGACGCGCCGTGGGCGCTCGCGACGATCGGCCGGCGCGCGAGCATGCTTTCGACGATCACCCGGCCGAACGGCTCCGGGGAGGTTGAACAATGCACCACCAGGTCGACGGCCTGCATCAGGGCGGGCACGTCGTCGCGATGGCCGAGGAAGTGCACGCGGTCCTCGAGGTCGAGCCGGCGAACCTGGGCACGCAGGCCGTCCCGATACGCATCCTCACCGAACAGCGCGTCGCCGACGATCAGGGCATCCAGCTCTGGCAGTTGTGCCATCGCATCGAGCAGCACGTTCTGCCCTTTCCAGGGCGAGAGTCGGCCGAACAGGCCGAGCAGCGTGCGTCCGCTGCCGAAACCCGCACGCAACGCGCTGGTGGCTGCTTGCGGCGTGTCGAACAACGCCTCGTCGAGACCGTTCGCGACCACGACGACCCGATCGGGATCGCCGCCGGACGCGACGAAGGCCGCGCGCGCCGCCTCCGAGATCACGATCACCCGGGTCCGCGTTACGCGGGCCAGGCGGACGGAGAAGCGACGCTGCAGGCCGCCAAAATGCTCACGCGAGAGGATGTCGTGCATGTGCCAGATCACCGGCTTGCGCCCAAGCAGCCCCGCCAGCATCGCGACGACGGCGGCCTTCTGCGAGTTCGCGTAGATAAGGTCGAACCGGCGGGCGATACCGGCCAGACGACGCACCATGCCGACCACGGCGGGCGCCGCGGCAAGCGCGCGGGCGCGCGACGCCTCGCGGGTGACGCCCATCATCGCCGCCGCCGCCGCCAGGACGTGCACACGCACGCCGCGCGCTTCGAGCTGGGAGCGGAACGGCCCGTCGGCGAACAGCACCGCCTCGCAGCGAGGCCCGAGATGGGCGGCGACGTCGAGCAGGATCATCTCGGCGCCACCCATCGCGGCGGCGTGATTGACCAGCAAGATGCGGGTCATCGCACCGCCTCGCGGTAGATCGTGGCGGTCTCGGCGGCGATGCGGCCGCGCTCGTAGCGGCCGGCCGCCTCGCGGCACTGATCGGCCGACGGCACCGCCAGGCGGCCCTGGAGGTAGGCGATCAGGCCGGTGGCAATCGCATCCGCGCCGGTCGACGCGAAGACCAGATCACGAGACAGCGGCCGCACGATCTCGGGCAGGCCGCCGACCGGCGTCACCATGCTCGGCGTGCCGGCGGCCAGCGCCTCCACCGTGGTCAGGCCGAAACCCTCAAGCGCCTGGGTCGGCACCAGGTTGAGATCGGCGGCGCGGTAGACGTAGGGCAAATCCGCGTCGGCGACGAAGCCGAGGAAGCGGACATGCGCGCCGAGTCCGAGCGCCTCGACCTGCGCCCGCAGCGCCGTCGCGCGGTGACCTTTGCCGCCGATGCAGAGCAGCACGTCGGGCGCTTGCGCGATCACCCGCGGCATCGCCTCGATCAGGTGATCAAGACCCATGCGGTTGGCGAGCCGGCGCACGCTGACCAGGATGCGGCGATCACGCGGCAGCCCGAGCCGGGCACGCGCGGCCACGCGATTGGACGCGATTCCGAATCGATCGAGGTCGACGCTACCCGGCACGACCCGGATCCGCGCCCGTGCGACGCCGTAACGCTCGTGCGCGAGTTCGGCGAACGCCTCGGAGAGGGTGATAACCCTGATGGCGTGACGATAGACGACGCGCTCCAACAGCCGCTTGCCCCCGACAGACAGGCGGCCGCCGCCCTCCTCGATCGACTCGTCTGCCCAGGGCCCGTGAAAATGCACGACCAGAGGAGTCTCGCGCAGACAATCAAGGCCGGCCGCGGTCAGCATGGCGAAATGGGAGGCGACGAGGTCGATGCCGCCGGTCGCGACCGCCCGCCT
>CAXTPV010000187.1:0-4964 GCA_964246135.1 uncultured Acetobacteraceae bacterium | reverse complement strand
GGCCCGCCCGGCCCCGCCCCGGGCCCGCCGAAATCGGGGTCTGGGCAGTGCTGTATCCGGACGACACGGTGATCGTGCGCATCGCCCGCTCGGAGATGGGCCAGGGCACGATGACCGGCCTCGCCCAGCTGGTGGCGGACGAGATGGACGCCGACTGGAAATTCGTCCGCGCCGAATACGTGGCACCCGAGACCAACCTCGCCCGCAAGCGCGCCTGGGGGGATATGTCGACGGGTGGCAGCCGGGGCATCCGCGGCTCGGTCGACTATGTCCGCGAGGGCGGTGCCGCCGCCCGGGCGATGCTGATCCAGGCCGCCGCCGCGCAATGGGGCGTGCCGACGACGGAGTGCACGGCCGCAAACAGCGTCGTCACCCACGCGCCCTCGCACCGCAGCGTCCGCTACGGCGCGCTCGCGCAAGCCGCCGCCAAGCTGGCGGTGCCCGCCGACGTGACGGTGAAGGACCCGTCGCAGTGGACGATCATCGGCCAGCCGAAGAAGCGCCTCGACACCGTCGAAAAGCTCAACGGCAAGCAGGTCTTTGCCATCGACCTGCAGCTGCCCGACATGCTGAACGCGACGATCGCGCAGAGCCCGGTCTTCGGCGGCAAGCTCAAGAGCTTCGACGCCGCGGCGGTGCAGTCGATGCCCGGCGTGCGCTACGTGCTGGCGGTCGGCGACGATGCGGTCGCGGTGGTGGCCGACAAGTTCTGGCAGGCCAAGACGGCGCTGGACAAGCTGCCGGTGGTCTGGGACGAGGGCGGCAATGGCGCGGTCGACAGCGCCGGCATCGCGAAGCGCCTGGCCGAAGGACTGCAGGCGGAGAAGGCGGGCATCGGCCTGCGCCAGGGCGACGTGACGCAGGCCTTTGCAGGGGCCGCCAAGAAGCTCGAGGCGGTGTACGGCACCCCGTTCCTGAACCACGCCACGCTCGAGCCGATGAACGCGGCGGCGAAATTCGACGCCGGCAGCGTCGAGGTCTGGGTGCCGAGCCAGAACGGGGACGCGTCGCTGGCCGCCGCGGCGGAGGCGGCGGGCGTTGCGCTGTCGAAGGTGAAGGTCAACAAGATCAGCCTCGGCGGCGGCTTCGGCCGGCGGGGGCAGCAGGACTATACCCGCCAGGCCGTGCTGCTGGCCAAGCAGATCCCCGGCCGTCCGATCAAGCTGATCTGGACGCGCGAGGAGGACATGCAACACGGCTTCTACCGCCCGATCACCCAATGCAAGATGACCGGCAGCCTGGACGCTCAGGGCAATGTGACCGGCATCCACATGCGCCTGTCCGGCCAGTCGATCCTGGCCTATCTGTCGCCATCGTCGATCCATGACGACACCGACCCGATCATGTTCCAGGGCATGAACCCGGCCGAGTACGGCTACATGGCCGTGCCCAACATCCTGGTCGACATGGCGATGCGCAACACGCATGTGCCGGTCGGTTTCTGGCGCGGCGTGAACGTCAACCAGAACACCGTCTACATGGAATGCTTCATCGACGAGATGGCGCATGCGGCGGGCAAGGATCCGCTGGAATTCCGGCGCGCGATGATGGGCAAGAACCCCAAGCATCTCGCGATCCTCAATGCGGTGGCCGAGAAGGCCGAATGGGGCAAGCCTCTGCCGCCAGGCGTCTATCGTGGCATCTGCCAGAATTACGGTTTCGGCAGCTATGTGGCGGGCGTGGCGGAAGTCTCGGTGTCGCCGAAGGGCGAGCTCAAGATCCATCGGATCGTGGCCGGCACCGACCCCGGCTACGTCGTCAACCCCGACCAGGTGGATGCGCAAGTGGACGGCTCGTTCGCCTACGGCCTGTCGGCGCTGCTGTACAGCGAAATCACCATCGACAAGGGCCGCACGGTCGAGGGCAATTTCGACAGCTACCAGGTGGCGCGGATGTCGGACATGCCGAGGGTCGAGACGATCCTGAAGCCCTCGGGCGGGTTCTGGGGTGGCGTCGGCGAGCCGACCATCGCGGTCGCGGCCCCCGCGGTGCTGAACGCGATCTTTGCTGCGACCGGCAAGCGGATCCGTTCGCTGCCGATCAAGGACCAGGATCTGCGCAAGGCATGAGGCTGCGGATGATGGCCGTGCTGATGGCACCGGCCCTGGTCGCTGCCGCCGCGCCGCCGCCCGGCGCTGCCAACTGCTCCGGCTGCCACGCCGCGGGGACCGGAGCCATGCCGATCGATGGGCGCGACGCGGCCGAGCTGTCGGCGACGATGCTGGCCTACCGCTCCGGCGCGCGGCCCTCGACGGTGATGGGGCGGCTGATGAAGGGCCTCACGCCGGACCAGATCGAAGCGATCGCGGCCTGGGTTTCGGCACAGAAATGAGGCGCCGCCACCTGCTCGGCGCATCGGCCGCCCTGGCGCTCCCCTTCGTGTCGCGGGCGCACGCACAGTCCGCCCGGGTGGTGGTGGTCGGCGGCGGCTTCGGCGGCGCCACGCTCGCCCGCTTCGTCCACGCCTACGACCCGCGCCTTGCCGTGACGCTGGTCGAAACCGACGCGGTGTACACGGCCTGCCCGTACAGCAACGAGGTCATTGCCGGCCTGCGCGACATCGCGGCGCAACGCTTCGGCTATGCGGGTTTTTCCGGCATCACGCTGGTCCGGGGCACAGCCACGGCGGTTGACGCGGCGGCCAGGCAGGTCACGCTCGCCGACGGGTCGTCGCTCGGCTACGACCGCCTCGTGCTCTCGCCGGGCGTGGACATGGCCTATGACAAGCTGCCCGGCTACGACGCCGCGGCGGCCGAGATCATGCCGCATGCGTGGAAGGCCGGCGCGCAGACGGAGCTGCTGCGCCGCCAGCTCGAGGCGATGGCCGATGGCGGCACGGTCATCATCTCCGCCCCGGCCAACCCTTATCGCTGCCCGCCGGGCCCCTATGAGCGGGCGAGCCTGATCGCCTACTACCTCAAGACCCGCAAGCCACGCTCGAAGCTGCTGATCCTCGACAGCAAGGACGCCTTCTCCAAGCAGCAGCTGTTCGAGGCCGGGTGGCAGGCGCTCTATCCCTCCATCCTGGAGCGCGTCTCGCAGTCGGACGGGGGCGCCGTCACCGCGGTCGAGCCGGCGACGCGCGTGTTCAAGACCGATTTCGGCGATCACAAGGCCGATGTCGGCAACGTCATACCGCCGCAGCGCGCCGGCAAGATCGCCGCCGCGGCCGGCGTCGCCGACCGGACCGGCTGGTGCCCGATCGACCCGGTGACGTTCGAATCCCGGCTGGTCGCGAATATCCACGTCATCGGCGACGCCGCCATTGCCGGTGCGATGCCGAAATCCGCGTTTGCGGCCAATGCGCAGGCCAAGGTCTGCGCGCAAGCGCTGGTGGCGCTGCTTGGCGGCACGCAGCCGAGCCCGCCGCTGCTGATGAACACCTGCTACTCGATGCTGGCACCGGGCGATGCGATCTCGGTCGCCGGCGTCTACCGGCCGGCCGACGGGGTGCTGAGCGACATCCACGGTGCCGGCGGGCCCAGCCCGCTCGACGCCCCGCCGGAGATGCGCGCGCGCGAGGCGGAGTATGCCGATGCCTGGTTCCGCCGGATCACCGCCGAGACCTATGGGTAGAGTCGGGTCGGTCGCGGCCCTGGCCGCTTGCCTGCTCGTGGGCGCGGCAGGGCCGCTGCTGCCCTGGCGCGTCGAGGGCGACGCCGTCGTTGCATCGCTGACCGGCCGGACAGGAGATCCGGCGCGCGGCCGCGCCATCATGCGCGCGCGTGAGGTCAGCACCTGCCTGCTTTGCCACGCCGGCCCGTTCGCCGACCCACATTTCGAGGGCACGGTCGGCCCATCCCTGGCCGGCGTCGGCACGCGGCTCAGCGAAGGCCAGATCCGGCTGCGGATCATCGACCCGGCTCTGGTCGACCCGCAGACGGTGATGCCGAGCTTCTACACCGTGACCGGGCTGACCCGGGTCGGCCGGCAATGGGAGGGCAAGCCCGTGCTCTCGGCCGATCAGGTGGAGGATGTGGTGGCCTACCTCGCCACGTTGCGCGCACCGTGATGCTGCTGGCGCGCCGCCGCATCCTGATCGGGGCAAGCGGCATCGTGTGCGCCGGCCTCGCTCCCGCCCGCGCGAGCGAGGCGGAGGTGAGCGCCCTGATCAAGCAGATGGTCGGCGAGAGCACGCTGACACCCGGCCGGATCAAGCTCGACATCCCCGCGCTGATCGAGAACGGCAACGCCGTCGCCATGACCGCCGGCGTCGAGGGCGCACCCGCCACCGGGCCCGGCCGCGTCGCGCGCATCAGCGTGTTTGCCGGACGCAATCCGCTGCCGCATGTGATCAGCGCCACCTTCGGCCCATGCTCCGGCCGGGCGCGCATCAGCACGCGCATCCGGCTTGCGACCTCGCAGACGGTGATCGCGGTGGCCAAGCTGGATGACGGCACCTGCTGGAGCGACAGCGTCGACCTGCTGGTCACGCTGGCCGCCTGCATCGAGTAGGAGAAGGCGATGGCCCGCGTGCTCGTGAACGTGCCCAAGCAGGTGAAGCGGGGCGAGCCGTTCGACGTCAAGGTGCTGATCTCGCATCCGATGGAGAGTGGGCAACGCCGCGGCGCCGACGGCCAGGCGATCCCGCGCATGATCATCAACACCTTCGTCTGCGCGCTCAACGGCGCGGAGGTGCTCTCGCTCGACCTGTTCCCCGCCATCGCCGCCAACCCGTTCTTCAGCTTCTCCGCCGTGGCGCAGGAGAGCGGCACGCTGAGCATGACCTGGGTGGACGATACCGGAGCGGTCGCGACGCAGCTGGAAACCGTGACGGTGACATGAGAGGCGCGCTGGCTGGCGCGGTCGGGGGGCTGGTCCTGCTGGCGGCAATCGCGCAGGCGGCGCCGCATTCGGGCTACCAGGACGCGAGCCCGCCGATCCGCGCCATGCAGGATGACGACGCGGAGAATCCCGGCATGCTGTGGGTGCAGCAGGGCGAGGGCATCTGGTCCGACGCCGGC
>CAXTPV010000186.1:0-5006 GCA_964246135.1 uncultured Acetobacteraceae bacterium | reverse complement strand
GACACCGCCTCGCTCGCCTCGCCGCCGCAGAGCGACAGGATCATCGCGGTCGCGGGGGCGTCGCTCACGCTGCTCAACCCGATCGCGTCCGACATGGACCGGTTGCGGCCGACGCCGCTCGCGAGCCTGCTGCTGGCGGCCAGCCGCAACGCCGCGCGTGGCGTCACGGACCATCTGTTCGAGGTTGGTCCCGGGTTCGGCACGGAGGGCGCGACGATGATCGCGGCGGGGCTGCGCACCGGGGCAACGTCGCGGCGTCCCGGGCATCCGGCGCGTCCGATGGACTGGGACGACGCGCGCGCCGATGCGCTGGCGCTGCTGTCGGCACTGGGGGTGCCGGCGGACGCGCTGACGACCGTGCGCGTGGGTGCGGAGGACGCGGCGTATCACCCGGGGCGTGGCGGATTGATCCGACAGGGGCCGAAGCTGGTGCTGGCGCGGTTCGGGACGCTGCATCCGTCGGTGCTGGCGGCGTTCGGATTGTCGGTGCCGGCCGCTGGGTTCGAGGTAATGCTCGACGCGGTGGCATCGCCGCGCCGTCGCCGGCGGGCGGCGGCGTTGCCAGTGCTGCAGCCGGTGCGGCGGGACTTCGCGTTCGTGGTCGGCGAGGAGGTGCCGGCCGAGACGCTGCTGCGGGCGGCACGCGGCGCCGACCGGACCCTGATCAGGGCGGTGTCGCTGTTTGACGTCTATCGCGGCGACAACGTGCCGGCGGGGCAGGTGTCGCTCGGGATCGAGGTCACGCTGCAGCCCGAACGGACGCTGACGGAGGCCGAGATCGAGCAGGTCTCGGCGCTTGTGGTGGAGGCGGTGAGCAAGGCGACAGGCGGGGTGCTCAGACGGTAGTCCACGCCAGGCTCCAAGTCCGAGGGTTCCAAGGGACGACCGTCCCTTGGCGGGGTGCAGGGGCAGCGCCCCTGGTCTATGATGCCGCCATGACCGCAACGCCACTGTCGCGCATACGCAACTTCTCGATCATCGCGCATATCGACCACGGCAAGTCGACGCTGGCGGACCGGCTGATCCAGGCCTGCGGCGGGCTGACCGACCGCGAGATGACCGAGCAGGTGCTCGACAACATGGACATCGAGCGCGAGCGCGGCATCACCATCAAGGCGCAGACGGTGCGGCTCGCCTATCGCGCCAAGGATGGCGAGACCTACCAGCTCAACTTGATGGACACGCCCGGGCATGTCGATTTCGCCTACGAGGTGAGCCGGTCGCTCGCCGCCTGCGAGGGGTCGCTGCTGGTGGTGGATGCGTCGCAGGGGGTTGAGGCGCAGACGCTCGCCAACGTGTATCAGGCGATCGAGGCGCACCACGAGATCGTGCCGGTGTTAAACAAGATCGACCTGCCGGCGGCCGAGCCCGCGCGGGTGCGGGCGCAGATCGAGGACGTGATCGGCATTCCAGCCGACGACGCGGTCGAGATCTCGGCCAAGACCGGGCTGAACATCGAGGGCGTGCTGGAGGCGCTGGTGACGCGCCTGCCGCCGCCCGTGGGCGACGCCGAGGCGCCGCTCAAGGCGCTGCTGGTCGACAGCTGGTATGATGCCTATCTCGGCGTGATCATCCTGGTTCGGATCAAGGACGGGCGCCTGCGGCCCGGCGCCAAGATACGGATGATGGCCAAGGGCTCGACCCACATGGTCGATCAGGTCGGCGTGTTCACGCCGCGGATGGTGGCGACCGATGATCTCGGCCCGGGCGAGATGGGCTACATCACGGCCTCGATCAAGACGGTGGCGGATTGCAATGTTGGCGACACCATCACCGAGGATCGCAAGCCCGCGGCCTCCGCGCTGCCCGGGTTCAAGCCGTCGGTGCCGGTGGTCTGGTGCGGGCTGTTTCCGGTCGACGCCGATGACTTTGAGAAGTTGCGTGACAGCCTCGGCAAGTTGCGTTTGAACGACGCGTCGTTTCACTACGAGGCGGAGAGCTCGGCGGCGCTCGGGTTTGGCTATCGCTGCGGCTTCCTCGGGCTGCTGCACTTGGAGATCATCCAGGAGCGGCTGTCGCGCGAGTTCGACCTCGATTTGATCGCGACCGCGCCGTCCGTGGTCTATCGCATCCAGCGCACCAACGGGACCAACGAGGAGCTGCATAATCCGGCCGACATGCCCGACAGCGTGCTGATCGCCCAGATCGAGGAGCCGTGGATACGCGCGACGATCATGGTGCCCGACGATTACCTCGGGCCGATCCTGACGCTGTGCAACGAGCGGCGGGGGCAGCAGGTGGACCTCACCTATGTCGGCAACCGGGCGATGGCGGTCTACCGGTTGCCGCTGAACGAGGTGGTGTTTGACTTCTACGACCGGCTGAAATCGGTCAGCCGCGGCTATGCGAGCTTCGACTACGCGATGGAGAGCTACGAGGCGAGCGAGCTCGTGCGCATTTCGATCCTGGTCAACAACGATCCGGTCGACGCGCTGAGCTTCATCGCGCACCGGAGTGCGGCCGAGGCGCGTGGGCGCGCGATCTGCGGCCGGCTGAAGGACCTGATCCCGCGGCAGTTGTTCAAGATCGCGATCCAGGCGGCGATCGGCTGGCGGGTGATCGCGCGCGAGACCATCGGCGCGCTGTCCAAGGACGTGACCGCGAAGTGCTACGGCGGGGATATCAGCCGCAAGCGCAAGCTGCTGGACAAGCAGAAGGAGGGCAAGAAGCGGATGCGCCAGTTCGGCAAGGTGGAAATCCCGCAGAGCGCGTTTCTGGCGGCGTTGAAAATGGACGCTTGAGGGGGCTGGCAGGACGGCCAGGGGCGCTGCCCCTGGAACCCCGCCAAAGGCTGGGCCTTTGGAAACCTTTACCTTAGGGGGGTCTCATGGCTGGCTTTCACGGATTGGTGGGGCGGTGTATGTCCGCGTGACCGCGTGCCGGAGGGATGGCCGAGTGGTTTAAGGCGCACGCTTGGAAAGCGTGTGTGCGTGAAAGCGTACCGTGGGTTCGAATCCCACTCCCTCCGCCAAGGAGGTGGCCAGCAGCGGACGTCATCGGCTGACGCGAGCGGGCTCGCAGGCCTTCCGACCTCAGTCGCGCTGGAGAAGCTCCAGGAGAATTTCCGCAACGATCTCGGGCTTTTCGATCGGCGGAAGATGGCCGCACTCGGGAATGACGTGGAACGTGGACCCCGGGACCAGGCGATGGATGTAGCGTGACAGGGCGACCGGCGTCATCCGGTCCGCCTCGCCCACGATCACGGCGGTCGGAACGCGTATGCCCGGCAGCACCCCACGCAGGTCGCCGCGGGCGATCACCGCGCGGTTCTGTCGGACATAGGCGCGCGGGCCGACCAGGACGCTCATCGCCACCAGCTCGGCGCGAACATCCTCCGCCGCTTCAGGATGGACGAGCGAGCCGAGGCTGCGTTCGGCCAGGCGCCGGAAGTCGTTCGTCCTGTCCACGACCATGTTGGTGAGGTGGCGGGACACCCTCCGCCGGAAGCTGTCGGGCATGGCGTTGGTGTCGAGCAACGCCAGCCGGCTGATGCGTTCCGGCGCGAGCCGCATCACTTCCAGCGCCACCATGCCGCCCATCGAGACGCCCGCAAGCGCGAAGCGCTCCGGCGCCTGGTCGAGAATGCGGCCGGCCATGCCCGTCAGGACGTCGTCGCCGAGAGTGTCGCCCACCACGCAGTCGACCCGACCCGCCAGGGCGGCCACCGTCCGCCGCCACACGGCGCCGTCGCTTCCGAGCCCAGGGATGAGAACCAGCGTTTGCATGAGGTGCGCGCCAACTTGATCGGGAGGCGGCAGGCCTACACCTTCGAGTATGGTTGAAGGTCAAGCCCATGCGTATCGGTGAACTGGCGAAGCGCGCCTCCGTCAGCGCGTCCAGGATACGCTTCTATGAAGCCGAAGGCATCCTGCCCCCCGCGTCTCGGCTTGCAAACGGCTATCGCGACTACGGTGAGGGTGACGTGACGGTCGCGCAGTTCATCGAGCGTGCGCAGGGCCTCGGCTTCACCCTACGAGAGGTGGCGAAGCACCTGGGATCGCCGCAGGGCGACGCGCGAAAGGCCAGGCTGCAAGTGCTGCTGGAGAAGAAGCTGGCCGAAGTCGACTTGCATCTGGAGCAGGCGCGCACTCGCCGCGCCGTGATCCTGGACCTGATCGACGAGGTCAGGAGCAGCCGCGCCGCCGCGTGAGCCGGACTTCGGCCGCCCCCCCTTCTGGTCGGAGCGACCTCAGCGAGGCCCTCACTCCTCCGCCAATGTCTCCCGGCTGGCGCGGACGCGCTCGATGCGGCGGCCGTCCATTTCCAGGACCTCGAACAGCCAGCCGGCGAAGGCGCCCTTGTCGCCTTCGGCGGGGACGCGGCGGAGCAGAGCCAGCACCAGGCCGGCGAGCGTGTGGTAGCTGCCGGACGCCGGGAGTTCGGGTAGGCGCAGCCGGTCCTTGACCTCGTCGACCGGGGTCATGCCGTCGAGCAGCAGCATGCTCGCCGGCTTGTCCTCGCGGGTCTCGCCCTGGCCCGTGCCGAGCGCGTCGACCACGATCGACTCCATCACGTCGGACGCCGTCACCACCCCCTCGAACGAGCCATACTCGTCGAGCACCAGCACCAGGCCGAGCTTGTCGTCGCGTATGCGCTCCAGCGTGTCGAGCGCGGTGATGGTGTCGGGCAGCACGATGGGTTTGCGCATCAAGGCCTCGATCGAAAGCTCGCCGCCGGCGAGCAGGCAGTCGAGCACGTCCTTGCCGCGCAGCACGCCGACCGGGTTGTCGGGGTCCTCCTCGCAGACCACCAGCCGCGAGTGGCCGGTGGCGCGGAACGCGTCGACGATCTCGGCCCGCGTCGCCGCGCGGTCGATCCAGGCGAGCTCGTTGCGCGGCGTCATGATCGCGCGCACCGACTTGTCGGCGAGCACGGCGCGCAGCTCGTGCTGTGGCTGATCGGCGCCCACAAGCTGGCGCGCGAGGCGATGAACGAGGACGAGCTGCGCGCCGTGCTCGCCGAGGGTGCCGAGGCCGGGGTGATCGAGCGCGGCGAGCGCGAGATGA
>CAXTPV010000185.1:0-5027 GCA_964246135.1 uncultured Acetobacteraceae bacterium | reverse complement strand
GCCCGAGACCGACCGACTGGTCGTTGATGTAGGCGCGCGAGCGACCGTCATGGCTGACCGCGCGGCGCAGCACCAGTGTGTCGTCCTCGCCCACGATGTCGCTGTCGCCGAGCAGCGCATGCACCGGGTGGCCGGCGGCGACCGCGAAGCTCGCGCTGACGGCGCACCCCTCGCTGCCGGCGCGCACGAGGCCGGACTCGGCGCGCTCGCCGAGTGCGAGGCCGAGACTGTCGAGCAGGATAGACTTGCCGGCGCCGGTCTCGCCGGTCAGCACGGTAAGCCCGGGGCCAAGCTCGAGGTCCATCCGGTCGATCAGCACGACGTTCCTGACCGAGAGCGCTGTCAGCATGGGACCGGAGGTGGCGCCGTACGCCGCCCCGGAACAGGCCGCCCCCTAGTGCGGGCGGGACGCGTCGGTGCCATTGCCCGTCGGCGCCGAGTGGGCCCGCGTCCGCGTGTGCCGGAGCGCCTGGCGTCTGGCGCCCGGCGCGTTCGGCCCGGTCCGGCCGGGAACCCTTGAGACCCCCTCGCTCGGCGAGATGCCGGTGCCGCTCTGCAGCCCCTGTGCCGCCGCGGGTCCGGTCGACACGGCGGCGAGAACGGCGAGCAGGATGGTGAGCTGACGCATGGATCACTCCAATCGGAACAGAGGCTTAGGGGTCCGGCACGTCGCGTCGCACCCAGAGGCGCGGCAGGGTGGGATCGGGACGATAGCCTCGATGCAGGATGCCGAGCACGCAAGGCATGTAGTCCGCCGCACGGTATCGACCCCACACCGCCCAGTCATCAAAGACGATGATCACCGGTCGCAGTTCCGGCAGGTCGTGACAGAGATCGCGCTTGCGGCCCCACCAGGGATGCCGGGCGTAGTCCGCCTCCCATGGCAGGTAGTCGTGATACTTGCGGATCGGCAGCCGCGATGCGGCCTCGATGATGCCGGGCGCGTAGGGGATCGCGAGAATGCGGTCTCCCGGCGAGGTCAGCGCGCGGATGCGTCGGGAGAGCGGGTCGTGGCCGGAACCGAGCGGCAGATGCGGCGCGTGCAGCATCTGCCGCCGGTCGTCGCCGGTCGGCGAGCCGAGTGCCCGTCGCGCGCCGAGCTCGCACGCGGTGACCGTCAGGGAGGCGAGCACGAGTGCCACAAGTGGCGCGCGCGCGGCAAGCATGCCCAGCAGCAGCGCCGGCATCGCGAACGCCGCCATCAGCAGCGTGCCATCCTGGAACATCGTGGTCAGCCTGGCATCGAGCGAGCCGATGGCGAGCAGCACCAGCAAGGTGGCGGGCAGACGCCGCTGGTCGTGCGCGGCGCCGGCCAGCAACGCGACCGCGCCGGTCGCGCAGGCGAGCAAGGCCCAGGACTGCGCCATGCTGGACGGTGTGAAGCTGGGCGTGAGGCTGCGCCGGAGATTGCCGAGCGTGAGGTCGAGGTAGTGCGCGTAATCGGTCTGGTTGAGGATGACGTGATAGACCAGCATCCCGACCGGATCGGCGAAACGCAGCAGCCACAGCGCGTTCAGCAGCGATCCGACGGCGAACCCGGCGGCGAGTGCCGCGCGGGGTCGGCCGGCCACCGGGAACACCAGCGGTGGCGCAAGTAGCAGCAGCGCCGCCGGGGCGAAGGCGTAGGCGCTGAGGCAGGCGAACGGCGCCGCGAACCCGGCGATCGCCGCCGGCCATGGTGCCTGCGCGTGGCCAATCGCGCCCGGCCAGCCGACCAGCGCGAGCTCGACCACCAGGCAGGCGCCGCCGATCGTGAAGTAGTCGTCCAAATAGAGGCCCTGGACCAGCCAGAACGCGGCGATGAGGCCAATCCAGGTGCCGGCGGCGAGGAGCCGCGCCGCCGCGGTCGGAAGCGCTGGGCTCGCGGCGATCGCGGCCGCGGCCAGCAGCGCCAGCACCGCCGGGATGAGCCGCGCCGAGCCGAGATCGGTAAAGCCGTGCGCGACGCCCCAGGCATGGGTCAGCATGAACACCACCGGCCCGTGCGCGTCGATGAAGTCGCGGTAGAGGACGTCGCCGTGATGGATCGCCTGGGCGCCGAGGAAGTGCCCCGCCTCGTCGCCGAACGGCAGGTAGTGCAGGCCGAAGCGCACGCGCGCAACGAACAGGACGAAGCAGGACGCCGCCAGCAGGCAGGCGGCGATCAGCGCGCCGGCCGGGCGCGGCGTTTGGGTCGCGATGCTCATCTCCGGCCCGCTCATACAGCGTGGGCGGACGCCGGCAACGCGGGCACCGCGATTGGCAACGACCGGGCGCTCGGCTAACCGACGTCCGGTGTGGCAGGCGCGGCGAGGCATGGCGGCTCTTCTTCGGCGCGCGCCGTGGCCACTGCTGCTCGCACCCCTGTTCACCCTGCTTGTGGTCTCCCGCCAGCCGGACGTGCTGCTGCACGCGAGCTTCTGGGCGGAGGATGGCTGGAAGTGGTATCCCGACGCCTACACGCTCGGGGTCCGCGCCCTGTGGCAGCCCTGGACCGGCTATTTGCAGACGATCTCGCGGCTGGTCGCGTGGGTGAGCCTGCTGCTGCCGCTCGCCGACGCGCCCGCCTTGTTCGCCAGCGTCGCGATCGCGGTCGAGGTCGGCAACGCGCTGTTCCTGGTCTCGGACCGGCTGGCGGCGGCATGGCCGTCGCGTCGCGGCCGGCTGCTGATGGCGGTGATCTATCTCGCGCTCCCGGACCAGTTCGAGACCTACGCGAACCTGACCAACACGCAGTGGCATCTCGGGCTGCTGGGTTTCCTGCTGCTGGTGTCGCGGCCGCCCCCCCGGGCGCCGGGGGTGACGCTGGAGTTGGCGCTGCTCGCGCTCTCGGCGCTGAGCGGGCCTTTGGTGTTCTTCCTGCTGCCGGTCGCGCTGTGGACGCTGTTCGAGCGCCAGGACCGGCAGCATGGCGCGAGGCTCGCGCTGATTGCCGCCGCGTGCTGCCTGCAGGCCTTCATGTTTGTCTCGACCGCGCTGATCCGGCTGCATTTTCCGCTGGGCGCATCGCCTCGGTTGCTGAGCGTTATCGTGGCCGGACAGGTGGTGCTCGGACCGCTGCTCGGACGTCACAGCATGGATGCCTATCGCGCCTGGCCGGCCTGGCGCGATGGGACGCTGCCGCTCGCCATCTGTGCGGCCGGGTTGCTGGGCTGGGCCGCTGCACTCCGGGTCGGTCCGTCGATATTCCGCAAATACAGCCTGTTCGCGGGGCTGGCGTTCGCGGCATGTCTGCGGTCGCCGATGGCGGTGATCGACCGTGACGCCTGGCCGCAGCTGGCGCTGCCCGACATGGGCAACCGCTACTTCCTGCTGCCTTCGATCGGCTTCGTCGGCATGCTGCTGGTGCTGGCGGGCAGCGGCGTGCGGACGCTCCGCGTCACGGGTGTCGGGCTGCTGCTGCTGCTGCTCATCGAGTTGCCGGGCGACTGGCACCTGCCGACCAGCTTCCCGATGATGGGACGAACCGATTTCGGCGCGAGGGCACGCATCTTCGCGCATGCGCCCGTCGGCACGATCATGCGTTTCCCGGTGCGTCCGATCGGCTGGCGCCCGATGGTGCTGACGAAACGTTGAGCGCGACGCTTGCCGTGGCCAGGGCGTTTGCCGATGGTGCGATAAATTGATGGGGGCGAGTGTAAATGAGCGGGATGTTCGGCGAACTCGAGGGACTGCTTGGCGGCGGCGTCAGCCACCAGGGGGTCGGCAATCTGTTGTCGGACGCGTTGTCGAGCGGCGGCGGCGTGCAGGGGCTGATCGGCCGGGCCGACCAGGCGGGGTTGGGCGACAAGGTGCGCTCCTGGGTTGGCGGCGGCGGCAACGCGCCGGTCTCGGCCGGCGAGATCGCCCAGATCTTTCCGCCGGCGCAGATCGAGCAGTTCGCGCAGGCGCACGGCATCCCGTCGGCGGCGGTCGCGCCGCTGCTCGCGCATTTGCTGCCGCACGCGGTGGATCAGGCGACGCCGGATGGCGACGCGCAGGCCGCCGACCAGTCCGCCGGCATCCAGTCAGGTGCGTCCGACCCCGAGGCCCCTGCCCAGCCGAGCGCAGGCGGCGGCTTTGACTTCGCCGGCCTCGCCCAGCGCATGCTCGGGGGTAAGATGTAGGGCGAGCGCGTGCTCGGCGGGCGAATGTGAGCGCGCTCGCGCCGGAGCGCGTCCACGACTATCCGCGGCCACCGCGTCTGGAGGCGGTGCCGCACGAGATACGCATCCTGTTCGCAGGCCGGCTGGTCGCGCGCACGACGCGAGCTTGGCGGGTGCTGGAGACGACGCATCCGCCGACCTACTACCTGCCGCCCGATGCGTTCCAGGACTGCGATCTGGTGCCGGCGCCTGGTGGCTCATTCTGCGAGTGGAAGGGGCGCGCCGTCTACTGGACGCTGCGGGCGGGAGACCGGGTGGCACCAGCCGTCGGCTGGAGCTATCCGGCACCGACCACGGCGTTCGCACCCATTTGCGACCATCTGGCGATCTATCCGGCGCCGATGGATGCCTGCTTTGTCGGCGACGTTGCGGTGACGCCGCAGCCCGGCGGTTTTTATGGTGGCTGGATCACCCCGAACCTGATCGGCCCGTTCAAGGGCGGACCCGGCACCGCCGGCTGGTGACCGCGGGCGCGTCGCGGCCGGTCCTGGTCACGCCACCCTCACCCGCACCTCGCCGACCGTGAGGCCGCGCCAGTTGCGCAGGAATCGGTCCGGCCAGTCCTCCAGGCACGGATGCGCGCCGAGCTCTCGGGCGAGCAGCCACGTCATCACCGCCTGGGCGGCGCGGCCAGCGCCGTCCTCGGCCTTGACGGCGAGGCCGAGGCCCGAACCCGGCAGGCTGGCGCACCAGATCCCCTCGGCGCCACCCTTGATGAACAGGCGCTCGCCGAAGGCCTGCGTCAGCACCGTATCGTAACGGCCGCTTCCGGACAGCAGCTCCGGGTGCGACGCGACCGCCCGGCGCAGCGCCGACGCTGCCCTGGTGCGCGATGGCGTCAGGCCGTGGCCGCTGCCGAACCGCGCGAACGCGGCGGCGAGGCTGTGAAGCGGAATCGCGTAG
>CAXTPV010000184.1:0-5073 GCA_964246135.1 uncultured Acetobacteraceae bacterium | reverse complement strand
CGCCAGCCTCGGCCGCCTCGCGTCGCCCGCGCTGCGCGTCGTGCAGCAGCCGCTGATCGCCTCGTTCCTGTTCGTCGCCGTGATCATCCTCTGGCTAGTCCCGCCGCTGCAGTTCCGCGCCATGCTGAACCCGCGCCTCTACGGCGTGATGAACTGGAGCATGGCGCTCGACGGGCTGCTGTTCTGGTTCATGATGCTCGACCCGAGGCCGACGCCCCCCGGCGGCGCCGCGCTCCCGTTCCGCATCCTGCTCGCGTTTGGCGTGCAGCTGCCCCAGATCATGCTGGGCGCCTTCATCAGCACGGTCGGCACCGTGCTCTACCCGTCCTACGACCTTTGCGGCCGCCTGCTGCCCGCGGTCAGCGCGCGGCTCGACCAGCAGCTCGGCGGCTTCGTCGTCTACTACCTGGCCGGCATGATGAGCGCGCTCGCGGTGCTGATCCTGCTGCGCCGCCTCCGCCGCGCCGAAGGCGGTCAGGCCGTCCGCAGCACGGAGCCGAGTGCGGCCGCCACCGCCGCCTGATCCGCGTCTGGCAGCCCGAGCCCGGTCAGCATCAGCCTGCCGCCGCCGCCCGGCGCGAACACGATCACGGTGCTGGTGTGCGACACCTTGATCCCGCCCGCCTCCCGGCGCACCCCGTAGGCGACACGGTAGCGGCGCGCCAGGATCGCGAGCTCGTCGGGCGTGCCGCGCAGCGCGTCGACCGGCCCCGCGAACACCGCCTCGTAGCCGGCCAGCACGCCCGGCTGATCCCGCGCCGGATCGACCGTCACGAACAGGATACGCGTCCGCGCCCGGTCGGCCGGCCGGAGCCGGTCGCACACCAGCGCCAGCGTGTTGAGCGTCGTCGGGCAGGCGTCCGGACAATGGGTATACCCGAAGGTCAGCAGCGCGAGCCCACCCGCGTAGTCGGCGGCACTCACCGCGCGACCGTCGCGCGCCCGCGTCATCGCGAATGCGAGCCTCGGCACGATGCCGCGCACGTCCACGATCCCGTCCTCACCGCCGCCATCGCACCCCGCGACCGACGAGAGCCCGGCGAGGCCGCCCAGCGCCATCGCCTGCCGCCGTCCGATCAGCAGCGCGCCCGCCACGCCGGCCCTCAGCCGGACGCCGGAGCGTGCGCGATCGCCGACGCCGCCTGGTGCAGCACGGGGACGATGCTGGCGGACGCACCCACCTCGAGCGGCGTTGCCGCCGCCGCCGGCGCCGCGACCGGCGCCACCCGGGCGAGGTCGGACGTGAAGCCGAACCCTGTGAGCGACTGCGACGCGCCCTGCCGGCCTAATCCCGCGATGGTGCCGGCAAGCGTTGTCGCCACGATCTCCGTCCCGCCCTGCGCGTCCGATTGGACCGTGAACCCCACCGACCCGCTCGCCGCCTCGGCGTTCAGCGCATAACGCGACGCGCCACCCGGCGCCACCAGGTTCAACCGGCCGCCGGGCGACAGGATCGCCTGATCCCCCGCCTCGTAGGCCGTGCCGGCAAGATCGATCACGTCGCCCGCGGCAAGGCCAAGGATGGAGTTGACAAAGCTCCCCTGATCAAGCCGCAGCGTCGAGGCCACCCCCGACGCGAAGCTGACGGCGCTCATCCCCGCGCCGGTCAGCGACGCGATCTCGACCGTGCCGCCGCCGATGCTGATGCCGCCGGAGAAGGAATTATTCCCGGCCAGGATCAGCGTGCCCGGCCCCTGCTCGACGATGTTGCCGGTGCCGAACGTCAGCGCTGCCTGCGGCGAGGATTGCGACGGGTTCGGGTTGACCACCGTGTCCGTGACGATGTTGCCCGCATCACGAAAGACGTAGTTCTCGCTGTACACCAGCGTGCCGTTGTTCAGCACGGTCGCCGGCGCGCCGATGGTGTCGTCATAGGCAAGCCCGCCGGAATCGACGATCTGGGTGCCCTCGATCTGCGCGTTGACCGACACCCCGCCCGACTGCACCACCTCGAGCGCGTTGTCGGTGACGTTGGCCGCGAAGCCGCCATTTCCGACCACGAGGCCGTCCGGCAGCGCCTGGCCGCCCGTGCTGAGCGGATCATAGGTCGCCGCATCAAAGAATATGCTGTTCGCGTTGTAGCTGCTGCTGTCGATCATGACCCCGACCACGCGCCCGGTGACGCTGGCCAGCGCCTGATCATTGAGCGTCAGGTCGCTCGCGTTCCCCGCGACCGCCAGGTCCGACGTGCCGCCCGCCGTCGCGCCGTTCAGCTGGCCGCCGCTATCGACCGTGACCGCGGCGGCCAGGTTGCGGTAGGACGATCCGGCCTGGAACACCTGGTCGTTATATTGGCCGCCCGACAGGGTGAGAGCGTTCGCGACCCCACCCGCGCCGATCTCGCCGGTCGTGAAGTCGCTGAACGACGCCGTGTTGACGACGCCGCCTGACGTCAGCGCCATGCTGCCCGCGTAGAATCCGCGGTCCGCGCTGATCAAGGTTCCGCTGACCGACAGGCCGTCGACTGTCCCCGAGATCGACACCGCCTCGTTGCCCGCGCCCAGGGTGCTGGCCGATCCCGCGACGGTGATCGTGCCACCGACCAGCGTGGCGTTGGTGAGTTGGCCTCCGGCCTCGACATCAATCACCGCCTGTCCGGCCGCCGCGCCAACCCCGCTCGACTGCGGCATCCGCGCCGTCAACCCGTCGACATGGCCGCCGGCCAGCACGCTGACCTGGCTCTGCAAGCCGATGCTGACCCCGTCCACCAGCCCGCTGCTCTCAAGCGTCGATCGCGCCGCCAGCGTCACGCTTGTTGCGGTGCCCCCCGCCAATACGTCCAAGACCCCCTGGCCCGGCTCGTCCGCCTGCGACACCAGCCCGCCCACGCTGACGCCCGACGCCGTGCCGGCCACGTCGAGCTCGCCCAGGACCTCGTAGTTCGACCCGCTCTGACCACTTGGCACGTCTAGTGTCTCACCGGCAGCAACAACCGTCAGCGTGTCGCTCGATGTCAGGCGCAGCATCGCTCCAAACTCCCCACCAATTTCGGTCCTGGTCGACGCCTAGTAGAAACCGTAACGACTGCGGAACCAAATGACTTTTCGAGGATCAACCGTGGCCACCGACGACGCCCATTTCTATCAGCCCGCCGACGGTCACCGCCTGTCGCACGACCCGTTCAAGGCGATCCTGGGTCCGCGTCCGATCGGCTGGGTGTCGTCGCACGATGCCGAGGGCCGGCCGAACCTCGCCCCCTACAGCTTCTTCAACGCGTTCAACGACGCGCCGCCGATCCTCGGCTTCGCCAGCGCCGACTGGAAGCACAGCGTCGCCAATCTCGAGGCGACCGGCGTGTTCTGCTGGAACCTCGTCACCCGCGCGCTCGCCGAACCAATGAACGCGACCTCGGAAGCGGTGCCGCGAGGCGCCGACGAGTTCGCGCTGGCCGGCCTGACCGCTTCACCCGGCCGCGTGGTCTCGGCGCCACGCGTGCGCGAAAGCCCGGTCAATCTGGAGTGCCGCGTCACCGACATCATCCGCCTCCGCACCGGGGAGGGCAGGGCGCTCGACACCTGGCTCACGCTCGGCGAGGTGGTCGCCGTGCACATCGAGCGCCACTTGCTGCGGGACGGCGTCTACGACACCGCGAGCGCCCATCCGGTGCTGCGTGCCGGCGGCGCCGGCGACTACGCCGAGATCACCCCCGGCGCCATGTTCACGATGCGTCGTCCGGCCTGAGGGGGTGAGGCGCATGGTCACCGCCGACGACCTACGCGGCCGCTTCACCGAGGCGCTGTCGGCGATGTACCGGTCCGAGGTCCCTGGCTACGCCGCGCTGCTACGGCTGGTCGCCGACAGCGACGCCCGCGCGATCGACGAGGGCGCGGCGGACCCCGGACCTCGCCTCGCGGTCGAGCGTCACGGCGCGATCCGGGTCGGGCGTCCGGACGAGCTCGCGCGTCTCGCGCGCCTGTTCGGCGTGCTCGGCATGGTCCCGGTCGGCTATTACGACCTCGCCGCCGCCGGCCTGCCCGTCCACGCGACCGCGTTCCGGCCGGTGAGCCGCGACGCGCTCGACCGCAACCCGTTCCGCGTGTTCTGCTCGCTGCTGCGGCTCGAACTGATCGCCGATCCGGCGCTTCGGGAGGAGGCCGGCGCCATCCTCGCCCGGCGCGAGATCATGCCCGCGTCGCTGCCCGGCCTGATCGCGCGCGCCGAGCGCGACCGCGGCCTCGTCGCCGAGGACGCCGAACGCCTGGTCAGCGACGCCATCGCCGTGTTCCGCTGGCACGGCGAGGCCTCGGTCGATCGCCCGACCTATGCCCGCCTGCACGCGGCGCACCCGCTGGTCGCCGACGTGGTCTGCTTCCCCGGCCCGCACATCAACCACCTGACCCCGCGCACGCTCGACATCGATGCGGTGCACCGCGCGATGCCGGCGCACGGCATGACGCCGAAGGAGACGATCGAGGGCGCTCCGCCCCGGCAGATCCCGATCCTGCTGCGCCAGACCAGCTTCACGGCGATCGCCGTGGGGAGCGCCTTCCCTGGCGAGGACAACGGCCAGTCCGGCCTGCACACCGCCCGCTTCGGCGAGGTCGAGCAGCGTGGTGCCGCGCTGACACCACGCGGCCGCGCGCTTTACGACGAGCTGCTGCGAACAGGCCGCCTCGACCGCTTCCCGGATGACTGGCGCGTGCTGCGGCGGGACGGTCTCGCCTACGCCGAGTTCCGCCGTTCGCCCTCGGGCGAGGTCGAGGACATCCCGATTACCTACGAGGATTTCCTGCCGGTCAGCGCCGCCGGCATCTTCCGCTCCAACCTCGGCGCGTCCGCCATCGCCGCTCCGAACCGGAGCGAACCGACACCGGGAAGCAGGCACGCGCTGGAGTCGGCCCTCGGCGCCCCGATCGCCGACGAATTCGCGCTCTACGCCGAGATCGAGGCGCGCTCGCGCGACGCCGCCCGATCGTCCCTCCTCAGCTAGACTGCCGCCGCAGGAAGGCCGGGATGTCGAGCCCCGCCTCCTCGATCTGCGCCTGCGACGCCCGCGTCGCCGCGTTCTCCCCGCCCTGGGTCGCGCCTCCCCCCTGGGTCGCGGCTCCTCCCTGGGCTCCACCATCCCCAGGC
>CAXTPV010000183.1:506-5089 GCA_964246135.1 uncultured Acetobacteraceae bacterium | reverse complement strand
ACCAGCAGCACCGCGCCGACGGTGAGCGCGCCCGCGATCGCGGTCGGCAGGCCGAGCTCGATGCCTGACGCCGACGCGCCGAGCAGCACGAAGGCGGTGAGTACGATGCCCGCCGCCGCCGTCCGGCCGCCGGCACCGAGTGCGGGCACCTCGATCGCGGTCGCGATGCGAGCGGCGAGCGCGCCGCGGAACCGCAGCCGCAGCACCGCGAAGGTCGCGCCGACCGACAGCACCGATGGCACGATGAAGTGGCCGAGCCAGACCGGCAGCGACGGCATGTGGCTCGCGTAGAGCACCAGGTTCGCGGGGTTGGAGATCGGCAG
Organism: uncultured Acetobacteraceae bacterium; assembly: GCA_964246135.1. Taxonomy (GTDB): domain Bacteria; phylum Pseudomonadota; class Alphaproteobacteria; order Acetobacterales; family Acetobacteraceae; genus CAXTPV01. The sequence goes on along the minus strand of CAXTPV010000183.1, from coordinate 4,766 downwards.
CACGAAGCTCGCGGCGTTGGCGATCAACGCGCAGGCGAACAGGTAGGGCAGCGGCTCGGCGCCGGCCGCGCGCGCGGTCGCCAGCACGGCGGGCGTCAGCACCACCGCGGCGGCGTCGTTTGACAGGAACACGGTAAGCACGGTGCCGACGCCGTAGACCAGCGCGAACAACCGCGCCGCCGAGCCGCGCGCGCGACGCGCCGCCGCCGCCGCCAGGTAGTCAAACAGGCCGTGGGCGCGCGCGACCTCCGACAGCAGCATCATGCCGATGAGGAACAGGTAGACGTCGGTGCCGCGGCCGACCGCATGCAGCGCGGCGGCGGCCGGCAGCAACCCCGCCACGACCAGCAGCATCGCGCCGAGCACCGCCCACACCGCCTCGGGCACGCGCCATGGCCGGATGATGACGCCGGCGGTGGCCAGCGCCGCGATGCTCCAGATCGCGAGGTCGTGGGTGGTCAACGCGATGGTGCGGGGCGATGGTGCCGGGCGCCTGGGCCCGGACTATGCCCGGCGCTTGAGGAAGCTCGCGAACGCCTGCAGCGTCGCGTCCGACGCGTGATGCTCCATGCCCTCGGCGTCGGCCTCGGCGGCTTCCGGCGGGACGCCGATCGCCAGCAGTAGCGCCACCATCAGGCGGTGGCGCGCCCGCACCCGCTCGGCGAGATCGTGGCCGCTGGCGGTCAGGAAGATGCCCCGATAGGGCCGCGCGGTGACCAGGCCCTCGCGCTTGAGGCGGCCGATGCTTTTCACCGCCGTCGGGTGGGCGACGCCGAGCCGCTTGGCGATCTCGGTCGCGCGCGCCTCGCCGTGGGTCGCGAGCAGGTCGGCGATCAGCTCGACGTAATCCTCGAGCAGGGTCGCCGAGCGGGCGGTGCGCGCCTTGCCGAACCGCGACGCCTGCACCGGCTCTGCGGGCATTCGCCCGGAAAGGGGCGGCGCGGACGGGAGCGGCGCGGACGGGGGGACACGATCCACGCTAGGCTCTCCCCGAGGCCGCGTGTTGATCACGCGTGCGACGCTCGTAGCAGACATGCCGGCCCGGGCGCCACGCCTAAGCGCGGGGTGGAAAGCGAAGCCCCGGGTCGCAGGTGCCGCTTTAGCGGTGGAATATAGCCGGGGCTACGCTACATGTTCGCGGCGGTTGTTGCGGAGGCGTCGTCATCGAGCAGGATGTCGGGATCGGCGAGGCGCTCGGCCGCGAGGACATGCTGCGGGCACGCGACCGGCTGGCGGTGCTGCGCACGCGTGCCGCCGGGCGTTCGTTCCGGCTGCTCTGGCTGCTGGCGGGCCCTGGCGTGCTGGTGATGCTGGGCGAGAACGACGGCCCGAGCATGGTGTCCTACGCCACCACCGGCGCGACCTACGGCATCGGCTTCTTCGTGCCGTTCATCCTGCTCACCTTCGTGATGGCGTTCGTGGTCCAGGAGATGACGGTGCGGCTCGGGGTCGCGACCGGGCGTGGCCACGCGGCGCTGATCTTCCAGCGGTTCGGGCCGTTCTGGGGCTCGGTCGCGATGGGCGACCTCGTGTTCGGCAACGTGCTGACCCTGGTCACCGAGTTCATCGCGATCCAGGCGGGCGGGCTCTATTTCGGGGTGCCGTCGGCGCTGTCGGTGGCGATCGGGGCGGCGCTGGTGGTCGCCTCGCTGGCCTTGCGTCGCTACGCGACCTGGGAGCGCGCGCTGATGGCGCTCGCCGCCGGCAACCTGCTGTTCATCCCGGCGGCGCTCAGCGCGCATTCGGACGCCGGCAGGCTCGCGCACGCGATGGCGGCGTGGGGTCCGCTGCCGGGCGGGTTCGACACCGCCTTCGTGACCCTGGTACTGGCCAATATCGGCGCCACCGTCACGCCCTGGATGATCTTCTTCCAGCAGGGCGCGGTGGTGGACAAGGGCCTCACCCGCGCCGACCTGCCGCAGGGGCGGATCGACACCGCGATCGGCGCCGGCGTCGCCGCGCTCGCCGCGATCGCGACCCTGGTCGCGGCGTCGCCGCTGTCTGAGCACCACGTCGATGCGTCGCGCCTTGCCAACGGCGCCGACTTCGCGACCGCGCTGCGGCCGTTCCTCGGCACCACCGGTGCCACGCTGTTCGCGCTCGGCATCATCGAGGCGGGGCTGGTCGCCGCGATGACGATCTCGACCAGTTCGTCCTACGCGCTGGCCGAGACGCTGTCCCGGCGCTCCAGCCTCAACCTTCCCTTCGCCGAGGGGTGGCTGTTCTACGGCGGCGCGCTGGCGTCGACGCTGCTGGCGGCGTCGATCGTGCTGATCCCCGGCGCGCCGCTGCTGGCGATGACGCTGACCGTCAACGTGCTGGCGACCCTGCTGATGGCGCCGGCGCTGCTGTTCCTGCTGCTGCTGGTCAACGACCGCGAGATCATGGCCGACCTCGCCAATGGCTGGCGCGCCAACCTGGCCGGCGGCACCATCGTGATCGGGATTTCGCTGGTCGGCGCGCTCTACGGCGTGATCACCGTGTTTCCCGGCCTGCTCGGACGCTAGCCGATGCCGTCCGACCCCGGTCTGTCCGCCGCCTTGCAGCCGGGGCAGCACGCCGGCGCCGTCGCACGCCCGCTGCCGCGGCGGACGCTCGGCCGCGGCGTCGTGCTGCTGCTGCTGCTGCTGCGTCTCTACGTGGTGTTCGCGTTGCCGCTGGTCGCCTACGCGTTCGTGCGCGCGATCAGGGCGAGCGGACATCCGGGCTAGGTCAGGGCGGCGATAGACCGTCGACCAGGGCCGCGAACACCGTGCGGCAGCGCGCGCTGGTCCGCAGATCCTCGTGCATGACCACCCACAGCCCGAGCTCGATGGTGAGCGTGTCGGCCAGCACCCGGACCAGGTCGGGATCCCGCCTGGCCACGGCGACCTGGCACATCCCGAGGCCGAAACCGGCGCGAATGGCGGCCAGCTGTGCGAGGTCGTTGTCAACGCGTAGCGCGAAGTCCGGGCGGGCGAGCGGAAACGTCGCGAGCATCGCGCGTATCGCCGGGGTCTCGCGATCGAAGCCGATCAGGTCATGACCGGCCAGGTCTTGCAGCGAGGCCGGCGCCGGATGCCGTTCGAGATAGGCGCGGTGGGCGTGTAGCCCGAGCGCCATCGGCGGCAGCTTTCTCGCAACCAGCGCCTCCTGCGTGGGCTCGACCATGCGCACCGCGATGTCGGCCTCGCGACGCAGCAGGTCATCGATCGCGTTCGACAGCACCAGCTCGATGACGAGGCCGGGATGATCTCGACGCAGCCGGGTCAGGATCGGCGGCAGGTGCTCGACGCCGACCACCTCGCTGGCGGTGATCCGGACATCGCCGCGCACCTCGGCGGCACGCCCGCTCGCGGTTCGCGCCAGTGTCGAAGCGGTCGATGCCAGGGTCGCGGCGAGCGGTTCGAGTTCCAGCGCCAGCTCGGTAGGCAACAAGCCGCGCTGCGAGCGCAGGAACAGGTCCGCGCCGATCGCCTGCTCCAGCGCATCGACGTGCCGGCTGACGGTCGGCTGCGTCAGCCCGAGCCGGCGCGCGGCACCCGACAGCGAGCGTTCCCGCAGCACCGCGAGAAAGGTCCGGTAGAGGTTCCAGTCGGGACCCTCGTTCATCAGTTCAGAGTGTTCATCTGTTCTCGTATAGCGGACGCATGAAGTTGGGCGATGTCCTTTCAGTGGCGTGGCTGCGATCACTCTCGCGAGCCGGGCCTGGTGGCCGGGCGATGCGAAGGAAACATCCGATGGGCGAGACCTTGATCCTTGGCTACGGCGCCGTCGGCCGCCCGGTCGCAGGCTTGCTGCTGGCACGGGGAGACCGCGTCCGCGTCGCCCAGCGAAACCGGCCGGCGGACCTCCCGGCCTCGGTCGGCTTCACGCCCTGCGACGTGCTCGAGCCAGGCAGCGTCGTGCGGGCGATAGATGGCGCCAGCCAAGTGCTGCTGGCGATCAGCTTCCCCTACGATTCGCGGGTGTGGCGCCAAGCGTGGCCGATGGCGATGCGCAACGTCCTCGCGGCCTGCGCGGCCGCGCGCGCGCGCATCGTGTTCATCGACAACCTCTACCAGCTCGGACCGCGGGATGCGCCGCGACGCGAAGACATGCCGCTCAGCGAGGCCGGCGAGAAGCCCGCGATCCTGAGCGAGGTGACGCGGATCTGGATGGCGGCGAGCAACCGCGTCAGACTGGCGGCACTGCGCTGTCCGGATTTCTACGGGCCGGGTGTTCCGGTCTCGCATCTGGGCGAGACCGGCTTTGGCCGGATCGTGCGGGGCCGCGCCGCCA
>CAXTPV010000183.1:0-496 GCA_964246135.1 uncultured Acetobacteraceae bacterium | reverse complement strand
CCGCCATGCTGCTCGCGCCGCCAGACACGCCACACGACTTCGCCTACGTTCCCGACATCGCGCGCGCCGCGGTCAGCCTGCTCGACGCGCCCGACGATGCGTTCGGACAGGCCTGGCACATGCCATGCGCAACGACCCGCACGCCACGCGACATCCTCGGCCTCGGGGCCGACGCGATCGGCGTCAGGCCAAGGATCCATGCGGTGCCGTTCGGGCTGCTGCCGCTGCTTGGCCGGTTCTCCCGGATGATGCGCGAGGTCGCGGATGTCGGCTTCACCTGGGACCGGCCGTACGTCGTCGATGCCGGCAAGTTCAAACGCCGCTTCTGGTCCGACGTGACGCCGTTCGAGGTCGGGGCGCCCGCGACCGCGCGCTGGTTTGCCGCCCAGGGCGCTGCCTGGACCCGCTAAGGCCGAGCCTTGAGAATCCATTGAATTCCATCGAATCGGTTTCCAAAGGCCCCCGGCCTTTGGCGGGTCTGGGCAGAGCCCAGCCT
>CAXTPV010000182.1:0-5095 GCA_964246135.1 uncultured Acetobacteraceae bacterium | reverse complement strand
CTCGACCCCGGCCATGCTTGCCGGCGCCTCGCCCGCGATCACGGCCAGGCCCGGCACACCGAGGGCGTCCGCGTTCCTGGCGATCCGCGCCGCGCGTTCGGGATGACGCTCGAACGCGACCGCCCGCATGCCGGGTCCGCGCAGCATCCACTCGATCGCGATCGAGCCCGACCCCGCGCCGACATCCCACAGCGTCTCGCCCGGGTGCGGCGCCAGCGACGCAATCGCGGCACCACGAAGCTCGGGCGCGGTGATCTGGCCATCATGCTCGAAGAACGCCTCGTCGAGCCCGGGAGTGATCGGCACCGCCGCGATGTCGCGGTCAATCTCGAGCGCCAGCAGGTTCAGCGGATCGATCGCGTCCAGCATGAACCCGCGTGCCTGGGCGGTGCGGATGCGCGCGCGCGGGCCGCCGAGCGCCTCCATCACGTGGATCGTGGACAATCCGCCACCGCGCGCGACCAGCAGCGAGGCGACCGCGGCCGGCGTGCTCGCATCCGCCGACAGCACCAGCAGGCGGGCACCGGGCTGCAACTGCGGCACCAGGGTCGCGATCGCGCGGCCGCAGAGCGACACCACCGCGACCTCGCCGAGCGGCCAGCCAAGCGCGGCCGCCGCGAGCGACAGCGACGACCGCGCCGGGATCACCCGGCGTTCGGCCGATGGCACCAGCCCGGCTAGCAGGCTGCCGATCCCGAACCAGCTCGGATCGCCCGACGCCAGCACCACCACCGGCGACCCGCGTCGCGCCAGGATGTCGGCGAAACTCGCCTCGATCGGCCGCCCCCAGGCCAAGGTGGCGAGCGGTTCCAGCGCCGCGATCAGGCGGAGGTGACGCTCGCCGCCCACCACCAGCGTCGCCGCGCCGATCAGGTGCCGGTGCGCGGCCGGCAACCCCTCGACACCGTCCTCGCCGATGCCGAGGATGGTCAGCCACGGCCCGCTCACCGGCACGGAACCCTGCCTTGCACCCGCTTGCACTCCTGATCCTCGGCGGCACCGCCGAAGCGAGCGCGCTCGGGCGCCGCCTGGCCGGCGATCAGCGTTTCCGGTCGCTGCTGTCGTTCGCCGGCGCCACCAAGTCGCCGCAGCCCGCCTCGATCCCGGTTAGGTGCGGCGGCTTTGGCGGCGTGGCGGGGCTCGTGCGCTTCCTCCGCGACGAGCGGATTGATCTGCTGATCGATGCGACCCACCCGTTTGCCGTCCAGATGACTAGGAACGCCAGCGAGGCGTCGGCGATCGCGCCAGCACGGCTGCTCCGCCTTTGCAGGCCGATTTGGGTCGAGCTGCCGGGGGATCGCTGGCACCATGTCGCCAGCATCGAGCAGGCGGCAAGCGGCCTCGGCGCCGAGCCGCGACGCGTCCTGCTCACAATCGGCCGGAGTGACCTCGCGGTGTTCCGCGACACTCAGCCTCATCATCGCTACGTGGTGCGAAGCGTCGATCCGCCGCCACCCGGCAGCCTGCCACACGCCGCCCGGGTGATCGCCGCGACCGGTCCGTTCGCGTTCGCCGATGAGCTCACGCTGCTTGCCGATGAGCGCATCGACGTGCTGGTGACCAAGAACGCCGGCGGCGTGCTGCAGCCAAAGATCGATGCCGCGCGGGCACTCGGGATCGAGGTGATCATGGTCGACCGGCCGGACGAGCCGGTGCCGGCGGCGCTCGCGCTCGATGTCGAGACGGCGATGGCGTGGCTCGATCAGGCGTGGCTCGACGACTTGTGGCGCGATCACGCGTGCCTCGGCGCGTAGAGCAGCGGCGAGCGTCCCGGCCGCTTTACGATCCGGCAGGCCTCGGTGCCGATCACCACCAGCGTGCGCATGTCGGCCTGATCGCCCCGCGCGCCGAGCAGGGTGGTGATGTCGATCCTCTCGTCAGGGCGGGTCGCCGCGGTCACGAAGGCGACCGGGATGGTGGGCGCCAGGATGGTGCGGAGATGCGCGAACGCGGCGTCGAGCTGCCAGGGCCGCGCTCGCGAGCAGGCGTTGTAGAGCGCGATCACGAACCCCGCCGAGGCCGCGCTGGCGATCCGGCTTAGCACCAGCGTCCAGGGCTTGAGGTTGTCCGACAGCGACATCGCGCAGAAATCATGGCCGAGCGGCGCGCCGAGCCGGCTCGCCGCCGCCAGCATCGCCGTCACCCCCGGCACCACCTCGATGTTGAGCGCGCGGAACGCGTTCGGTCCATGATCGAGCGCCTCCATCACCGCCGACGCCATCGCGAACACGCCGGGATCGCCCGACGAGACCAGCGCGACGGAGTGTCCGTCGCAGGCCAGCGTGAGCGCGTCGTGGGCGCGCGCCAGCTCCTCGCGGTTGTCGGACGGCATCACGATCTGGCCGGGGCGCGGGGTGATGCGTCCGAGATAGGTGGTGTAGCCGAGCAGCATTTCGGCCTCGGCGAGCACGGTGGCGGCGCGCCCGGTCGCGTGCGCAGGGTCGCCAGGGCCGATCCCGACGATCGCCAGGCGTCCGCTCATCGCGCGCCTCGCAGGCCGGGGACCAGCACCAGCGAGAAGTAAGGCGCGCCGAGCGTCTCGTCGCGCAGGGCGAGGGGCATCGAGGTCGCGCCCGGCGCCGAGGCGTGTTCGACATAGATCGCCCGCCCCAGCACACCCGCACGTTCCAGCGCGCGTCGCACCTGCGGCAGGTTGCGCCCGATCTTCATGATCACCGCCGCGTCGGCGCGCGACAGCGCATCGGCGAGCGCGTTCTCGTCGAGCGTGCCGGGCAGCACGGTCAGGCGTTCGTCGCCGCGCGCGATCGGCCGTGCGACCTGGCTCCACGCGGCACTCATCGCCGAAATCCCCGGCACCACCTCGACCGCGAAGTCGCCGGCGAGCCGGTCGAACAGATGCATCGACGACCCGTAGAAGAACGGATCGCCCTCGCAGAGCAGCACCGGCGCCTCGCCTGCTGCGCGGCGGAGCGCGAGCCCGGACGCCGCGGTGTCGTGGAAGTCGTCGATGCCGCGCCCGTAGGCCGGCTCGGCGCGCGGGATTTCGGTGGTGAACGGGTATTCGAGCCGGATTTCCTCGGTGCCCGGCCGCATGTAGGCCTGCGCGATCCGGCGGGCATGGCCGTCGCCGCCGCGACGCGCGAAGAACACGATGGTGCGGGCCTCGCCGATCAGGCGCGCCGCGCGCACTGTCACCAGCTCCGGATCGCCGGGACCCACGCCCACCACGACGAGGCGCCCGCTCATGCGCGCGACCTCATTCGCGTTCGCTCGCGAGCGCGTTGACGCAGGCGACCGCCATCGCGCTGCCGCCCCGGCGGCCTCTCACCACGCAGGACGGCAGCCCGGCCTCGGCGAGCAGCGCCTCCTTGCTTTCGGTCGCCCCTACGAAGCCGACCGGCATGCCGATCACCGCTTTCGGTGGCGCCGCACCTTCGTCGAGCATCTCGAGCAGCCGGAACAGCGCCGTCGGCGCGTTGCCGATCGCGACCACGCTGCCGGCGAGCAGCGGCCGCCAGAGCTCTAGCGCCGCCGCGGAGCGCGTGCGGCCCAGCGTCGCCGCGAGCGAGGGCGTGCGCGCATCGTCGAGCGTGCAGTGCACCATGTTGTTCGCCGGCAGCCTCGCGCGGGTGATGCCCTCGGCCACCATCCTGCTGTCGCACAGCACCGTGGCGCCTCGCCGGAGTGCCGCCGACGCCGCCTCCGCAAAGCCCGACGTGAAGCGGAGGTCGCGCACGACGTCTGGCATCCCGCAGGCGTGCACGATCCTGACCGCGCAACGCTCCTCGATGGCGTCGAGCCCGGTGAGGTCGGTCTCGCCTCGGATGATCGCGAACGACCGGGCATAGATCGCCTCGCCGTCGCGGATGTGCTCGCGGCTCATTGCGCGAACTCGATCATCCGGCACGGCCGTCCAGCACCTTGCGGTAGCCGCTGCCGGTGCCGACCAGCGTCACCGCCGCCGGGGACGGGTGCGCGCACCCCTTGGCGCAGCCGGAGATGTGCAGCACGCCCGATGCCGGCACCAGGTGCAGCAGGTCCATCGCCGCTGATCGCGCGGGCTGCAGCGCCGAGGCGCAGGAGGGCGCGCCGGCGCAGGCGTGCACGCGCCGGCGGATGTCGCCGGCGTCGATCACCAGCCCGAGTGTCTCGGCCCGCGCGAGTGCCGGCTCCGGCCTGGTCACCCCGGCGAGCAGGATCGACCGGAACGGCGTGATCCGCAGCGCGCCGTCACCAAAATCGAGCGAGAGGCGGCCGATATCGGCGAGCTCGCCCTCTCCCAGCGCGCCGAACGCCGGCGCGACGCCGATCACTTCAAGGCTTGTTAGCGCGCCGATCGGCTCCGGCGGCGATCCCGGCGCGTGATCAAAGCCGTGTGCGGCAAGGCCGAGCGTCTGGAACGTCGTATCGATCGCGTCGGCCGATAAGTCCCGCACGCGCGATGCGCCCAAGGCCATGACCGCGCGGGTCAGCGAGACCGTCACCCGCGCCGCGTCGAAGGCCGGCACCAAGGCCATGAGGCCGCCCATGACAAGCGAGACCGCGTTGCCTCGCCGTTCCAGCCGCATGTCGCAGGGCACGTGATGCGTCGAAATCGGTCCGCCCTCGACCCGGATCGAGAATTTTGGCGATCCGTCGAGCGCGTTGCTCGCCAGGAGCGCCGCCTGAACCGCCCGGAACAGCGCCTGCGCGTCGGGGTCGGTGGCGGCGAGCGGGGCCGCCGACAGCCGCCGCCGCGCCTGTCTTCGCGGATCGCTATCGATCAGCCCGGCATCGGCCAGAATCGCCAGGAACGCCCCGTGGCTCGCCGGCCGCAGCCCGCGCGCCTGGAGATTGCCGCGCGAGGTGATCTCGATGATCCCGTTGCCGTCGCGCGATGCCGCCTGGTCCAGCGCCAGCGCCTGGGCGGCGGACAACGTCGCGAGCGTTGGCGTGATCCGGGCGAGCAGGCCGTCGCCGGACGCCATCGGCGCGTACGCGGTCGGGCAGGCGTGGCGTCTGCCGATCCGGGTCGCGGCAAGCGCGCTCAAGGCAGGTCGTTCCGGCGCGGCCGCCAGGCGCCGCTCTCGACCGCGCGCGCCAGCACGCCACGCAAAGCCTCCTCGGCGGCCGGGTTCGCCCGAGCCAGGAACGC
>CAXTPV010000181.1:0-5145 GCA_964246135.1 uncultured Acetobacteraceae bacterium | reverse complement strand
GTGCAGGTCGGGACCGAGGACGCCGTCACCGTCGGCCGCGTCGAGAAGATGAGCAAGTCGCGACGCAACGTGGTCGAGCCGGCGTCGATCCTGGCGCGCTTTGGCGCCGACACCGCGCGCTGGTTCGTGGTCTCCGACAACCCGCCGGAACGCGACCTCGAGTGGACCGAGGCCGGCATCGTCGGCGCCTGGCGCTTCGTGCAGCGCCTGTGGCGGCTGGCCGAGGCGCCGGCCTCGCTGCCCGACACGGAACGTCCCGAGCGTTTCGACCAAGCCGCCGACGCGCTGCGCCGGGCCACCCATCGCGCCATCGCCAGCGTCACCGAAGCGATCGAGAACTTCGCGTTCAATGTCGCTGTCGCACGATTGCACGAGCTCGGCAACGCCATGGCCGAGGCGGAGCGCGCACCGCCTGACCAGGACGGCCTGGCCTGGGCGAGGCGGGAGGCGGCGATGACGGCGGCCTTGCTGGCCGCGCCCATCATGCCGCATCTCGCCGAGGCGATCGTCGCGGTGCTCGACCCTGGCGGCGTGCTCGCCGCCGAGCGGCCCTGGCCGGAGGCCGAGCCGGCGCTGCTGGTGCGGAGCCAGGTGACGATCGGCGTGCAGGTGATGGGCAAGCTGCGCGGCACCGTCGACGTCGCGCCGGGGGCTCCCGAGGCGGAGGTGATCGCCGCCGCCGCCAGCGAGCCGAACGTGGCGCGCCTGCTCGAGAATGCCCGGGTGATCAAGCGCATCCACGTGCCCGGCCGCATCGTGAACTTCGTGCTGGCCCCGGCATGACCGCCCGGAGCGCGCTGCTCGCCTTGCTCCTGCTCGCCGGTTGCGGCTTCGAGCCGCTCTACGACCAGGATTCGGCTGCCCCCGACGCCGATCTCGGCGACGTCTACGTCAACAACATCGCCGCCGGCCGACCCGGACAGCAGCTGCGCCAGGTGCTGCAGCAGCGCCTCGGCAACCCGGTCTCCGGCGCCGACAGCCGCTACCAGCTGACGATCGGCTACGGCGAGAACGCCCAAGGCATCGCCATCCAGCCCGACAACTCGTCGACCTTCACCCGCGTCATCGGCACCGCGTCCTGGACGCTGAGCACGGTCGGGCTCACGCCGCGGGTGCTGGCGACCGGCAACGCGCGCACGGTCGACGGCTTCGATCAAATCGACCAGCAATATTTCCAGGCCACCATCTCAAACGAGACGCTGGAGACCCGCCTGACCGCCAACCTCGCCGACGAAATCTCGCTTCAGCTCGCGTCCTGGTTCCGTCGCGCGCACGAGCAGCACCCCGAGTGGCTGACGCCGCGGGACCGCGTCGCCAACGGCGCCTGAGGCCCATCCGGTGCGCGTCGAGGCACGCGACGTCGAGCGCTTCCTCGGCAATCCGGGCGCGTGCCGGGTGGTGCTGCTGCATGGCGACGATGCCGGGCTGCTGCGCGAGCGCGCCGATCGCCTGGTGCGCGCCGTCGCCGGCACGCTCGACGATCCGTTCCGCGTCGCCGTGCTCGGGCGTGAAGGCCACGACCGCCTGATCGAGGAGGCAACCGCGCAGTCAATGCTGGGCGGCCGCCGCGTGGTCCGGGTGCGTGACGCCGCCGACGCGCTCACGGCGTCACTGCAGCGCGTGCTCGGCATGCCGGGCGACAGCCTGGTCGTGCTGGAGGCCGCATCGATGCCGTCCCGATCAAAGCTGCGCGTGCTGCTCGACGGCGATCGGGCGGGTGCCGCGATCGCCTGCTATCCCGAGGAGGGACGTGCGCTCGCGGCAAGCGTGAGCGCGATGGTGCAGGCCGCTTCCTGCCGGATCGAGCCCGACGCGCTGGCCTACCTGGTCGAAGCCCTCGGCGCCGACCGCGGCGCGGCCCGCCAGGAAATCGAGAAGCTGGTGCTTTACGCGGGCGGCGGCGACCCGGCCGCCGGTCGGCCAGGCGGCGTGATCGACATCGACGCGGTGGAGGCCTGCGTCGCGGATGCCTCGGCGCTGTCGCTCGAAGACGCGCTGTTCGCCGCGACCGCAGGCGATGTCGGGACGGCGGACCGCGCGCTGGAACGCGCGATCGCCGACGGCGCGGCCCCGGTCGCGATCGCCCGCGCGCTCCTCACCCACTTCGCGCGGCTTCGCACCGCGAGGCGCGCCGTCGACAGCGGCATCGACGCGACCGCCGCTGCCAAGGCGATGCGCCCGCCGGTGTTCTTCAAGCGGCTGCCGGCGTTCACCCGGGCGCTCGGAGCCTGGAGCCCCGATCAGCTCGGCCGTGCCTGCGCCGAGGTCCACCGGGTCGAGCTCGCCTGCAAGCAGACGGGCGCGCCCGATCTCGCACTCTGCCGCCACCTGCTGGCCCAGGTCGCGCGCCAGGCGTCGCGGGCGGTGGGTTTCGCGCCAGGTCGCAAGCCGCTATGATCGGTCAGTGACCATGAGGTCCGCGTAGCTCAGCAGGATAGAGCACAGGATTCCTGAACCAATTGGGCGCGGCGTCCGGAAACGACGCCGTGGATCCGCTCAAAGTCGGGGAACGCTTCGGCGCGCATGCGCCATGCCAATCCCGAGCCAAGCCCGCGCCGAAAGGCCGGGAAGGTGTAGAGACTGGAAGGGCGGCACCTAACGGGCCCGGCGACGGACTCCATGGTGAAGGGACAGTCCAGACCACGAACGGCGCCCCGCGCCGGCGGCCAAAGCCGAAGTGGGACTGAATCCTGGGGTCGTGGGTTCGAATCCCGCCGCGGACATCAGGGCGCGATCGAGGCCGCGCCAGCGAGGCGAGGCCCAATCGGAGAGCAGCGTCTAATCCGGCGTGACCGCACCCCCACATCGTCGGCCAACCCCAACGGAGGAGACCGACGATGGAGATCAAGCGAGCAGGCAGCCGGCCTTCCGGCAAGGGTCCGACCGACTGGTTCACCGGCACGGTGCGCATCGATCCGCTGTTCAGCGCCCCCGATCCGGCCCGGGTGGGTGGGGCTCTGGTCACGTTCGAGCCGGGCGCGCGTACCGCGTGGCACACCCATCCGCTCGGCCAGACCCTGATCGTGACCGCCGGGTGCGGCTGGGCGCAGCGGCAAGGCGAGCCCGTCGACGAAATCCGCCCGGGCGACGTCGTCTGGTTCGGTCCGGGCGAGAAGCACTGGCACGGCGCGTCCGCCACCACCGCCATGAGCCACATCGCCATCCAGGAGAGGCTTAACGGCTCGCCGGTGGACTGGATGGAGCACGTCAGCGACGCGCAATACCGTCGCTGACCGTCTGCAGGTTCCGGTCGGCGTGACAGGCATGCAAACGCGCAAGCCCGGCGGCAATGGTCTGGAGGTTTGGCCGATCACCGCGGTGTGGTGCCGGAGGCAAACCAGACGATCGCGCGCATCCGAATCGCGGCCGAGCGCGGCGATCCGTGCCCCCTTCATCAACTGAACGCTTGGCGGGCGAACCGTTCAAGAAGATGTCGTCTCGCCACCAAGTTCGGTTTTGATCTCGGTCCTGACGGGGTCATCCGACAGGCTCGACAGCCGCCCCGAACGCATCCGGCACGTGGCCGATGACGCGCTAGACTAAAGCGCCTGCGGATATCAGCGAGCGGACGGGCGCGAAACCGGCGCAGATCGCGCTTGTCTGGCTGCTGGCGCAACACCGCTCGGTCGTCCCGATCCCCGGCACCACCAGGCTGCACCGGCTGGAGGAGAACATCGCCGTCGTCATCGAGCTGACCCCCTCTGACCTGCATCACATCAACGATGCGGCTGCACGGATCACGGTGCACGGGGATCGCTACCCGCAAGCGGCTGAAGAACTCACCGGCCGATAGACGCTCGCCTGATCGGGCACAGACAGGAAAAAGACAGCAAATCCGACGGGCGATTTCGCTGGGCAGGTCGTCCTGGTCACTGCGGCCGCTTCAGACGTGAAGCTGGCGACCGCAACGAAGCGGCATTGCGGGCGGTAATTGGGAGAGTAAGCGCGGCCGCCCATGACGCCACCAACGTGTCCTGCGACGTGACCGGTGGGGCGCAGGCGGCCAGATAGTCAGTCGCACGGTCACCACCTTCGGCCGGGCGCAATCGTCAACTGCTCCTAGCTCGGCGGTCTTGTTGCGCCTTGATGTGGAAACCAGGGTCCAGCACCCCTCAGAAATCGACGTGGGACATCGGCCAGCACGCCGGCATTTCGAGCAGCGCGCGCAGCGCGGCCGCCAGCGCCCGGTAATCCGAGGCGTCGTTATAGGCCTGCGCCGACACCCGCAGCCACAGCGCGCCGGCAAGACAGACCACTGGCGCGTCGATACGCGCCGCGATCAGCCTCGCCCGGAACGCCAGCGCCGCTGCGACCGACGCTGCCCCGGCCGCCGCCGGCAGCCGGACCAGCGCCATCGCGCCGCCGGGCAGGCAGCCGGCTGCCACATAGGTGCCCAGCGCTTCGGCCACGAAAGCCGCCCCCTGTCGCGCCAACCACGCGTTCGCCGCCATCAGCGCGTCGCCGCCAAGTCGAGCGTGGAACCCCAGCGCGTCGGGCAGTGCGAGCCATCCGGACACGTCACGCGTGCCGGTCCAGTCGAACTCGGCCAGGAAGCCGTCGCCAAGGCCGTGCGAGAGGGAGGTCGGATGCAGATCCTGCTGCCGGCACGGCCGCGCATGCAGGAAGCCGCTGCCGACCGGCGCGAACATCCATTTGTGCAGGTTGCCGGCATACCAGTCGGCGCCGATCGCCCCGAGGTCGAGCGGGACCTGGCCGGCGGCGTGGGCGCCATCCACCAGCACCGGGACGCCCCGCTCGTGGCAGGCGCGCACCATCTCGGCGATCGGCAGCACCAGCGCGCCCGGCGAGGTGATGTGGTCGAGCACCGCGAGGCGGGTGCGCGACGTGATGCCGCGAGCGACGCGCCGGATCACCTCGTCGGGTTCCGCCGACGGGAAGGGCAGGGTGGTCGTGACCAGCCGCGCGCCTGCCGCCTGCGCGACGAAGTGCCCCGTGTTCCGCACCGCCCCATAGGCCTGGTCGAACAGCAGGATCTCGTCGCCCGGCGCGAAGCGGCACGAGCCAAGCACCGCGTTGATCCCGGCGGTCGCGTTCTCGACGAACACGAGGTCGTCGGCCCCAGCGCCGAGCGCGCCCGCAAGCGTCGCGGCGGCAGCCCGGAGCAGCGGCGCCAGCTCGGCGTGA
>CAXTPV010000180.1:0-5205 GCA_964246135.1 uncultured Acetobacteraceae bacterium | reverse complement strand
GATCTACACCACGAGCGAGATCGAGCGGGTGGCGCGTGTCGCGTTTGATCTCGCGCGTGGCCGGCGCGGTCAGCTGACCAGCGTCGACAAGGCCAACGTTATGGAGAGCAGCGTGCTGTGGCGTGAGACCGTGAGCGCGGTCGCGTCCGACTACCCGGAGGTCACGCTCGGACACATGTATGCCGACAACTGCGCCATGCAGCTGGTGCGGGCGCCCAAGCAGTTCGACGTCATCGTGACCAGCAACTTGTTCGGCGACATCCTGTCCGACCTCGCATCGATGTTGACCGGGAGCCTGGGGATGCTGCCCTCGGCGACCCTCGGGACCAGGGCGGAGGATGGCGGGCGGCCCGCGCTATACGAGCCGATCCACGGTTCGGCGCCAGACATCGCGGGGCAGGGGATCGCCAACCCGCTGGGGCAGATCCTCAGTTTCGCGATGCTGCTTCGTCACTCGTTCGACATGCCCGACGACGCCCTGCTGATCGAGAATTCGGTCGGCAACGTGCTGGCGAGCGGTCTGCGCACCGCCGACATCATGTCGCCCGGATTTGCCCGCGTCTCGACCCAGGTGATGGGAGAAAGCGTCGTCCGGGAGCTGGAGAAGCTGACCTCCTAGCGGGACGTAGCCGGCGCGCTTGCGCCGGTCAGCACGTCGACGTTCAAGGCGATTGCCGCCGCCAGCAGGGCTTGGTCGAGTGAGGCAAGCGGCAGTTGCCGGCGTTGCGCGAGTTCCAGGTAGGACGCGTCATACGTCGTCAGCGCAAAGCGCTCCGCCAGGCGCGCCGTCATGTCCCACGCGTGATCAGCCGTGCCGAGATCAAGCACAATCGGCAAGTCACGCAGAAAGCCCGCGAGTGTTTGGCGCCTCGATGCGCTCACACGTCGTCGACGCTCGGCGACCAGCAACCCGTTCAGTGCTTCCAGGGGCCACAACAGAGGTGCCACCGCTCCAAACTCGGTCACCCGGTCCAGGACCGCCATGACCGATGGCGTCTGCTCATCCTCGAAGCACCAGGCCAAGGCAACGGAGTTGTCGAGCACGAAGCTCAGGGCCGGCCCTCGTCAATCAGCTCCTTGATGCTGATCCCATCAAGCCTCACGCCGCGGCTTGCCTCCCGGAGGCCAGCGGCAGCCCGTCGCGCGCGTTCCCGGTCAAACACCGGGGTGACAGGGACGAGCTTGGCAACGGGAACACCCCGCCTGGTGATGGTCACCTCGACGCCCTGGGCAACACTCGACAGAAGCGCGCTCAGCCGGTTCTTCGCGTCAAACGTGGTGACATTCATGATGACCTAGCTAGCTAATTAGCTATAAGCTAACATACTTAGGCAGCGTTTTGCCATCCTCATCGACGGCCTTTGACGTCTGCTTGGCCAGTGCGTCGAACGTCATCAACCGCGCGATCACCGCTTCCATCTGACGCAGCGGGATCATGTTGGCGCCGTCGGACGGGGCCCGGTCCGGGTCCGGATGCGCCTCGATGAACACCGAGGCAACCCCGATCGCGACCGCGGCCGTCGCCAGGATCGGCGCGAACTCGCGCTGTCCTCCGGACGCGACGCCAAGGCCGCCGGGCTGTTGCACGCTGTGCGTCGCATCGAACACCACCGGGTAGCCCGTCTGCGCCATGATCGGCAGCGCGCGCATGTCCGACACCAGAGTGTTGTAGCCGAACGAGGTGCCGCGCTCGCACAACAGGATGCGTTCATTGCCGGTGTTGGCGATCTTGGCGGCGACGTTCGCCATGTCCCAGGGCGCCAGGAACTGACCCTTCTTGATGTTGATCGCCGCCCCGGTCTCCCCGGCCGCGATCAGCAAGTCGGTCTGCCGACACAGGAAGGCCGGAATTTGTAGCACGTCGACGGCGGCCGCGACCGGGGCGCAATCCGCCTTGTCATGGACGTCGGTCAGCACCGGTATCCGGTAGCGCTCGCGTATCCCGGCCAGGATCGCGAGCCCGTGCTTGAGCCCGACTCCGCGCGCGGCACCGCCGCTGGTGCGGTTGGCCTTGTCGTAGCTCGACTTGAAGATCAGCGGGATACCGGCGGCAGAACTGATCTCGACCAGGGCGGCCGCGCACTCGTCGGCATGCGCCGCGCTCTCGATCTGGCAGGGTCCCGAGATCAGAACCAGAGGCAACGCGTTGCCTAGGGTCAAGTCGCCGATGGTCACGCTGCGCAACTCGACGCCTCCCTAGACCAGCCGCGACTGGTGCAGCGCCGCCGCGATGAAGCCCGAGAACAGCGGATGCGGCGCGAACGGCTTTGACTTCAACTCGGGGTGGAACTGCACGCCGATGAACCACGGGTGGTCGCCATACTCGACGATTTCCGGCAGCACGCCATCCGGCGACAGCCCCGAGAACCGGAGCCCGGTCGCCTCCAAAGCGTCGCGATAGTGGATGTTCACCTCGAACCGGTGCCGATGCCGCTCCTCGATCGTCGCAGACCCGCCATAGCTGTCGCGCACCCGCGTCCCATCCACCAGCCGCGCCGGATAGGCGCCGACCCGCATCGTTCCACCGAGATTGCCGCCCTGCCGCCGTCGCTCGATGTCGTTGCCGCGCGCCCACTCGGTCAGCAGGCCGACCACCGGCTCGTCGGTCGGTCCGAACTCGGTGCTCGACGCGGCCGCGATTCCGGCGAGGTTCCGGGCGCACTCGATCACCGCCATCTGCATGCCAAAGCAGATGCCGAAGAACGGGATCCGGCGTTCGCGCGCGAACCGTACCGCCTCGATCTTGCCGGCCGAGCCCCGCTCGCCGAACCCGCCAGGCACCAGGATGCCGTGGACGTCGGCCAGACGCTCGATCGCGCGTTGGCGGCCGCCAGCGCCGCGCTCGAACACCTGCGCGTCGACCCAGTCGAGCCGCACGCGCACCCGGTTCGCGATGCCGCCATGGCTCAGCGCTTCGGCCAGGCTTTTGTAGCTGTCGAGCAGGTTGGTGTACTTGCCGACCACGGCGATCCGCACCTCGCCCTCCGGCGCCCGGGTGACAGCGACGATCCGGCGCCATGTTTCGAGATCAGGCACGGTCTCGCTCGGCAGGCCGAAATGCCGCAGCACCTCGCGGTCCATGCCGCCCTCGTGATAGGCGATCGGCACCGCGTAGATGGTGTCGACATCGAGCGCCGCGATCACCGCCTCGGGCCGGACGTTGCAGAAGTTGGCGATCTTGCGCCGTTCGCCATCGGGGATCGGCCGGTCGCAACGGCAGAGCAGCATCTGCGGCTGGATGCCGACGTTCTGCAGCTCCTTGACCGAATGCTGCGTCGGCTTGGTCTTGAGCTCGCCGGCTGACGGGATGAACGGCACCAGGGTGAGGTGGACGAACATCGTCCGCTCCGGCCCGAGATCGTTCCGGAGTTGGCGGATCGCTTCCAGGAACGGCAGGCTCTCGATGTCGCCGACCGTGCCGCCGATCTCGATCAGCGCGAAATCGTGCCCCTCGATGCCCGACATCACAACGTCCTTGATCGCGTCGGTGATGTGCGGAATGACCTGCACCGTCGCGCCGAGATAATCGCCGCGTCGCTCCTTGGCGATCACCTCGGCGTAGATGCGGCCCGTCGTCGCGTTGTCGGCGCGTGTGGCGTGCACGCCGGTGAAGCGCTCGTAGTGGCCGAGATCGAGATCGGTCTCGGCGCCGTCATCGGTGACGAACACCTCCCCATGCTGATAGGGGCTCATCGTGCCCGGGTCGACGTTGAGGTAAGGGTCGAGCTTGCGCAACCGAACGGTGTAGCCGCGCGCCTGCAACAGCGCCGCCAGCGCCGCCGAGGCGATGCCCTTGCCGAGCGAGGAGACCACGCCGCCGGTGATGAAGACGAACCGCGTCATGGGCGGCCTTTGTAAACGCGTGCCGGGGATCAGGCCAGGGGCGGCGTTCCGCCGATTGACCGGAGCACTGCATGGCTTGCGATTTCGGCGGCTCGCCAGCCATCCAGCACTGCGCCACCGACCGTCCCCGCGAGGCCGTCGCTGCGACAGGCCTCGCCCGCGAAGATCAGGCGGCCGTCATCGACAGGCGTCGCCAGGATGGCGCGCGACGGGAACCCGCCCGGCACGGCGTAGCTGTAGGCGCCGAGAACATTCGGATCGGTGCCCCAGTCGGTGACCAGTGCGCCCGGACGCAACGCGGCGTCGATCCTGGCGCCGAACAGCGCGCGCAGCGTGTCGCGGCCGAACGTTTCCGCCGCGCGTGGGTCGTGCGCGACCGACCAGGCCGCGTCGCCCCCGAAGAAGCCGATCAGGTGATCGCAGCCGTGCGGCCAGGCCCCGAACGTCATTGCCGGTTCGCCCGGCCAGCGGACCCGGCGCTCGATCAGTCCTTCCTCGCCATCAGGCACGCCGAGGCGATCGAGCCCGGCGGCCCGCAGGACCAGCTTGCTCAGCAGGCCCATCGGGAGCCGCGCGATCGCATCCCGATGCGAGGCCGGAAGCGCCGGCAGGAAGCGTAGGCCGCCCGCTGCCAGAACCCCGGTCGAGACGGTCACGATCACGCTGCGGGCACGCAGGCTGCCGCCATCGGTCTCGACGACGAGGTGCCCGGACGCTCTGCGATCAATCGCGGTGACACGGGTCGAAAGCGCGATCGTGTCGGCTTCCGGCGCGAGGATCCGGAGCAGCAGCGCGCCGAGGCCGCCCTCGGGCAGCAGATCGCCGCCAGGAAGCTGGTTCTCACGCCAGTCACGCCAGGATAGGCGCGCCGCGTCGGCGGCGGCGATGATCGAGGCCTCCCAGGTTTCGACCGTCGCTGCCCATCGGTTCTCATGGCGAAAGCCGCCGGCGGCGTCGGCGAGGCTGACATCGGCGGCGGCCGGATCGCGCGCCGAGAGCAGCGACTGATACCGTGCCTCGGTGGCGCGGTAGGTGTCTGCCTCCGCCGCGGTCGCCGGCCCGTCATCGTCAAACAGCTGGGTGTGCCGGTCGCCGAACGCTTCGGTGAGCGAGGTCCCGGCCGCGCATGCCAGCGCTACCAGCGGATTGCGATCCGGCGCGTGCAGCCAGGCGGCGCCCTCGTCGAACCACGCGCCATCCAGAAACCCGGGTCGGGTGGTTCGGGCGCGGCCCCCGATCGTCGCGGCGGCTTCGATCCGGCGGTACGGGCGGCCGAGCTGCTCAAGCCGCCGCGCCGCGGCGAGGCCGCTAGCCCCGGCGCCGATGATCGCGACGTCCACCTCGGTCACGGCCGCCGATCCT
>CAXTPV010000179.1:0-5215 GCA_964246135.1 uncultured Acetobacteraceae bacterium | reverse complement strand
GACGAGGTGTTCGGCCCGGTCCTGCACGTGATCCGCTGGCGGCGCGACGACCTCGAACCCCTGCTCGCCGAACTCGCCGCCCCCGGCCACGCGCTCACCTTTGGCGTCCACACCCGCATCGACGACACCGTCGCCCGCGTCCGCGACGGCCAGTCCGCCGGCAATCTCTACGTCAACCGCAACATGGTCGGCGCGGTGGTCGGCGTGCAGCCGTTCGGCGGCCACGGCCTGTCGGGCACCGGCCCCAAGGCCGGCGGCCCGCTCACCCTGCGCCGCCTCCTCACCAACCCCGGCCCGCTCGATGCCACGCTTGCTGGCACGCTCCCCGCGCCGGCGCTCGCCTTCCTCGACGCCGCCGGTCATGACCTCGCGCCGACCCTCCGGCCGATCCTGGCCGCGACCCCGCTCGGTGCCAGCATCGAGCTGCCCGGCCCGGTCGGCGAGCGCAACGTCTACACCCTGGAGCCGCGCGGCGCCGTGCTCTGCGTCGCCGCGACCGAAGCCGGCGCGCTCGCCCAGATCGCCGCCGTGCTCGCGACCGGCAACCAGGTCCTGGCCTCGCCCGCCTATCCCTGTCCCGCCTGGTGCGAGCCGTTCGTCCGCCGCCTCGCCGACCCGCTCGCCATCCCCTTCGAAGCCAGCCTGTTCGAGGGCGATGCCGCCGCTCTCGGCCGCCACGCCCGGCGCCTCGCCGACCGCGACGGCCCGGTGGTCTCGCTTCCCGCCGCCCCCGACTACCCGCTCGAGTTTCTGGTCCGCGAGCGCGTCACCACCCCCAACACCCCGGCCGCCGGCGGCAACGCCTCGCTGATGACGATCGGCTGAGCTCTCTGCCCACGCGCCCCGCTTGCGCCCATATGCCCGGCCTGCAACGGAGACCAGCATGCCCGACACCGCGACATGGTTCATCACCGGCTGCTCGACCGGCTTCGGCCGCGAGCTCGCGACCCTCCTGCTCACCCGCGGCTTTAATGCCGTCGTGACCGCCCGCGACCCCGCGCGCGTCGCCGATATCGTGACCGCCGCCCCCGACCGCGCGCTGGCGCTGCCGCTCGACGTCACCGACGCGGCAGGGATCACCGCCTCCGTCCACGCCGCCCAATCCCGTTTCGGCGGCATCGACGTGCTCGTGAACAACGCCGGCTACGGCTACCAGTCGTCGGCCGAGGAGGGCGAGGAGGCCGAGATCCGCGCCCAGTTCGACGCCAACGTGTTCGGCCTGTTCGCGCTGACCCGCGCGGTGCTGCCCGGCATGCGCGCCCGCAAGCGCGGCCACATCCTCAACATCACCTCGGTCGCCGGGCTGATCGGCTTCCCCGGCTCGGGCTACTACGCGGCCAGCAAGCACGCGGTCGAGGGCTGGTCCGACGCGCTCGCGGTCGAGACCGCCCCCCTCGGCATCCACGTGACCTGCGTCGAGCCCGGCCCGTTCCGCACCGACTGGGCCGGCCGCTCCCTCCGCCAGACCCCGAACCGCATCGAGGACTACGCCGAGACCGCCGGCGCCCGCCTCAAGGCCACGTCGGGCTACAGCGGCCAGCAGCCCGGCGATCCCGTCCGCGCCTCCGAAGCGATGATCCGCGTCACCGAAAGCGACACCCCGCCGCGCCACCTCGTGCTCGGCGCCTTCGGCTACGACGCGGTGACCAGCAAGCTCCGCGAACGCCTCGCCGCCATCGAATCGCTCCGCGAAACCTCGCTTGGTGCCGACTACCCTAGCCAGTAAGCAGGCAGGCCAGGGCGTTACGCGCGGCGTGCCTCGCACGACGCCCTGGACCCGGAAGGGGCCGGCGGCCCCTTCACCCGGCCTTACTGGAGACATCGGCGATTTCAGATCTGAGCGCCGCCTTCATCGCCCGCTGGGCACGCGCCGAGCAGGCCGAGCGCACCAACGCACCGCCGTTCCTGATCGAACTCTGCGACCTGCTTGGGCTCGACCGCCCCGAGCCCGCGACCCGCGGCACCGGACCCTATCGCTTCGAGCGCAGCGTCACCCACCACGAGGCCGATGAGCGCCGCACCACCCGCCGCATCGACCTGTACAAGCGCGGCTGCTTCATCCTTGAAGCCAAGCAGGGCGCCAACGCCATCCCGCAACAGGAACTGTTCAGCCTGCAGGCCGAGGCGAGCCGCCGCCAAGGCGGTCCGCAACTCCCCCGGCTGGACCCAGCACATGCTCCGCGCCAAGGGCCAGGCCGAAGGCTACGTCCGCGACCTGCCGCCCGAGGAGCCGTCGCCTCCCTTCCTCATCGTCTGTGATGTCGGCTTCTGCTTCGACATCTACGCCGATTTCTCCGGCACCGGCCGCCACTACGCCCAGTTCCCCGACCGCGAGGGCTTCCGCGTCTACCTGACCGACCTGGCCCGTCCGGACATCCGCGATCGCCTCGTCGCGATCTGGACCGATCCTCACGCGCTCGACCCCGCCCGCCGCCGCACCGAGGTCACCCGCGACATCGCCGGCTACCTCGCCCGCCTCGCGCTGGCACTCGAGCAGCGCACCCGCCCGACAGCGTCGCCTTCTTCCTGATGCGCTGCCTGTTCTGCATGTTCGCCCAGTCCGTCGGCCTGCTGCCGACGCCCACTACCTTCACCGACCTCCTCGAACGCTGCCACGCCGATCCAACCAAGTTCGTGTTCCTCATCGCCGAGTTGTGGTGTCAGATGCACATAGGGGGCTTTTCGGTCGCGGCCGAAGCGATGATCCGCCGCTTCAACGGCGGCTTGTTCGCCGGCGACGAGCCGTTGCCCGTGACCAAGGACGAGCTCACCCTGCTCATTATCGCCGCACGCCGCGACTGGACCGATGTCGAGCCCGCGATTTTCGGCAGCCTGCTTGAAAACGCACTCACGCCCCGCCTGCGCGGCGAACTCGGCGCCCACTTCACCCCGCGCGCCTTTGTCGAGCGCCTGGTGCTGCCGACCGTGATGGCGCCGCTGCGCGCCGAGTGGGACGGCTTCAAGGCCGCTTCCTACGCGCGGCTCGAAGCGGGCGACCGCGACGCCGCCGCCGCCATCCTCCGCGACTTTCACGCCAATCTCTGCGCCGTCCGCGTGCTCGATCCCGCCTGCGGCACCGGCAACTTTCTCTACGTGACCATGGAGCTGATGAAGCGCCTCGAAGGCGAGGTGCTGGACGCGCTGGCCAACCTGGCGGCCGGCGAGGGCGACCGCCTCGCGCTCGCCGGCGCCAGCGTCGACCCGCACCAGTTCCTCGGCCTGGAGAAGAACCCGCGCGCCGTGCCGGTCGCCGAACTCGTGCTCTGGATCGGCTGGCTGCAATGGCACTTCCGCACCCACGGCCATGTGCCGCCCAACGAGCCGATCCTCCGCGACTTCCGCAACATCCGCCACGCCGACGCCCTGCTTGACTACGACTGCGAGGAGCTGGAGCGCGACGCCCAAGGCCGGCCGCTCACCCGCTGGGACGGCCGCACCTTCAGGCCGCACCCGATCACCGGCGAGCAGGTGCCAGACGAAGCGGCGCGAACCGAGGTCATGCGCGTCGTCAACCCCCGCATGGCGTCCTGGCCCGACGCCGACTTCATCGTCGGCAACCCGCCCTTCATTGCCGGCAAGGACATGCGCGCCGAGCTTGGCGAGGGTTACGCGACCGCGCTCTGGCGGACATACCCGAAAGTGCCGCGATCCGCCGACCTCGCCCTGTTCTTCTGGTGGCGCGCCGCTCAGGCGTTGACCCGCTCCAAGTCCATCACCCGCCGCTTCGGCTTCATCACCTCGAACAGCATCCGCCAGACCTTCTGCCGCCGCGTGCTCGCCGACGCGATGGCGGCGCGGCGCGCCCTCCGCCTGGTGTTCGCCATCCCCGATCACCCCTGGTCGGACGGCGCCGGCTCGGCCGCCGTTCGCATCGCGATGACGGTCGCCGAACCCGCCGGCAAGGACCGCGACCAGCCCGGCCTGCTGCAACGCGTGACGTCCGAACGGCAGACCAGTGAGGGTGTGCCGGAGGTGACGCTGTCCTCCACCGAGGCTCCCATCAACGCCGATCTCTCGACCGGCGCCAACCTCGACCGGGCGCTGCCGCTCCGCGCCAATGAGCGCATCAGCAGCCCCGGCATGAAGCTCCACGGCGCCGGCTTCATCGTGACGCCGATCCAGGCGCAAGGCCTCGGCCTCGGACGCGTCCCGGGCCTCGACCGCCACATCCGCCCCTACCTCAACGGCCGCGACCTCACCCAGCGCAGCCGCGGCGTCATGGTCATCGACATGTTCGGCGTGACCGAGCCGGAACTACGCCAAAAATACTCGGCAACGTGGCAACATCTTCGAAGCCACGTGTATGATCATCGCCTTGCCGTCGAGGACCGAACCGCCGACGCCGCCGAATATTCCCGTCTTTGGTGGCTTCACGGAAAGCCTCGCCCTGAATTGCGAAACGCTCTTTTTGGCCTCTCCCGCTACATCGCCACCGTCGAGACCGCGAAGCACCGCCCGTTCTGCTTCCTGCCGGCCTCCGTCATCCCCGATAACAAGCTCATCTGCATCGCCAGCGACGACGCCTTCCATCTCGGCGTGCTCTCGTCGCGCATCCACGTCGCCTGGGCGCTCGCCGCCGGCGGCCGCCTAGGCGTCGGCAATGATCCCGTCTACGTCAAGACCCGCTGCTTCGACCCGTTCCCCTTCCCGGACGCGACCCCCCGCCAGCGCGCCGCCCTCGCCGCTATCGCCGACGAACTCGACGCGCTCCGCCGCACCCGCCTCGACGCCCAGGGCCAGCTCACCATGACCGGCCTCTACAACGTGCTCGAAGCCCTCCGTGCCGGCCGCGCCCTCACCCAAGCCGAACGCGACATCCACGACGCCGGCCACGTCTCCATCCTCGGCGACCTGCATGACCGCCTCGATGCCGAGGTCGCCGACGCCTATGGCTGGCCGCGCGACCTCGCCCCCGCCGCCATCCTCGCCAACGTCGTCGCCCTCAACCTGGCCCGCCGCCAGGAGGAGGAAGCGGGCCTCGTCCGCTGGCTCCGCCCAGCGTTCCAGGCACCCACTGAGCAGCGCCGCGCCACCCAGAGCGCGCTCGGCGTCGAGCAGGGCAAGGACGCCGCCCTGCCGCCCTGGCCCGCGCGCGATCCGGAGCGTTTTGTGGCGCTGCGCACGCTGCTCGCGACCACCCCAGGCGAGCCGTCCGACCTCGCGCGTCGCTTCCAGCGCGCCAGGGCCGCCACGGTGCGCAACATGCTGCAAACCC
>CAXTPV010000178.1:0-5233 GCA_964246135.1 uncultured Acetobacteraceae bacterium | reverse complement strand
CCGGCCCGCCGACTGGACGAGGGCGGCGATCACCGGCGCGATCGGGCTGCGGCCGACGCTCGCCGCGATCGCCCGCGGCGGCGCGGTGGCGCTGGCCAACAAGGAGGCCCTGGTCTCGGCCGGCGAGGTCATGCTCGAAGCGGTGCGTCGCTCGGGCGCCACCCTGCTGCCGGTCGATTCCGAGCACAACGCGATCTTCCAGGCCCTGGGCGGCGCCTACGCGCTCGACTCGGTCGCGCGCATCACGCTCACCGCGTCCGGCGGCCCGTTCCGCGAGGCCAGCCTCGCCGACATGGCGGCGGCCTCGCCCGAAGCGGCGCTGCGTCACCCCACCTGGTCGATGGGCGCCAAGATCACGATCGATTCCGCCACCATGTTCAACAAGGGCCTCGAGGTGATCGAGGCGGCGCGCCTGTTCGGCCTCGACGAGGCCGCGATCGACGTGCTGGTGCATCCGCAATCGGTCGTGCACGGCTTCGTGCAGTTCCGGGATGGCAGCGTCGTCGCCCAGCTCGGCGCGCCCGACATGCGCATCCCGATTGCGCACTGCCTGGCCTGGCCGCGCCGGATCGCGACCAACTCGCCCTGCCTCGATCTCGCCGCGGTCGGGCGCCTCGACTTCGCGGCCCCCGATCCGGTGCGGTTTCCGGCGCTGCGCCTGGCGCGACAGGCGCTGCGGGCGGGGGCGGGCGCGCCGGCGGTGCTGAACGCGGCCAACGAGGTCGCGGTCGCGTCCTTCCTCGCGCGCCGCATCGGCTTCCTCGCGATCGCCAGCGTGGTCGAGGAGGTGATCGAGGCACTCGGCGCGCCGCCGACCGGCAGCCTCGACGAGGTGCTTGACGTCGATCGCTTGGCACGCGACTTGGCGGAACGGATCGTGCGCGCGCAAGCCTGATCTCGCGCCGGCCGAAGCGATGAAGGGGGCGACCAAGGCGGACGATGCTTCACCTCCTTCACACCACAGCGGCCTTCGTCATCGTGATCGGCGTGCTGGTCTTCGTGCACGAGCTTGGCCACTATCTGGCGGCGCGCTGGCGCGGCGTGCAGGTCGAGGTGTTCTCGCTCGGCATCGGCCAACGCCTGTTCGGCTGGACCGACCGGGCCGGCACACGCTGGCAGGTTGCGCTGATCCCGATCGGCGGCTATGTGCGCATGCTCGGGCAGTCCGATCTCGGACCCGACGATGCGCCGAGCCCGTCCGCCCGCCTCGGCCACAACAGCGGCAGCGGCTCGTTCGCCGACAAGTCGGTCGCGTCGCGCGCGATCATCGTCGCCGCCGGGCCGGTGTTTAACTTCGTGCTCGCGGTGCTGCTGTTCGCCACCGTCTACGCGATCTCGGGCCGCCCGTCCGACAGCCCGGTGGTCGCCGGCGTAATCCCTGGCAGCCCGGCCGCCTCGGCGGGGTTTGCGACCGGCGACGCCATCCTGCGGATCGACGGCACCCGCGTCGCCCACGTCCGCAACGTGCCCTCGATCGTCTCGCGGCATGGCGGCGAGCGGATCGCGGTCGACCTCCGACGCGCCGGCCATGACCTGACCCTGTTCGTGACGCCGCAGCTGATCGAGCGCGGCGGTCATCCCGTGGGCCAGCTCGGCATCGAGGTCGGCGCGTCGCTGAAGGTGACCCGGCTGTCGCCGCCGGCGGCGCTCTGGCAGGGTGCCGCCGACACCGTCGAGTTCGGCCGGCAGATCCTGATCAATCTGTGGCGCATCGTGTCTGGCCAGGGCGGGACGGGGCAGCTCGGCGGTCCGCTGCGGATCGCCCAGGTCTCTGGGCAGGCGGCCAGTGCCGGGCCCGGCAGCCTGGTGTTCCTGATCGCGATGATCTCGGTCAATCTCGGCCTGGTGAACCTGCTGCCGGTGCCGGTGCTCGATGGCGGCCACCTCGTGTTCTACGCGATCGAGGCGGTGCTCGGCCGGCCGCTGTCGCGTCGCGCCCAGGCGCTCGGGCTGCAGGCCGGGCTCGCGCTGATCGCGTCCCTGTTCTTGTTCGTCACCTTCAACGACCTGACCAGCTTCGGGCTGTTCCGCTGGATGCAGTCGCTCCGCGGCTGAGCCGCCGCCGCCGCGTGCTTGCGGAGAGCTGGCGTCTTCGGCTAGCTCACGCCCGCGCATCGTGGGTCAGAGACGCTTGGCCCGATCAGGTCCAAAAGCGGACGCGGGCGTCGGGGGGACGGTGTCGTTGTATTCAAAGCGCGCGGCACTGCTCGCCACCGCCTGCCTGCTACCGCTAGCCGGGCTTGGCGAGGGCGCCGACGCCGCGCCGGTCGGTCACCACCCGCCATCGGGCGGCTTGCAGACCGTCCCTGACGGCGGCGGCACCATCCAGTCGATCCGCGTCGAGGGCAACCAGCGCATCGAGGCGCAGACGGTCCTCTCTTACATGCTGGTCTCGCCCGGCCAGCCGTTCGATCAGGCCGATCTCGATCGCAGCCTCAAGACCCTCTACGCGACCGGCCTGTTCCACGACGTCAGGCTGTCGCGGCAGGGCGCGACCCTGGTGGTGCACGTCGTCGAGAACCCGATCGTCAACCGCATCACCTTCGAGGGCAACCACGCGCTCACCGACGACAAGCTGCGCGACATCCTCTCGCTCCGCCCTCGCGCCGTCTACACCACCGACATGGCGCAGAGCGACCGCGAGAAGCTGATCGAGTTCTACGCGGCGAATGGCCGCTTCGCGACCCGCGTCACGCCGCAGCTGATCCGGCTGTCGCAGAACCGCGTCGACGTCATCTTCAACATCGACGAGGGCGCGCTGACGCTGATCAGCCGCATCAGCTTCGTCGGCAACCATGCCTTTCCGGAGAGCAAGCTGCGCTCGGTGATCAGCTCGCAGCAGACCGTCTGGTACAAGTTCTTCTCCAACGACGACCAGTACAACCCCGAGAAGGTCAACTTCGACAAGGAGCTGCTCCGGCGCTTCTATCTCCGCAACGGCTACATCGATTTCAGCGTCGTCGACGCCACCGCCGAGCTGTCGCCCGACCGCAAATCCTTCTTCCTGACGTTTACGATCGACGAGGGCGCGCGCTACCGGATCGGCTCGACCAAGATCACGTCGAACATGCGTGGCGTCACGCCCCTGATGGTCAAGCCCTATCTCGATGTGAAGAAGGGCCAGTGGTACGACGGCGATGCGGTGCAGCGCGATGCCGACCTGATGCAGGCGTTCCTGCAATCGCGGGGGTTCCCGTTCGCCGAGATCAAGCCGCAGATCGGCCGCGACGAGGGCGGCCACACGGTCGACCTCCTGTTCCCGATCGAGAGCGGCGCCCGCGTCTACGTCGAGCGGATCGAGATCAACGGCAACACCCGCACCGAGGACAGGGTGATCCGGCGCGAGTTCTCGTTCGCCGAGGGCGACCCCTTCACCGACAGCCAGTCGCGCCGGACCAAGCAGGCGCTCGACGACCTCGGCTACTTCCAGAGTGTCAGCATCGATCGCACGCCCGGCTCGGCGCCCGACCGCACCATCATCAACGCCGATCTGTCGGAAAAGGCGACCGGCGAGATCACGCTGGGTGGCGGCTACTCGACCGACGCCGGCGCGCTCGCCAACGCCGGACTGCGGCAGAAGAACTTCATCGGCAGCGGCGTCGACGCCGGCATCAGCGGCACGCTCGCCCAGTTCGAGAACCAGATCGACCTCTCGGCGACCGATCCCTACTTCCTTGATCGCAACCTGGTCGCCGGCATTGACCTGTTCCGGACCGAGGACAACTACGCGGCGCTCGGCTACGCCAACTACAACGAGACCCGCCTGGGCGCGACCTTCCGGGTCGGCTACGCGTTCAACGACTACCTGTCGCAGTCGCTGAACTACACCGTGGTGCAGCGCCAGGTGTCGCAGATCAACAGCGGGTCCAGCATCTACGTCCTCGACGAGCAGGGCAGCAGCCTGCTGTCGCAGATCGGGCAGACGCTGAGCTTTGACACCCGCGACAGCCGGATCGTGCCGCACAAGGGCGTGGTGGTGCGCCTCGGCACCGACATCGCCGGTCTCGGCGGCAACGAGAAATACATCCGCAGCAAGCTCGATGCCGGCTACTACGTGCCGCTCGACTACTTCAGCGGCAACCGGGACTGGACCATCCTGTTGCGGGCCGGTGTCGGCTACCTCGCCGATTACGGCGGCGGCCGTAAGAGCGTGATCGACAACTTCTATCTCGGCGGCGATAATCTGCGCGGCTTCCTTGATGGCGGCGTCGGTCCGCACTCCGTACCCGTCCAGCAGTATATCTCCAGCGACAGCCTCGGCGGCCGGTTCATCTACACCCAGTCGAGCGAGCTGCACTTCCCGTTGCCGGTGCCGCCCGATCTCGGCATCTCCGGGCGCGCCTTCGTCGATATCGGCGGTCTGGCCGGCATCCGGACCAACGCGACGCAGCTGAATGTCCAGTCGATCCAGCCGATCTCGGGCAACACGCTGGTGCCGCGCGTCGGCGCCGGGGTGGGCGTCTCGTGGAACAGTCCGTTCGGGCTGATCAACATCGACATCGCGGCACCGGTGGTCAAGCAGCCCTACGACCAGACGCAGCTGTTCCGGTTCGGCTTTGGCACGAATTTCTGAGGTGATGATGCTTCGTTTACGTAAGGCGGCCCTCGTGGCGGCGGCCCTGCTCGCCCCGTCCATCGCGGTGGCGCAATCCTCGCCGGGCTGGTTCGTGCCCAAGCAGCAGGCGGCGCAGTCCTCGGCAGCCAAGTCGGCGCCATCGGGACATCGCGCCAGGCCACAACCGATGGCCGCTCCGGAACCCGGGCCGACCGAGGCGGATGCGGGCCAGGCCGGCCAGGCGGGGCCGGCCGGGCCACCGCCAGTGCTGCCGCTGCCGCCCGTGCCGCCGCTCAGCGAACTGCCGAAGGGCAGCGCGCCGCCCCCCGCGGTGGTCGGCGTGCTCAGCGTGCCCGACATCATGCGCGCCTCGACCGCGGCCGAGCAGGTCCAGAAAATCCTCGGCGCCCGTCGCGACAAGCTCAACCAGGACGTGCAGAAGGAGCAGCTGGTCTGGCGTGACACCCAGGTGTCGATCCAGGACAGCAAGAACCTGACTCCGGACCAGGCCAGGGCGCGGGTGCGCAGTCTGCAGCAGCGTGTCCAGAATGCCCAGCAGGACTTCAAGAACCGCCAGCGCATCATCCAGGAGGCGGCCCAGGTGGCGCTCGGCCCGATCGAGCGCCCGCGGGGGGAGGTGCTACGGCAGGTCGCGGCGCGCCCCCGGGGGAACCAGGT
>CAXTPV010000177.1:0-5241 GCA_964246135.1 uncultured Acetobacteraceae bacterium | reverse complement strand
GCTGGAGGCGGCGTGGCGGCTCGACCCGTCGCCGGTGCTCTGCCTCGACGGCGACGCGGCCGGGCGTCGCGCCGCCGCCCGCGCCGCCGAGCGGGCGCTGCCGCTGCTCACCGCCGAGCGCACGCTGCGTGTCGCCTACCTGCCCTCGGGCGAGGACCCGGACAGTCTGCTGCGCCGGCACGGGGCCGATGCCCTGGCTGCGCAGGTGGACGCGGCGCGGCCGCTGTCGGACGCGCTGTTTGATCTGCTCGATCCGCCGGACGCCGGCGCCACGCCGGAGGCACGCGCGGCGTTCCTCGGCCGCCTTGACGGCGCCGCCTCGCGCATCGCCGACCGCGCGCTCGCCTCCGAGTATCGCCGCGCGCTGCGTGAGCGCTACTTCGGCGCGCTTCGTCGGTCCGCCCAAGGCCGCCGGGCGTCGCCGGCGCCGCGTGCCGTGGCGCGCGAGGCGCGGCCGGTGCTCAGCCACGCGGCGTCACGCGACGAGCGCGCCGCCTACCTCGCGCTGATCGTGGCGCAGACGCCCTGCCTGTTGCGCGACGTCGAGGATGCGTGGATGCGGCTCGACCTGCCGCCATGGCTCGCCGAGCTGCGCCACGCGATCATCCACCTGCCGGACGCCCCGGAGGATCGGGACGCCTCAGGAGGGACGCTCTTGCTTGACTCCGACCGAGTGATGAACCACCTGACCGCCTCGGGTTGCGCTGGGCATCTGGTAAACGCGGCCACGTTGGCGCGCCGTCGCGGCAGGCTGCACGCGAGCGCGGAGCCGGGGGTGATGCCCGCGGTGGCGGAGCAGGGATGGTGGCACTTCTTCGGCCTGATCCAGCATGCCAAGCTCGATGACGAAATCAGGTTGGCGACGTCCCTGCTGCAACAGGAACTGACGACCGCGCGCCACCATCGCCTCGTCGCGTTGAAGGAGGCGCGTGCGAGGGCGATGTCTATGGATAACGACGCGTATTCCTGAGATGCGGATGACGCGCCGGCGCGAACTGGGGGAGTAGGCGGCACGATGGTGACCAAAACGGCGGAACGGCAGGACGGCGCGGCCGGCGAGCAGGACACCGAGACCAACCTGCTGGACGTCACCTCGGCCGGCGTCAAGCGCCTGATCGCGCGCGGCAAGGAACGCGGCCACATCACGTTCGATGAGCTGAACGCCGTGCTGCCGCCCGACCAGATGTCGTCCGAGCAGATCGAGGACGTGATGGCCTCGCTGTCCGAGATGGGCATCCAGGTCGTCGAGGGCGAGGATGCCGAGGAGACCGAGCAGGTCAAGGTCGAGCGTCCGGACGAGCCGGAAGCCGAGGAGCCGACCGGCAACGTCGACGAGGAGAGCCTCGGCCGCACCGACGATCCGGTGCGGATGTATCTGCGCGAGATGGGCTCCGTCGAGCTGCTGTCGCGCGAGGGCGAGATCGCGATCGCCAAGCGCATCGAGGCCGGCCGCGACATGATGATCGGCGGGCTCTGCGAGAGCCCGCGCACCTTCGGGGCTATCATCTCGCTCTATGACGGGTTGCGCGCCGGAAACATCCTGCTGCGCGACATCATCGACCTCGAGGCGACCCAGGCCGGCGGCGCGCCGCCGCCCGACGAGGTCGGCGAGGGGGCGCCGGATGGTGCCGCCGACAATTTTGAGGCGCCGACGCGCGAAGAGATCGAGGACGCCGAGGAGGGCGAGGGCGCCGGGTTGTCGCTGTCCGCGCTCGAGGAGAAGCTCAAGCCGGAGGTGCTGGCGCAGTTCGAGGAGGTCGAGGCGCTCTACAAGAAGCTGCACAAGTTCGAGCAGCGGAGGCTGGAGTCGTTCTCGGCCGGCGAGCTGGTGTCGGACCGAAACGAGCGCGCCTACGAGAAGCAGCGCGAAGAGCTGGTCGGCAAGGTCCAGCAGATCAAACTGCACAACAATCGCATCGAGGAGCTGGTGCAGCAGCTCAAGCATATCAGCCAGCGGCTGAACGGCTTCGAGGGCCGCCTGCTGCGGCTGGCCGAAAGCTGCAAGGTCGGCCGCGACGACTTCATCCTCAAGTATCGCAGCCATGAGCTTGATCCGGCTTGGCTCGCCACCGTCGCGGCGTTGCCGGGCAAGGGCTGGAAGAACTTCGCCGGCAGGCACATCGAGGAGATCGCGGCGATCCGCAAGGATGTCGGCCTGGTCGCCCAGGATGCCGGGCTGCCGATCTCCGAGTTCCGGCGCGTGTACCAGACCGTCAGCCGCGGCGAGCGCGACAGTGCTCGCGCCAAGAAGGAGATGATCGAGGCGAACCTTCGCCTGGTGATCTCGATCGCCAAGAAATACACCAATCGCGGGCTGCAGTTCCTGGACCTGATCCAGGAGGGCAACATCGGCCTGATGAAGGCGGTCGACAAGTTCGAGTATCGGCGCGGCTACAAGTTCAGCACCTACGCGACCTGGTGGATACGCCAGGCGATCACCCGCTCGATCGCCGACCAGGCGCGCACGATACGCATTCCCGTGCACATGATCGAGACGATCAACAAGCTGGTGCGCACCTCGCGCCAGATGCTGCACGAGATCGGCCGCGAGCCGGCGCCAGAGGAACTCGCCGAGAAGCTCGGCATGCCGCTCGAGAAGGTGCGCAAGGTCCTCAAGATCGCCAAAGAGCCGATCTCGCTCGAGACCCCGATCGGCGACGAGGAGGACAGCCATCTCGGCGACTTCATCGAGGACAAGGCGGCGGTGATCCCGCTCGACGCGGCGATCCAGGCCAATCTGCGGGAAGCCACCACGAGGGTGCTGTCCAGCCTCACGCCGCGCGAGGAGCGGGTGCTGCGGATGCGGTTCGGCATCGGCATGAACACCGACCATACGCTCGAAGAGGTCGGCCAGCAGTTCAACGTGACGCGCGAGCGCATCCGGCAGATCGAGGCCAAGGCGCTGCGCAAGCTCAAGCACCCGAGCCGCTCGCGCAAGCTGCGGTCGTTCCTCGACGATTGACGCGCGACCACCGGCGGGGCGGGTGATGTTCATGCCTGGTCGCGAGGCGGGGCCGCGCACCCGTATCGCGGTCGACGTCACCTTCCTCCGCATGGAGCAGGCGCCGCGCTTGCCGACACCCGCGCTTACGCCCGGCGACGAGGTCGTCCGACTGCGCGCGCCGACGGTCGGATTCTATCGCTACCTCTACGCTTCCGTCGGCGGCGCCTATTGCTGGTGGCTGCGGCGCGTCGCGCCCGACGCCGAGATCGCGGCGTTGCTCGCCTCGCCGGCGACATCGATCCACGTCCTCTATCGCGATGGCGAGCCCGGCGGGTTCTTCGAGCTCGATGCCCGTCATGGCGAGGTCAACATCGCCTATTTCGGGCTGATGCCGCATCTGGTCGGAACCGGCATCGGTTCGGCATTTCTCCGGCGCGCGGTCGACAGCGCCTGGGCGTCGCGGCCGGGCGCGATCAGGGTCAACACCTGCACCGCCGATCACCCGCGCGCCCTGCCGACCTACCAGCGCGCGGGCTTTAGGCCGGTACGCACCGTGCGCGAGGTGTGGGATATTCCGGACGCGCTCGGGCTCGCGATTCCGGCATCGCTGCGGGCGTGAGGCGGCGCACGCGCCATCCCCGTCCAGGCTTATCCACGCCCCAAGCCGAACTCCTCATGATATCAGCGCAATGCGCGGTCGTGTTCATAACGTAACGGTCCAGCGTCCAGCTCTTTTAGTGAAAACAATGGCTTATGCGTTACCACCCCTGCAGGCCGCGGCGATGTCGGGGATCGGTGGCGCTGCCGTCAATCGCCGCGTGGCGGCGATCGGCCCACAGACTTATCCACAGGTCCGTTCGTGCCCCGCCATATCGTCCGGTGCGTCCGGCTGGCGTTTTCATCGGCGCGGCGGTTTGGTAGTGCTGGCGCGGGCGCAGCCCGGGGGAAGCGACTTGGTTCCGGGGTCAAGGATCGCGTCCTCCACCATCGTCGTCGGGCTCGTGGTGTTCCTGCTCAAGGGCGTCGCCTGGCGCCTGACGGGCAGCGCCGCGCTTGGCTCGGATGCGCTGGAAAGCGTCGTCAATGTCGCCGCCTCGGCGATCGCGCTCGGCGCCGTGCTGCTGGCGGCGCGTCCGGCGGACGCCAACCACCCGTATGGTCATGACAAGGTCGAGTTCTTCGCCGCCGTGATCGAGGGGGTGATGATCATCGCCGCCGCGGCGACGATCCTGGCCGCCGCCTGGCAGGTCTGGCGGCACCCGGTGGCGCTGGTGGCGCCGTGGCGTGGCATCGGCGTCAACCTGGTCGCGACGGGCGTGAACGCGGCCTGGGCGATCGTGTTGCGCCGCGAAGGCAGCCGGCTGCGATCGCCCGCGCTCCTTGGCGATGCCCGCCACCTGATGTCGGACGTCGTCACCTCGTGCGGCATCGCGGCCGGGCTGACGCTCGCGGTGCTGACCGGCATCACCCGGCTTGATCCGATCCTGGCGGCGCTCACCGCGGCGCACGTGCTGGCGCAAGGGGTCGCCCTGATGCGCAGCTCGGTCGGCGGGCTGATGGACGAGCTGCCGGACGAGGCCACGGTCGAGCAGGTCAGGGCGCTGGTCGGCGGCAGCGCCACCGGGGCCATCGAGGCGCATGACCTGCGCATGCGGCAGGCCGGGCGCCACACCTTCGTCGAGTTCCATTTGGTGGTGCCGGGCGCGATGAGCGTCGACGAGGCGCACGACATCTGCGACCGCGTCGAGGGCGCGCTGCGGGCGGCGATGGGCAGCCTGGTGGTGACGATCCACGTCGAGCCGGCCCGCAAGGCGAAGCACACGGGCGTCGTGGTGCTCTGAGGATGTGGCCGGGCCTGCGCCAAAGCGAGCCCGTCGCTGCCAAGCGGGAGCCGCGCCTCGGTCCGCGTCGCGCGTCCACGTTCAGTGCGGCCGGCGCGCGGCTGTCGGCCTTGTCGCGTGACGTGTTTGATCGTGGCAGCAGCCGCCGTGCCGCGCGCTTCGCCGGGCTCGCGGTCGCGGCGCATCTGATGCTGGCGGCGACCCTCATTGTCCTGCCTCGTCTCGCCGCCATGGTGCACGCGGGGGCACCCCCGCCACGCCCTCCGCCGGAAGCGACGATCGAGATGATCCAGCAGGACACGCCCACCGTCGGCGGCAGCCATCCAAAGCAGCCCGCCCGCGCCGCCAAGCCGGTGCCGACGCCGCAGCGGACCGCGGCACCCAGGCCGCTGTCGAGCCCGCGCGCGACCGACAGCGTGGCCGACGAGAAGATGCCCGCCAAGATCCGCGCGGCGA
>CAXTPV010000176.1:0-5373 GCA_964246135.1 uncultured Acetobacteraceae bacterium | reverse complement strand
GCCACAGACGGTCGCGATCGGCACGGTTGCCGGCAGGCTGGCTGCGAGCCCGGCGAGGAAGCCGCGCGCGCCGTCTGGCGCGGTGTCGCGCCCGTCGGTGAACGCGTGCAGCGCCACCGGAACGCCGCGGGCGTCGAGCATGCGCGCCAGCGCCGAGGCGTGGTCCTGGTGCGCGTGCACGCCGCCATCCGACACCAGGCCGAGCAGGTGGCAGGTGCCGCCCGACGCGATCAGCCGTTCGGCGAGCGCCGCTAGCACCGGCGAGGCGGCCAGCGAGCCGTCGGCGATGGCGTCGGTGATGCGGGGCAGCTCCTGCATCACCACCCGCCCCGCGCCGATGTTGAGGTGTCCGACCTCGGAGTTGCCCATCTGGCCGTCCGGCAGACCGACATCGCGGCCGCAGGTCGCGAGGAACGCGGACGGCCCGGCCTGCCACAGCCGGTCGAAGTTGGGCGTGCGGGCAAGCGCCACCGCGTTGTCGGCGGCCTCGGACCGCCAGCCGAAGCCGTCGAGGATCACCAGCATGACCGGGCGTGGTGTCGGATCTCGTGTCGTGCTCATGCGGGCTCCGGCCGCCTCAGGTCTCGTGCGGCTTGGTGTCGCCACCCGGGCCGGTCGAGCCCGAGCTTGCCGGCGGGTCGCTCGCCGGGAAGGTGTCTTCCAGCGCGCGCTCGGTTTTCTCCTCGCGCTTCTTCTCGGTGTGGGCCTTTTCAGCCTGGGCGTGGTCGGTCACGTCGTCGTCCATGCGAACCCTCCTCGATCCGGCAACCTGACGCGCGCCGGCGCGGCACGGTTCCCGAGGCCCTGCGTGGCCCGGCGGGGGTTTCCGGCGGCACGGGTGCCGACCACATGCAGGGGCCGACGGATGGAGGACATCATGGAGGCTCCCGGCACGCTTGGCACTGACGGCCTGGCGGAGGGCACGATCGCGCTCACCGACGCCGAGTGGCGCGCGCGGTTGACGCCCGAACAGTATCGCGTGCTGCGTCAGCATGGCACCGAACGGGCGGGCGCGAGCCCGCTCAACGACGAGAAGCGCGACGGATTGTTCCTCTGCGCCGGTTGCGGCGAGGCGCTGTTCGAGACCTCGACCAAGTTCGAGAGCGGCAGCGGCTGGCCGAGCTTCTTTTCGCCCCGGCCGAACGCGGTCGCGACCACCGAGGACAGCAGCTTTGGCATGCGTCGCACCGAGGTGCACTGCGCGCGCTGCGGCGGCCATCTCGGCCACGTGTTCCCCGATGGCCCGCGGCCGACCGGGCTGCGCTACTGCATGAACGGGGCGTCGCTCGCGTTCACGCCGGCGGCGGATGGCTGAGCGCCTGAATGCTGATGCCCAGGCCAGGGGCTCTGCCCCTGGACCCCGCCAAAGGCTTTGCCCTTGGAACCTTGACTTGAAGTCCGGCGGGTCCAGGGCGAAGCCCTGGCTCTGCAACACCATGAACAGCGCCGCGCGCCGTGACGGCTGACGAGCTGCGGCAGGGGGTGGCGGCGCTGGTCGTGGGCGAGACCGATCGCATCGCCAACCTCGCCAACGTCGCCTCGTTCCTGTTCTGGAACCTCGCCGACGTGAACTGGGTCGGGTTCTATCTGGCACGGGATGACGGGCTGGTGCTCGGGCCGTTCCATGGCAGGCCGGCTTGCGTGCGCATTCCGCACGGGCGCGGGGTGTGCGGCGCGGCGGCGGCCGGGCGGCGCACCATCGTGGTGCCGGACGTGCACGCGTTCCCGGGCCACATCGCGTGCGATGCCGCGTCTCGCTCGGAGATCGTGGTGCCGATGCTGTGCGATCGCAGGCTGGGCCATGGCAGGCTGGACGGCGTGCTCGACGTCGACAGCCCGCTGCCCGGTCGCTTCACCGATGCCGACCGGGTGCTGCTGGAGGCGGTTGCCGGTATGCTGGTGCACGCATCGAACGGAGAACGCTGATGACCGACCATGTCTACCGGGTGATCGAGGTGGTGGGCTCGTCGCCGACCAGCATCGAGGACGCGATCAAGTCCGCGGTCAGCAAGGCGTCGAACACGATCCGCCACATCCGCTGGTTCGAGGTGGTGGAGACGCGTGGCCAGGTCGAGAACGGCGCCGTCGCCTACTTCCAGGTCACGATCAAGCTCGGGTTCTCGGTCGAGGACGAGAACGTCAATCTCCAGCCTTGACGCCGATCTCGACGAGGCCGGGCAGCGCCTGATCGCGTCGGGGCCGGCATCCGGCTCCGAGATGGTGGCGCTGCTGGCGGTCGCGCTGCCGCTGATCGCGGGCCAGCTCGCGCAGTTCGGGACCGCGGTGATCGACAACGCGCTCGCGGGTCATCTCGGCGCGCGGGTGCTCGGCGCGGTCGCGGTCGGGGGCAGCCTGTGGATCCTGGCGATCATGCCGGTGATCGGCGTCATGCTGTCGCTGCAGCCGGTGGTCTCCGAGCTCGACGGCGCCGGGCGTCGCGCCGAGGCGGCGCCGTTGCTGCGCCAGGCGATCATGCTCGGGCTCTCGCTCGGCACGATCTGCGGCGCGCTGCTGTATGGGCTTGGGCCGCCGGCGCTCACCTGGGTCGGGGTCGCGCCCGGGCTGCGGCCCGGTGCCACGCTGTTCCTGCACGCGGTCGCCTGCGGCGTGCCGGCGATCGGCCTGTTCATGGCGGCGCGCGGCCTGTCGGAGGGGTTGTCGCGCACCATGCCGACGCTCGCGGTCGAGGTCGGTGGCCTGGTGCTGCTGGCGCCGCTCGGCTGGGTGCTGATGTATGGCAGGCTCGGCTGCCCGCCGCTCGGGCCGCTCGGCAGCGGCATCGCGGCGGCCACCGCCGGCTGGGTGCAGGCGCTGGCGTATCTCGCCTATCTGCGGTTCTCCGGCAGCTATCGCGGGGTCGATTGGCGCTTAGGCTCCTGGCGCCCCGACCTCGCGCTGATCGCGCCGCTGCTGCGGATCGGGCTGCCGATCGCGGCCTCGCTGCTGATGGAAGCCGGCATGTTCTCGGTCGCGGGGCTGCTGGTCGGCCGGCTCGGCGAGGTCGAGGTCGCGAGCAACCAGGTCGCGCTCAACATCGTCACCGTGAGCTTCATGGTGCCGCTTGGCGTCGCCCTCGGGGTCACGGTGCGGATCGGCAACGCCGTCGGCCGGCGGGACGAGGCCGGCGTCAGGCGCGCCGCCCGCGCCGGCTACGCGCTGGTCGCGGTGACCCAGTCCGCCTCGGTCACCCTGCTGTTGCTGGCCTCGCGCCAACTGGTCTCGGTCTATGCGTCCGATCCCGCGATCGTGTCGGCGGCGTCGGCGCTGCTGGCCTACGGCGCGCTGTTCCAGGTGTCGGACGGAGTGCAGGCGCTGGCCAACGGCGTGCTGCGCGGGCTGAAGGACACGCGGGCGCCGATGTTGATCATCTTCGGCAGCTACTGGGTGATCGGCGTGCCGGCGGGGGCCTTTCTGGCGCTCCGGCGCGGCCTTGGCGCGCCGGGGATGTGGCTCGGGCTGGTGTGCGGCCTTACCGTCGCGGCGGTGGTGCTGAGCTGGCGGGTTTGGCGGCGGTTGCGGCGGCCGTTTGGACGGCAGGAAAGGGCTCCGCCTTGTGAGCGCGAAGGGTAAGAATGGCCAGGGGTTCTACCCCGTCGATCCGCTTGGTGGCTCGATCCCATCAAAGGCGCAGCCTTTGAAAGCCGTTTCATCTGTCTCCATCGAACTTCTCCCTTGAAGACGTCGGCATGCGATCAGCCTTCGCCGGAGCAAGAAAACGAATGGATTTCAAAGGCTTCGCCTTTGATGGGGTTCAAGGGGCGAAGCCCCTTGGCTTTTTACGGCAGCGCGCACGGGGCGCTCCCCTGGACGCGCCAGGGCCGTCACGCGAGAGCGTGCCGCGTACGACGGCTCCAGACCCCGTTCATTTAGGATGATCACGGAGATCGACTGGGTCGAGCCGGCGGCGCTGGCGCTGGCGTTGGGGGATGCGCCGGGGCTGGCCTGGCTCGACGGGTCGGCGGCCGACGAGCGCAGCAAGATGAGCTACCTTTGCCTGCCGCCGTGCCGACGCATCGAGGCGAGGGACGGGCGGGTGCTGATCGATGGCGATCCGGTGGGGGACGATCCGCTCTCGGCGCTCGCGCGTGTTCTCGGCGATCGGCGTCCCGCCGTGCAGGCGCCGTTCCGGTTCACCGGCGGCCTGGTCGCGATGCTCGGCTACGGCATCGGGCAGGCGCTGGTGCGCCAGGCGAGCCGGCACGCCGATCCGCATGGCCTGCCGGACATGGTGGCGGGGCTGCATGACGAGGTGATCGCGTTCGATGCCGTCGCGGGGCGCGCCTGGATCGCGTCGCCCGATCCGGGCGCGACGGCGCGGCTGGTGGATCGGCTGCGTGTGAAGGCATGCCGGGCAGCAGGGCTGTCACGGGCCGCGTTCGTCTCCGAGCTGTCCGGCGACGCCTATCGCGCGGGCGTGAGCGAGATGCGGGCGCGGATCGCGGCGGGCGAGATGTTCCAGGCCAACATGACGCAGCGTCACGTCGCCCCACGCCCGGCGCGGCTGCGCGCGGTCGACGTCCAGGTCGCGCTGCGGGGGATCAGTCCCGCCCCGTTCGGTGCGATGATCGTGTGGGACGGGCGCTTCGCGCTTTGCGGCGTGTCGCCAGAGCGGTTCGTCAGCGTCGATGCCGGCGGCCGGGTCGAGACCCCGCCCCTAAACGGCACCGCGCCGCGGGCGGCCGCCCCCGCCGAGGATCGCCGCCTGGCCGCTGATCTCGCCGGCAGCGCCAAGGACCGCGCCGAGCACCTGATGATCGTCGATCTGACGCGAAACGACCTCGGCCGGGTGTGCGCCACCGGCAGCATCGCGGTGCCGCAGCTCCAGGTGGTCGAGAGCTTCGCCTCGGTGCACCACATGGTCTCCGCGGTCGAGGGGGTGCTCGCCCCCGGTTACGGGCCGATCGATCTGCTGCGGGCGGCGCTTCCCGGCGGCTCGGTCACCGGCGCGCCGAAGATACAGGCGATGGCGGTGATCGACGCGCTGGAGGCCTCGCGGCGTGGTCCCTATTGCGGCGCGGTCGCCTGGATCGGCCATGACGGGGCGATGGACAGCAGCATCATCATACGCAGCCTGGCGCTGACGCCGACCCGGATGATCGCGGCGTCGGGCGGCGCGATCACGTCCGACTCAAACCCCGATGCCGAGCACGCGGAGATGTTGCTCAAGGTGGCGCCGATACGGCGTGCGTTCGCGGGATGATGCTCTGGCTGAACGGGGCGCTGGTGGATGCCGGGCTGGCCCGGATCGACCCGGCCGATCGCGGTTTGCTGCTCGGCGACGGTTTGTTCGAGACGGTCGCGATCGTCGCGGGGGCGGCGCGCCATCTCGGCGATCACCTGGCGCGGCTGCGCGACGGCGCGTCGCTGCTCGGC
>CAXTPV010000175.1:2597-5395 GCA_964246135.1 uncultured Acetobacteraceae bacterium | reverse complement strand
CACGTGGTGAGGCCGTTGTTCCTGCCGCGGTCGCTGCGGGTCGGCGGCGGCGCCATCGAGCGGTTGCCAGAGGCGCTGGCGCAGGCCGGCATCCTGCGGCCGCTGA
Organism: uncultured Acetobacteraceae bacterium; assembly: GCA_964246135.1. Lineage (GTDB taxonomy): Bacteria > Pseudomonadota > Alphaproteobacteria > Acetobacterales > Acetobacteraceae > CAXTPV01. Next base: position 5,289 of record CAXTPV010000175.1, on the reverse strand, counting down.
TTGTGACCGACGCGTTCCTGGCCGGCGGCGTTCTCGATCGGGTCCTCGACATCCTTCGGGCCGGCGGCGTCGAGGCGCGGGTGTTCGCCGGCGTGGTGCCGGACCCGACGGTCGCGTCGGTTCTCGCGGCGCTGGCGACGCTGCGGCAGGGCGCCCATGACGGCGTGATCGGGCTCGGCGGCGGCAGCCCGATCGACACCGCCAAGATGGTCGCGGTGCTGGCACGTCACGACACCACCCCCCGCGAGCTCAAGTTCCCGCATGTCCAGGACGCGCCCGGCCTGCCGATCGTGGCGATTCCGACCACCGCCGGCACCGGGTCGGAGGCGACGCGGGTGACGGTGATCACCGACGAGGCGACAGAGGAGAAGATGCTCTGCGTCGGCCTCGCCTACCTGCCGACCATCGCCGTCGTCGATTTCGAGCTGACGCTGAGCAAGCCCTGGCGGCTGACCGCCGATACCGGGCTCGACGCGCTCACCCACGCGATCGAGGCCTACGTGTCGCGCCAGGCGAGCCCGTTCACAGACGCGCTCGCGCTCGCCGCCATGCGCGCGATCTGGCCGAACCTCGCGCGCGCCTGCACCGAGCCGTCCGATCGCGCGGCGCGCGAGGCGATGATGCTCGGCGCGTTGCAGGCCGGGATGGCGTTCTCCAACGCCTCGGTCGCGCTGATCCACGGCATGAGCCGGCCGATCGGCGCGCATTTCCACGTCGCGCACGGGCTGTCGAACGCGATGCTGCTGCCGGCGGTGACGGCGTGGTCGATCCCGGGCGTGGTCCCGCGCTACGCCGATTGCGCGCGGGCGATCGGAGTCGCGGCGCCAGGCGAGCCTGACGGCGAGGCGACCGCGGCACTGGTGGCGGCGCTTACGGCGAGGAACGCCGAACTCGACGTGCCCTCGCCGCGCGCGCACGGCATCGACGCGCAACGCTGGACCTCGCTGCTGCCGCTGATGGCCGAGCAGGCGCTCGCCTCGGGGTCGCCGGCCAACAACCCGCGCGTGCCCGACGCCGGCGAGATCATCGCGCTCTACCGGCAGGTTTGGAGTGAGGGCTGACCGCGTCTAAGACGATCCGCGTGAGCGCCGCCGCGAGAGCGACGCCGGAGAGGAACATCCGACCATGGACACGACCGTGAGGACCGGGCCGGCGGCGTCGCCCGGCATGGGCTACCTGGTGCTGGCGTCGAGCGTCGGCACCATCATCGAGTGGTACGACTTCTTCCTCTACGGCAGCCTGGCGATCATCTTCTCGCAGCTGTTCTACCCGTCGGGCGACCCGGTCGCGGCGATGCTGGTCAGCGTCGCGGCGTTCGCCACCGGGTTCGCGGTGCGGCCGATCGGCGCGCTGATCTTCGGCCATTTCGGCGACCGCTTCGGACGCAAGGCGACCTTCCTGCTGACGCTGATCATCATGGGGGCCGCCACCGCCGCGATCGGCGTGCTGCCGACCTATCGCTCGGTCGGCTACCTCGCGCCGGTGCTGCTGGTGACGCTGCGGCTGATCCAGGGCATCGCGCTCGGCGGCGAGTATGGCGGCGCCGCGAGCTTCGTCGCCGAGCACGCGCCGCCCGGCACCCGCGGCCGCTGGACCAGCTATATCGGCGCGATGGCGACCGGCGGCTTCCTGCTGTCGCTGGCGGTGGTGATCAGCTGCCGGCTCGGCTTTGGTGCCGACGCGTTCCAGCGCTGGGGCTGGCGCATCCCGTTCCTGCTGTCGACCGTCCTGGTGGTGCTGTCGGTGCGCATCCGGATGTCGCTGCTGGAATCGCCGGTGTTCCTGCGCCTGAAGGAGGCGGGCGGCGTCGCGCGCGCGCCGGTGCGTGAGGCGTTCGCCGACCCGGTCAACCGCCAGCGCATCGTGCTGTTCCTGTTCGGCGTCGCCTGCGCGCAGTCGGTCAGCTTCTACACCGCGCATTTCTACGCGCTCTACTATCTGGAGAGCATCCTCAAGGTGAACTTCCTCACCGCGACGCTCACCATCGCGGTGGCGGTCGCCGCCGGCAGCCCTTTCTTCATCCTGTTTGGTTCGCTTTCGGACCGGATCGGCCGCAAGCCGCTCTGCCTGATCGGCATGGCGTCGGCGGTGCTGTTCTACATTCCGCTGTACGTGGGCATCCACGGCGCGGTCACGCCGGAGGGCGTCGACACCACCCGGATCGCGCTCTGCGTGTTCGCCGCCGTCGTGATCTGCGCCTTGATCTACGGTCCGTATGGCGCCTTCATCGTCGAGAGCTTCCCGAGCCGGGTGCGCTACACCTCGATCTCGGTGCCGTATCATATCGGCAACGGCATCTTTGGCGGCTTCCTGCCGATCATCAGCCTCGCCTTGGTGGTGCGGACGGGCAACCCGTATGCCGGGCTGCTCTACCCGATGGCGTTCTGCGCGGTCGGCTTCGTGATCTGCGCGGTCTGGCTGCCGGAGACCGGCGGCCGCCTGTTCGACGACCGGGAGCTTCCCCTCGCGCGTGCGGGCGAGCCCGATCGCGTCCTCCCGTCCACGGTCTGAACCGCAAGGAGAACACCTCATGAGCAGCCTTTCGGACACCGTGCGGCACGTGATCGGCGGCACGCCGTGGGACGGCGCGGACGCGCGCTGGGGTGACGTGTTCGACCCCTCGACCGGGCGGGTGGCGCGCCGGGTGATGCTCGCGGGGGAGGCCGAGGTGGATGCGGCGGTCAAGGCCGCC
>CAXTPV010000175.1:0-2587 GCA_964246135.1 uncultured Acetobacteraceae bacterium | reverse complement strand
CAATTCGTATTGCCTTTTCGCTGTCCCAACGATCATGCCAACGCATGCCCAAACCCGCCCCCCCCCCCAATCTCCGTTCTTCGCCCTTCATTTTCTCGCGCGCACTGGGCTGGTCTGAATTGAAGAATTGTGTCCCTTGCATGCCATACACCGCCGTAGAGTGCCGTCGCGGTATTTGCGACCCTTACCATGTTACTTCGAGAGTCATTTCGGAGGGGGGGGGGGGTGGATTAGAGTTCAAAGGATGCGGGGGGAAAGGGGGGGGGGCGCGGGGGTTTTGGCGGGGGGGGGTGGCGGTGGTGTTTGGGGGGGTCAAGGCCGCCGCCGCCGCGTTCCCGCGCTGGGCGGCGACCTCGCCGCTGGCCCGCGCGCGGGTGATGTTCCGGTTCCGCGACCTGCTCGACCGCGCGACCGACGACCTCGCGCGGATCATCACCGCCGAGCACGGCAAGGTGCTGTCGGATGCGCGCGGCGAGGTCGTGCGCGGCATGGAGGTGGCCGAGTTCGCCTGCGGGGTGCCCGAGTTGCTGAAGGGCGATTTCACCGAGCAGGTGGGACGCGGCATCGACAGCTACTCGACCCGCCAGCCGCTCGGGGTCTGCGCCGGCATCACGCCGTTCAACTTTCCGGTGATGGTGCCGCTGTGGATGGCGCCCGTCGCGCTCGCGACCGGCAATTGCTTCATCCTCAAGCCCTCCGAGCGCGACCCGTCCGCCTCGATGCTGATCGCCGACCTGCTGCGCCAGGCCGGGCTGCCGGACGGCGTGTTCAACGTGGTCCATGGCGGCAAGGAGGCGGTTGACGCCCTCCTCGCGCATCCGGGCATCCACGCGATCAGCTTCGTCGGCTCGACGCCGATCGCCGAACACATCCAGCGCACCGCGGTCGCGCACGGCAAGCGGGTGCAGGCGCTGGGCGGCGCCAAGAACCACATGGTGGTGATGCCGGACGCCGACATGGACCAGACGGTGGACGCGCTGATGGGTGCCGCCTACGGCTCGGCCGGCGAGCGCTGCATGGCGATCTCGGTCGCGGTCGCGGTGGGTGGGGCCGGCGACGCGCTGGTCGAGCGTCTGGCGCCACGGGTCCGCGCGCTCAAGATCGGGCCGGGCACCGACCCCGAGGCCGAGATGGGGCCGCTGGTCACGCGCGCGCATCTCGACCGGGTGCAGGGCTACGTCGACATCGGTGTCGACGAGGGCGCGACGCTGGTGGTCGACGGCCGCGGCCCGAAGCTGCAGGGCTACGAGGACGGGTTCTTCATCGGCGGCTGCCTGTTCGACCACGTGACGCCGGCGATGCGCATCTACCGGGAAGAGATCTTCGGGCCGGTGCTCGCGGTGGTGCGGGCGCAGAGCTTCGACCAGGCGCTGGCATTGGTGAACGGGCACGAGTTCGGCAATGGCGGCGCCATCTTCACCCGCGACGGCGACAGCGCGCGCGCCTTCGCCCACGGGGTGCAGGTGGGCATGGTCGGCGTCAACGTGCCGATCCCGGTGCCGATGGCGTTCCACAGCTTCGGCGGCTGGAAGCGCTCGCTGTTTGGCGACCACGCGATGCATGGACGCGAGGGCGTGCGCTTCTTCACCAAGCTCAAGACCGTGACCTCGCGCTGGCCGACCGGGATACGCGCCGGTGCCGAGTTCGTCATGCCGACGCTGGGCTGATCGCGGATGGTCCGGTTCGGCGTGCTCGGCTGCGGCCGGATCGGCCGCATGCACGCCCGCAACCTCGCCGCCCACCCCGGCGCAGAGCTCGCGGCGGTGTTCGACATCGTGGCCACCAGCGCGTCGGAGGTGGCGTCGGGCCTAGGCGTGCGGGCCGCGTCGTCCGCCGACGAGATCATCGCCGATGCGTCGATACGCGCGGTGCTGATCGCGACCCCGACCGACACCCACGTGCCGTTGCTCATCGCCGCCGCGCGCGCCGGCAAGGCGGTGCTGTGCGAGAAGCCGATCGACCTCGACCTCGGGCGCGCGATCGAGTGCGGGCGCGAGATCGCGCCGTTCGATCCGGTCGTCATGGTCGGCTTCAACCGCCGCTTCGACCCGTCGTTCCGGGCGCTGCGCGACCGGCTGCATCAGGGCGAGATCGGCGCGCTGGAGCAGCTGATCATCACGAGCCGCGACCCGGCGCCGCCGCCGCCCGCCTATATTCGTGCGTCGGGCGGCCTGTTCCGCGACATGACCATCCACGACTTCGACATGGCACGCTACCTCGCGGGCGACATCGTCGACGTGCACGCGTTCGGCGCCAACATGATCGACCCCGCGATCGCGAAGGCGGGCGACATCGACGGCGCGATGGTGAGCCTGCGGGCGCGCTCGGGCGCGCTGGTGCACATCAACAACTCCCGCCGCTGCGCCTATGGCTACGACCAGCGCGTCGAGGCATTTGGCGCCGACGGCATGCTGCTGGCGGGCAACCGCACCGCGACGACGCTGGAGGCCTGGACCGCGGGGCGCACCGGCGCGCGGGACGCGGTGCTTGACTTCTTCATCGAGCGCTACCGCGAGGCCTACGCCGCCGAGATCGACGACTTCATCGCCGCGATCGAGACCGGGACCACGCCGGGGGCAAGCTTCGC
>CAXTPV010000174.1:5151-5413 GCA_964246135.1 uncultured Acetobacteraceae bacterium | reverse complement strand
GCTGTTCGACGGGCTCGACGACGAGGAGGAAACCCGCCGGATGGTCGGCGCGGTGGTCGCCGCAGAGCAGGTTCGCCTGCTGCAGGCGAACGGGGTCGACGAGTTCCACTTCTATACGATGAACCGGCCCGATCTCACCTATGCAGTCGCGCGCATCCTTGGCGCGCGACCGGCGGCACCAGACGGGACGATGACCGCGTAGAAAAGCGGCTTGGGCCCCCCCGCCCCCCGGGCCCCCACACCGGCGCCGGGGAACCCCCCC
>CAXTPV010000174.1:0-5141 GCA_964246135.1 uncultured Acetobacteraceae bacterium | reverse complement strand
CGGGTACTATGACCGGTTATAAATGGGTTTGGCGCGCCGGGCCAGGGGGCGGGCCATCCGTTCCGCGGTCAAGCGACCGCCTTCTCCTCCTGCGCGGCCTCGGCGGCCGGCATGCTGAGCATCACCTTGCCGCCCTCGACCGAGGCTACGGCGTCGAGCGGCACGATGTGGTGCTGGCCATGCGCCGCCGGGTCCTTCTTGGTCAGCTTGATCACCAGCTTGTCGACGGTGCCGACGTGCTGGCCGTCCGAGCCGACGACCTCCAGATGCTCGGTGATCTTTGACGGATCAACCATTCCGCTACTCCTGCTGATGTGGAAGCACACATGCTTCCCGCCAACAACGCGCGTCCCGGACCGGGTTCCGCGGCACGCTCAAGGCTCGATCTCCGACAGCGCCGTCTCGGCCATCCGGATCGCCGACGACAGCATGGTCGCGTTGCTCCAGTTGTTGGTCACCAGCTGCAGCCGCGCGATCGCTTCCAGCGGCGCGCGCAGGATCTCGACCTTGCGGCTGAGCCGCGTGTTCAACCTCCAGGCGGGATGGTCGCGGCGGCCCGCCTCTCCACGCAACGCGACCAGCTCCGCCATCAGGGCGGCGACCTGCGAGGACATCTCAGGCGCGCTTGCCTGATCGAGGCGAGGTTCCCGCGCCAGTCGTTGCGCCCGAATGATGTCGGCCTCAGCGAGGATCGCGTCCTCGTGGTCGCCGATTCGCCTCGCCTTGAACAGCGCGACCTCGTCGGGCGGCAGCTTGCGCCGGCCGATCCCGTTCAGGTCGAACTTGACCGTGCTGCCGGGGAAATCGTCCTGCGTCTCGCCCTCGGCCAGAAGCTCCCACTCGTCGGGGTCCTCGTAAATCCAGCTCATACCGTCTCCCCTTCTTGGCGGCCGGGCCTCGGTGGTCGCGGGCACGGCGACGGCAACGGTTTACAACCTTCAAGCCCGCTTCACCATTGCCGAGATTCGCGCGAGAGACCTCCAAACCCGGTCAGAAATGGCTGTAGCCGAGCCGGCCCGGGGTCACGTCGGCGCCATCCGCGTCGAGCAGGGCAATGGCAGGCGGTCCCGGACGCACCCGGCCGATGCGGGTGAGCGTGATACGTCTCGACGCCGCTCCCGAAGCGAGCGCCGCGACGCTGGCTTCGGGCGCGGTCAGCAGCAGTTCGTAATCGTCACCGCCTGCGAGGCAGGTGTCGAACCACGCCGGGCCCACCCGACGCGCGGCGTCCGACAGCGGCACGCGGGCAGCCTCGATCTCGATCCGGACGCCGCTCGCGCGCGCGAGGTGGGAGGCGTCCTGCAGCAACCCGTCCGACACGTCGATCGCCGATGAGGCGAGGCCGCGGATTGGCAGGCCGAGTCGCGGACGCGGCAAATGATAGCGATCGGCCAGGGCGCCTTCGGGGTCGGCAAGCCTGCCTAGCAACGCCTGCAAGCCCAGCGCCGCGTCGCCGATGGTGCCGGTGACGAGGACGACGTCGCCAGGCGCTGCACCCGACCGGCGGACCGCGGTGCCTGCCGGCAGGTCGCCGATCACGGTCAGCGACATCATGAGCGGTCCCGGACTCGAGGTGGTGTCGCCGCCGAGCAGGGTTACGCCAAACGCGCGCTGGTCCTCCTCCAACCCGTCGCTGAAGGCCGCGAAGAAGGCGTCGTCGCAGCGCGTCGGCACCGACAGCGTCATCAGGTAGCCGCACGCGTCGGCGCCCATCGCCGCGAGATCCGACAGGTTCACCCGCAGCAGCTTGCGGCCGAGATCGCGTGGCGGGTCAAGCACGCGAAAATGCACGCCCTCGACCATGGCGTCGGCCGCGATCACCAGCTCGCGTCCTGGGCGTGGCCGCAGCAGCGCCGCGTCGTCGGCGAGGCCGAGCGCGCCCTCGCCGGCCAGCCGGCCGAAATGCCGCGCGATGAAGGCGAACTCGGCGGCGAGCTGCATCGGGCGCGACCCTCAGGCGTGCCCCGGCTCGAACTCGGCTGCCCGCAGCGCGCGCGCGAGCCGGTTCAGCAGGCCGTTGACCATGCGCGGCTCGTCGCCCTCGAAGAAGCCGTGCGCCACGTCGAGATACTCGTTGATCACCACGCGAGCCGGCGGACCGTCTTCCATCATCAGCTCGGCGCCGCCGGCGCGCAGCACCGCGCGCATCACCGGATCGAGCCGCCCGAACGGCCAGTCGGCCGGCAGCGCGTCCACGATCATCGCGTCGACCTGGTCCTGCCGCTCGACCGCCATGCGCACGATCTGCGCGAACAGGCGCCGGTCGGCGTCGGGCACCCTGCCCTCCTCGTAGCCGTCGCCGCCCGGCAACGCGCCGAGCCGATGACGCACGAACTGGTCGATGATGGTCTCGGCGCCCTCGCCACCCTGCTCGCTCTGGAACAGGGCCTGCACCGCGCCGACCCTGGCCGCGGTGCGTGTGCGCGCCCGTCCGTCCGCCATCAGGCGGCGCCAAGGCGGCGGGCGAGCGCGATCTGGCCGAGGCAGGCGAGCGCCGCCTCCTCGCCCTTGTTGGCGCCGCCGTCGAGGCGGGCGCGGGCTTGCGCCTGCGCGATCGTCTCGACCGTGAGCAGGCCGGTGCCGAGCGCGAGCCCGAAGGTCAGCGACACCTGCATCAGCCCCGCCAGGGTGGCATCGCAGATGTGGTCGTAATGCGAGGTCTCGCCGCGCACGACGCAGCCGAGGGCGACGAAGCCGTCAAAGCGCCGGCTGCCGCGAAGGGCCAGCCGGATCGCCTGCGGCAGCTCGAAGGCGCCGGTGACGTCGACCGTCTCGTGGGTGGCGCCGGCGCGCTCCAGCGCGTGCGCGGCACCGGTCGCGAGGTCATCGATGACGTGGGCGTAATACGGCGCGCGCACCACCAGCACGTGCGGGGTCGCGCCCTCGATCGGCGACGCGGCGCCGCGCTCGGCATCCCTGGTGCTCACGCCGGGCCGCTGACGGAGGATCGCCCGGCGCCCGGCACCGGGCGCTGCTCGACTACGGTCAGGCCGTAGCCTTCCAGGCCGACAATGGTGCGCTGGTGGCTGGTCAGCAGCACCATGTCGCGGACGCCGAGATCGACCAGGATCTGCGCGCCGATACCGTAGTCGCGCAGGAACGCGAACGGCCTGGTTGTCATGCCGATGGTGGCGACGCGCCGCGACAGCGCGTCACGCGTGGTGTCGCGTATCATCACGATGGCGCCGCGGCCGTCCGCCTCCATCATCGCCATCGCGCGAGGCAGCACCGCCTCCTCGCTGGCGCCGACCATGTCGGTCACCAGGTCGACCGCGTGCATCCGGACCAGGACCGGCCCTGGCGACGCGACGTCGCCGAGCGTCATCACCGCGTGTTCGGCGCCATCGACCAGGTTCTCGTAGACCGACATCGTCCAGGCATGGCCGCCCTGTCGGGTGACGTCACCCTGCTGCACCCGACGGACCAGCTTCTCGGTCCGGCGCCGGTGGCCGATCAGGTCGGCGATGGTGCCGACCTTGAAGTTGTGCAGCTGCGCGAACGCGACCAGATCGGGCAGCCGCGCCATCGACCCGTCATCGTGCATGATCTCGCAGATCACCCCGGACGGGTTGAGGCCGGCGAGCCGCGCGATGTCGACCGCCGCCTCGGTGTGGCCGGCGCGGACCAGCGTGCCGCCGTCGCGCGCGAGCAGCGGGAACACGTGTCCCGGCGTCGTGATGTCGCCTCTGGTGGTCTCAGGGTTGATCGCGACCGCGACGGTGCGCGCGCGGTCGGCGGCCGAAATCCCCGTCGTCACCCCTTCCCGCGCCTCGATCGACACGGTGAACGCGGTCTGGTGCCGGGTGCCGTTGGCCTGGCTCATCAGCGGCAGGCCGAGCTGTTCCACCCGCGACGCGGTGAGCGCGAGGCAGATCAGGCCGCGACAGTGGCGGGCCATGAAGTTGATCGCGTCGGTGGTCGCGAACTGCGCCGGCACCACGAGATCGCCCTCGTTTTCGCGGTCCTCGTCATCGACCAGCACGAACATCCGGCCGGCGCGCGCCTCCTCGATCAATTCGGACGCGCTGCTGAGGTAACGCGACAGATCGCCCCGGACGATGTCGGACAACGCGCTCATGGTTCGCTGCCTCCAGATCCGTGCGGCCGGACGTCGTCGCCCGGGCAACACTCCGCGAGACGCGCAACATAGCGCGCCAGCAGGTCGATTTCGAGGTTGACCGGCTCGCCCGGCAGCAGCGCGCCGAGCGTGGTCACGCTGGCGGTGTGCGGGATGATGTTGACCGTAAATGCCGTCGCCGACACCGCGTTGACGGTGAGCGACACCCCGTCCAACGCGATCGAGCCCTTGCGGGCGACGAACGCGGCCAGCGCCGGAGGCAGCGACACCCCCAGCCGCAGCGAGCCGGCGTCGGGCGTGATCGCGGTGATCGCGCCGAGCCCGTCGACATGCCCAGACACCAGGTGGCCGCCAAGCTCGTCACCCAGGCGCAGCGAACGCTCGACGTTCAGCCGGCGCCCCACCGTCCAGGCGCCGAGCGTCGTCCGCGACAGCGTCTCGGCCGACACTTCGACTGTGAAGCGATCGCCATCCCGCGCCACCGCGGTCAGGCAGCAGCCCGAGCACGCGATCGAGGCCCCGGTCGCGGCACCATCAAGGAAGCCGGGCGGCGATGCGACCGTGAGGCGCAGATCACGGCCGTCACCGACCGGCACCACCTCGACGAGCTCGGCGACGCCGCCGACCAGACCAGTGAACATCAGGCGCCTCGCGGGTTGGCCGACAGCATCATGTCGGCGCCGACCGGCCGCATGTCGAGGCGCTCGAACCGCGGCATCGCGGAAAGCGGACCGATCCCGAGCGGGCCGATCGCCGCCAATGCCTCCGAACCGAGCAGGGCCGGCGCGCTGAACCAGGCGAGGCGATCGACCGCGCCTGCGCGGAGCAGCGACGCGGCCAGCGACGCGCCGCCCTCGACCAGCAGGCTGGTGAGCCCGGCGGCGCCGAGTGCCGCCAGCATCGCGTCGGGCGACATCCGGCCGCCCTCGGTCTCGATCGCGAACAGGCGCACACCGGCGGCGGCCAGACGATCGGCGCGTTCGCGGTCGGCGCCGGCTTCATGCAACACCCAGACCTCGCCGGCGGCGGGCCGGCTGGTCGCCGACCTGATCGCCGGGCGCGA
>CAXTPV010000173.1:0-5416 GCA_964246135.1 uncultured Acetobacteraceae bacterium | reverse complement strand
GCCCTGGACGCTCGACGTCACCGACGCCGCAGCCGTGGCCGCGCTGCCGGGCGCATTGCCGGCCGGCTGGCGCGAGGTCGACGTGCTGGTGAACAATGCCGGGCTCGCCCTGGGCCTTGACCCGGCCCAGAGTGCCGCGCTCAGCGACTGGGACACCATGGTCGCCACCAACGTGACCGGGCTGATGCCCCTCACCCATGAGCTGCTGCCTGGCATGGTCGCGCGCGGGCGCGGGCATGTGGTCAATCTCGGCAGCACCGCCGCGAGCTATCCCTATCCCGGCGGGCACGTCTATGGCGCCTCGAAAGCCTTCGTGAAGCAGTTCTCGCTGAACCTGAAGGCCGACCTGACCGGGACCGGCGTGCGCGTGACCGATATCGAGCCTGGCTTGGTCGGCGGCACCGAGTTCAGCCAGGTCCGCTTCGGCGGCGATACCGGGCGCGCGGCCAAGGTCTATGAAGGCACCCAGCCGCTCGCCGCCGAAGACGTGGCCGAGGCGGTAGCCTGGGTGGTCGGGTTGCCGGCGCATGTGAACATCAACCGGGTCGAGATGATGCCGACCTGCCAGGGGCCGGGGCCGATGGTGATCAAGCGGGGCTGACAGCGATGTCGAGCACCGCCTTGCCTCCAAAGGCACAGCCTACCCTCCGCCGTGTATCTTCCTCGCAAGAACGTCTCGCATGGTGGCTGGAGGTCGGCCGAGCAACTGCTCAAGCGCCGGGTCGATGGGTGCGAACTCACCGGCTCGGCTCGCCGCGTAGAGGCCGAGCGCGATCTCGACCACAGGTTTCGCTGTTCCGCGCGCGGCCATCTTGGCTTGCAGATCCGCCTCCCCGATGATCTGCCGATGGATCGGGCGGTCGAGCAGTTCGGATGCAATCCCGGCCAGGTCGGCGAGGTCGAGCGCCTCCGCCCCGGTGAGCGGCGGCGTCGGCCCATCGTAGCGGCCTTCCTGCGCCATGATTTTTGCGGCGGCCTCGGCCAGGTCGGCATGCGCGGTCCATGACACCTTGCCGTCTGCCGGCGCTTCCAGCACGCCGGTCGTCATCGCATCCCCCATCAGGGCGATGCCGCTGCTTGCGTAAAAACCGTTCCGAAGCGCCGTCCAGCCGATCCCGGACTGGCGGAGCATGTCCTCCGTCGCGGCGTGGTCGAGCATCGGGGGGAACGCCGAAGCCGCATTCGCCGCCATGTGGCTGGTGTAGACGATCCGCCGCGCACCCGCTGCCCGCGCGGCGTCGATGGCCGCACGGTGTTGCGCCAGCGGATCACCGCCCCGGGATCGGGCGTTGGACGACACGATCAGGACCTGTGCCGCGCCTTCGAAGGCGTGCCGCAAGCTGCCCGGATCATCGAAGTCGCCCGGTCGGATCCGAACGCCGAGCGCTTCCAGCTCCGCGGCCTTGCGCGGGTCGCGGAGGCTGACGCCCACCTGCTGTGCGGGGACATGCTGCACGAGCCGGGCGACGATCAGACGCCCGAGCTGGCCGCTGGCGCCGGTCACGACGATCATGGAAAACCTCCTTCAGACACTCCGGTCAGGCAGCGGCGGGCAGGCTGAAATCCAGATCGAAGCCATACATCTGTCGACCGATCGCAAGACAGGCGCCGGTCTCCTCGCGTGTGCGCTCCTGCATGCGTGCCTCGAACGCCGCCACGGCTGCGCTCACGTCCCCGCCCGGCGCGTCGCTCAACGCGTCGGCCAGCTCGAGCGCGTCCAGCATCGCGAGATTGACCCCCTTGCCGGTGTAGGGCGGCATGGCGTGCGACGCATCGCCCAGCATCGTGAGGCCAGGCTGCGTCTGCCAGTGATGGTCGGGCGGCAAGACGGAGTTCGGCCAGAGATGGAAGTCGTCTTCTACCTGGGTGAGCATCATCATGAGGTCGGCCGACCAGTCGCCATAGGCCTCCTCGATCGCCTTCATGACCGCCGGCGTGTCGTCCAGCGTGAAGCCTGCCGTGTTCGGCCAGCCCTCGGCGACATGCAGCGAGAAATAGAGAAGGATCAGGTCGTGGTTGCAGCGTTGGGCAAACACCGTCTTGCCGCCGCCGGCGAACATGACCGAACCTTCTCCGAGGATTCTGTCGATCTCCGAACCGCGCCAGAGATCCTTGCGGATATTCGCCGCGATCATGTTGACGCCGGTATAGACCGGCCGAACCGAGGTCAGACGTTGCCTGACCTTCGATCCGATGCCGTCGGCGCCCACCACGAAATCGGCGGTGACCGGAGCCCGGCCCTTGATATCAATCCGCCAGCGACCGTCCGCTTCGCGATGAACGTCTTGCACGACCTGGCCCCAGGCGACGGTGTCCGGCGCGAGCGAGTCGATCAGCAGCTGGCGCAGGTCCTTGCGATCGATCTCCGGGCCGGGATCTTCGTGGGTTTCCTCGCCCTTCCCCGGCAGCTCGTTGCCCCCGGAGTCGATCATCCGAAAGGCCTTCGCCTCATCTCGAGAGAAGCGGGCGAACACCGCGCCGAGCCTGGCTGCATCGATGGCGCGCTGGCCCGAGTCGGGGCGAAGGTCGAGGCTGCCGCCCTGGGGCCGCGCCGTTGACGAGGCGTCGCGCTCGATCACCTGCACGGTGAAACCCCGCAGCTGCAGCAGCCGCGCGAGGGTCGCGCCGGCCGGCCCAGCGCCCACGATGGCCACCAGGCCATCGGTACGGAGGTTTGCGGAAGTCATCATGACGAATGCTTTCTGTGTGGGAGGGTAGACCCGGTGGCGTGCGGGTCAGCTTGGCTGCGGTTGCAGAGCGGCCCCGGTGAGCCGCTCCCCATCGCACGGTCCAGACCGAACCGTCCGGTCTCGTATTTGGTAAACTCGTGCGCGATGCCATAGTTTCAAGGGTGGCCATGCAAGGACGGCCGGAGCCGAACATGCCGACGCCTGCCGCCCTCACCGCCGAGAAGCGCACATTGATCCTGGACAGCGCGCGGGATGCCTTTGCCGAGCACGGCTATGAGGGTGCCAGCATGTCCGCGATCACCCATGCCGCCGGCGTGTCGAAATCGACCGTCTATCATCACTACCGCAGCAAGGCCGCGCTGTTCGGCGCCTTCGTCGAACGCGAGTGCGCACGGATGCTGGCGCGGCATTTCGACGATGCGCGGCTGCCGTCCGGCGACACGGCGCAGACGCTGCGCGCCATCGGGATCGGGATGGTCGAACTGATCACCTCCCCGGTATGCTTGATGATCGACAGGGTCGTGACATCCGAGGCCGAGGCCTTTCCCGAACTGGCGGTGGCGTTCTACGCGGCGGGGCCGCAGCAGGCGATCACGCAGCTCGCCGGCTGGCTCGCGGCACAGACGCAGGCCGGGGCGCTGGGCGTGCCGGACGCGGAGTTCGCGGCGGACCAGTTTTTCACGCTTGTGCAGACCAGCATCTATTATCGATGCCGATTGCGCCTCGGCCAGCCTTCACCGCAACAGACGACGCATGTCGTGAACTCGGCCGTTGCCATGTTCCTTGGCCATTACGCCCCGAACCCGGCTGTTGCGACATCTGCCGGCAGGCGGTAGCAGCGAAGCCGGATGCGCAGTTCAGCGCGCGGGTCCAGATCCGGACCGGCCCGCTTGCTCGGGTATCTGCGGCACCAACCCCCGGACGTGATTGATGAAGGCGCGCAACGCGGGCGCCATCTGCCGTTGCTCGGGATAGCACAGGAAGAAGCCGGGAAACGGCGCCGACCAGTTTTGCAACAGCGGGATCAACCGTCCCTCGGCGATCAGCGGCGTCACCATCTGCTCCACCACGAAGGCCAGCCCGACACCCGCCAGCGCCGCCTGCCGCTCGAGGTCGCGGCTATTGACGATGAGCGGCCCATCCACCACCACATCGAACCAGCGCGCGCCGTCCCAGAACTCCCAGTCATAGGGCGTTGCGTGACCCGGCCAGTGCCAGCGTATGCAGCGATGATGCTTCAGGTCCGCTGGGTCGGTCGGCGCACCGTGGCGCGCCAGGTAGTCAGGCGAGGCGACGACGATCTGGCGAAGATCAGGGCCGAGACGCACTGCGATCATGTCGCGCTCGATGACCTCGCCCACGCGGATCGCAGCGTCGTAGCCGCCCCTCACCATGTCCACGACGGCATCATCAAGCGTGATGTCGAGCACGATATCGGGGTAGCTGTCGGTGAACGAGCGAAGCATCGGCAGCAGGAACAGGTTTGCCGCGACCCGGAAGCAGTGGACGCGCACGCGCCCGGCCGGCCGCTCGCCTGATTGCCTGACCTGTTCGACCGCCGCGCCGAGATCAAGGACAGCCGAGCGCACCCGCTGCAGCAACGTCTCGCCGGCTTCGGTCAGGGACACGCTGCGGGTCGTGCGGTTGAGCAAGCGCACGCCGACCTGCTCCTCGAAGCCGCGCACCATCTGGCTGAGTGCCGAGGGGGAAACCCCGAGGCAAGCGGCGGCGCGGCTGAAGCTGAGTTCCTCGGCGACGGCGACGAATGCGCGCAGCTGGCCGAAATCGCTGGCAGAGAGCATCGCGGCAGAGAGCATCATGTAGCCAGGCTTACAAGTGCCCGAAGCCGGGCGGATATACTGAACACCGCCGGTCGGTGCGACATGTGCCTCCAACCAAGGAGGATGGCATGAAAACCTGGCTCATCACCGGCGTCTCGCGCGGCCTCGGGCAGGCCCTCGCCCAGGCGGCACTCGACCGCGGCGATACCGTCATCGGCACTGTGCGCGCCGGCGCGGTCGAGCTGGATGCAGGCACGGGCAAGCTCCACATCCTGCCACTCGATATCGCTGAAAGGGACGCGGTCGAGCCAGCGGTGGCGCGTGCCTTCGCGTTGGGCGGGCGCATCGACGTGATCGTCAACAACGCCGGCTATGGCCTTCTCGGAGCCGTGGAGGAGGCCACCGACGCCGAGATCGAACATCTCTTCGAGGTCAACCTGTTCGGCCCGATCCGGCTGATCCGGGCCGCCTTGCCCCGGCTGCGCGCGCAAGGGAACGGCCATATCCTCAACGTCACCTCGATCGCCGGCCGAGCGCCGATGGCCAGTTCCGGCGTCTATGCCGCGGCCAAGTCGGCCATGGAAGGCTTGTCGCGGAGCCTGTCGCAGGAAGTCGGGCCGCTCGGCATCAAGGTGACGGCCGTCGCCCCCGGCGGCTTGCGCACCGACTTCCTGTCCGATCACTCGATCCGGAGAAGCTCGGGGGTCGGGGACGCCTATGCCGGGACGGTCGGCCGGGCGCTCGGCCACCTCGCCGAGATCAAGGGCAGACAGTTGGGCGACCCGGCGCGCGCGGCCAGCGCGATCCTGGCCGCCGTCGACGCCGCAAGGCCGCCGCTGCATCTCCTCCTCGGCTCGGACGCGCTGCGCCGCGTCCGCGAGAAGGACGATGAGGTGATCGAGGAGATGGACCGCTGGGAAGACGTGACCCGCAGCACCGATTTTC
>CAXTPV010000172.1:4269-5416 GCA_964246135.1 uncultured Acetobacteraceae bacterium | reverse complement strand
GGCATCAGCGCCAGCAGCCGCCCGCGCCAGAGCGGCGCGCATTCCGGCCGCGGCGGCGCGTCGCCGCCCTTGGGCAGCCGACCCGGGTAGCAGAGCCCCATCGGCAGGATGGCGATCCGGCTCTCGTCGTAGAAGGTCGCGCGGTCGAGGCCGAGCCAGCCGCGCAGGCGATCGCCCGACGCGTCCCAGAACGACAGCCCCTTGGCATGCACGGCGGTCCCCGGCGCCTGGCTCGCGATCAGCAGCCGCGCCGTCGGCGACACGTGCAGGATCGGTCGTGGCCCGAGCGGCAGCGCATGCGCGCAGACCCGGCAGGCCCGAACCTCTAACGCCAGTGCCGCCAGCGCGTCGTGCGTCTCGCGCGCCGGTAACGCGGTCAAGGCTCCGAGGTGGACGGCGCGGCCGGCCCAAGGGTGAACACCACGATGCGCTCGCCCGAGTGCACGAAGCGGACGACGCAGCTGATGATGGTGCCGTCATCGACCGGGCGGCTGCCGGCGGCAAGCGTGAGGTGCGCACCCTGCGGTCCGAGCGACGCGGTGGCGCCGGCCGGCACCAGCAGGCCCTTGTCCTGCGGCCGGTCGCCCTGGGTCGCCGGCGACAGATCGGTCAGGCTGAGGTCGCCGTAGCCGGGGCAGCGGCCGCCGCTCAGCCGGTCCGGCAACACCCCGAAATTGACCACGGTGGTGTAGAGCGCCAGCAATGGCACCGACAGGGCGGCAAGCAGCGTCGCGACGACGGCCCGGCGGACCGGATTACCTTGATCAGACCAGCTCATAGTCCACCTCCGGCGTGTAAATGGCCTGTTCCTTGCCAAGTTGCGAGCTGAACAGCGTGAAGTGCCTGATCTCCGAGGGCGGCGAACGCAGCAGGCTGTGACGCTGCATCCAGCCAACCAACAATGCCGGCGGCACCAGGTCGATCCGGGCGAGGCTCACATGCGGCTGGAAGCGCCGGCGCTCAGCGGCGATGCCGGCGCGCTGCAGCGCCGTCTCGATCTTGGCCTGTAGGTGCTCGAGCGCCGGCGCGCGGACGATGCCGGCGTGGAGTGCCACCGCCCTGCCGCCGCCCGGGGGGGCATGGGGTGCGGGGCGCGCGCGCGGGAACGCCCGGCCGCCCCCCCCCGCCCACGCGGGGTGGACCCCGG
>CAXTPV010000172.1:2834-4259 GCA_964246135.1 uncultured Acetobacteraceae bacterium | reverse complement strand
GCAGCGCAGCCCGGACAAGGCGTGATCGACCTCGTCGGCAAGGATGTTGCTGATCTCGCCGACGAAGCGAAGCGTGAGGTGATAGTTCTCCGGCGGCACCCAGCGGGCGCCCGGCAGGCCGCCACAAAGGCCGGCGAGCTGGTCCCGGATCGCTTCCGGGATCCCGATCCCGACAAACAGCCTCATCGCCGCTAGTTGCAATGTCGCGCGTGGACGGTCAACCGTGTCGCTGCCCGCGAAGGCAGGAAGGCCAGGGGTGTTACCCCATCGATCCGCTCTGCGGCTCGATCCCATCAAGGGCGAAGCCTTTGGAATCCAATTCATCCGTCAGCACGCAATTACCCTTCCGCGTGGAGCGAGGAAACGAATGGATTTCAAAGGCTCCGCCTTTGATGGGGTCCAAGGGGCAAAGCCCCTTAGCTTCTTGACGGTAGCGGCCACGCCCCGGCCCAAGCTAAATTCGGCGCAAGGCGGCGGCCCTTGGTGGCGTCTCGCTTGATTGAGGGCGCACGATCAACGACATTGCTGGCATCCGCCAACGCCCCATGTCCGTCGGGCCGCGGCTTCAGGGGATCCTTTTCATGGCCTTTGTTCCTGACTACCGGACCACATCGAGGAGCCCCGTTGCTGGCGTCGCGGTGGTGGATGCGGGTTTGCGCGCGCACATGCTGCGCGTCTTCAACTGGATGACGTCCGGCCTGTTGCTCACCGGGATCGTCGCCTATGGCGTCGCCCACACCGGCCTGCGTGACCTGTTCTACCAGCAGGTCGATCTCGGCTACCGCACCGTCCTGCGTCCGACCGGTCTCGGCTGGCTGTCGATGATCGCCCCGCTCGCCTTCGTGATGGTGCTGAGCTTCGGCGTGAACCGGCTATCGCGGACCGCGGCACAGACGCTCTACTGGGTGTTCTGCGCGGCGATGGGCGCCAGCCTGACCAACATCTTCCTGGCATACACCGACACCTCGATCGTCCGGGTGTTCTTCATCACGTCGGCGACCTTCGCCGGCATGAGCCTGTGGGGCTACACGACCCGCACCGACCTCACCCGGTTCGGCTCGTTCCTGATGATGGGGCTGTTTGGCATCATCATCGCGATGGTGGTGAACCTGTTCCTGCACAGCCCGGCGATCTACTTCGCGACCAGCATCATCGGCGTGCTGGTGTTCACCGGCCTGACCGCGTTCGACGTGCAGCGGATCAAGGTCACCTACACCCAGTATCTCTACGCCGCGGGTCCTGACGAGGCGGCCAAGCGCTCGGTCTATGACGCGCTGATGCTCTACCTCAACTTCATCAACCTGTTCACGCTCCTGCTCCAGCTGACCGGGACGCGCTCCAGCAACAGCTGAGCGACGGCCGGTCGACGGACGACGACGCCGGGACCGGCCATGCCCGCCGCCGAGGGTTGCACCCCCCCCAAGC
>CAXTPV010000172.1:0-2824 GCA_964246135.1 uncultured Acetobacteraceae bacterium | reverse complement strand
GGGCCGGGCCCCCTCAAAGCGTTTTCGCGGGGGGTTCTGCGTCCCCCCCCGGGGGGCTCGGGCCGCCGGGGCGTCGTCGTGTCCAGCCCACGCCATGATCACGAGGCCCAGGTGACCCACTCCCGCACGACGATGATCCTCGCCCCGATGCTGGCACTCGCCGCGTGCGGCGATCCAAAAGTGGCGAGCAACGCCAACTTCAAGCATGCGCTGGCCGACCACTACGCCAACCACTGCATCTTCATCGCGCCTTCGGTCGCGACCGCGACCTACCCCGTCTCGATCGATACCGGCAGCGACACCACCAGGTTCGACGCCCTGGTCTCGGCCGGCCTGCTCACCGCGTCCGACTCCAGCGCCGAGCACCCAGGCACGCTCGGCATCGGCACGGTCCACACCGACACCCGGACCTACAGCCTGACCGAAGCAGGCAAGACCGCCTACCACGCCGGCGGCGCGGCAAGCGGCTTTTGCGCCGGGCACTACGACGTCACGTCCATCGACGGCTTCACCCAGCCCACGGCAAGCAACGGCCGGACGGTCTCGGATGTGAGCTTCACGCTGTCGCCGGCGATGGCCGGCTGGGTCGCGAACCCGGCGGTGCAGCAGCGCTACGGCCAGGCCCTGGCCGCGATACACGGCGCCAAGGATCACACGACCATGGTCCTGATGGATCACGGCTGGGAGGTCGCCAGCGACGCCCCTTCTTAGCGCGGAAGCTGAAAAATGAAGGCGCTGTTCGACGCGTAAGGCAATGCATGGGGCTTCGCCCCATGGATCCGCTCCGCGCCTTGATCCCATCAAAGGCTAGCCTTTGAAATCCTTCAGTCGAGAAAATGGGGTCTGGGGCCGATGGCCCCAGCGGGTCGAGGGCAGAGCCCTCGCCTTACGCCACTAGCCGCCCGTGACGCCGATCCCAAATCGACCGTGCGTTCATCGCCGCCAGATCGGCCGCTCCGTTGGCGACCTCCCGCGCCAGATCGACGGCCCGCGCCAGCGTCGCCAAATCCGCGTACCGTATCGCCGGCCGGCGGATCACCTGGTGCCAAGGCCGGCCGCAGGCGGCATCGAGACACACGCGCATGAAGCAGTGATCGGCCGAGATCGGCCAGCCCCGTGCGGACGCGAGCGACGGCAGCACGATCCGGGTGAGGCGGAGCCATTCCCCGATCAGGTCGTCCCGCGACGGCGGGAACGCCTGTTCAGGCGATCGTCTTGAGGTAATCGGCGAGCGTCTGTGCCGCGACGGCCTTGTCGATCTTCTCGAGCGCACCGAGCTCGGCTGCCAGGCGATCCATCGCCGCCTCGTAGATCTGGCGCTCGGAAAAGCTCTGGTCCGGCTGGCCGGCATTCCGGTGCAGGTCGCGCACCACCTCGGCGATCGCCAGCGGGTCGCCGGAGTTGATCTTGGCCTCGTATTCCTGCGCCCGGCGCGACCACATCGTGCGCTTGATGCGCGCGCGACCCTTCAGGATCAGCATCGCCTCGTCGAACAGCTTGCGCGTCGCCAGTTTCCGCAGCCCGGCGCTGCGCGCCTTGGCAACGGGGACGCGCAGCGTCATCCGGTTCTCCTCGAACGTGATGTGGATCAGTTCGAGCTTGTGGCCGGCGATCTCCTCGGTGGCGATCCGCTCCACCTTGCCGACTCCGTGGGTCGGATAGACGACGTGGTCGCCCTCGGAGAACGGCTCGTCGTCCTCGCGCGTCCTGACCCTCGGGCGGACCGGCTCGTCATCGTCATCGTCGCCACCCGGCGCAAGATTCGCCGCGTCGCTCGACGGGCCTCGCGCGACGAAGCCTGACCTGTCTCCCGCGCCCCTGTTGGCGGACTTCATAGGCACTATGATCTCGATCTCCGATACACATTTTGCTCGCCGATACGGGCGCCCAAGCCGCCATACATCTTATCCGTCACCGGCAACATGGGTGCCGTTGCCGTGATGACAGGCCGCCAATCGGTCGAGGACTGTCACGATAACACAAAAACACCCGCGCGGCAGCCGGGTGGCCGTGATGCGCCGGCTTACGGCGTACCAGGCGCCTCGGAGAACAACGCCGCCTTGTCCGGCTTGTCCTTCCACTCATCGGCATCCGCCGGCGGCACGCCCTTGCGGGTGATGTTGGGCCAGGACCGCGCGAAGATCGTGTTGCGCTCCGTCCAGTCCGCGGCCTTGTCGTCGCTGTCGGGCACGATCGCCTCGGCCGGGCATTCGGGTTCGCAGACGCCGCAATCGATGCACTCGTCCGGATTGATGACGAGCATGTTCTCGCCGACATAAAAACAGTCGACCGGACAGACTTCGATGCAGTCCATGTATTTGCAGCGGATGCAGTTCTCAGTGACGACGTAGGTCATCGACAGCTCCAGTCCGGGGCAAGGGCCTCGACGATCCGATCTCGCGGCGAGCACCGGCCTTCCTTAGGGTCGCGGATATGGCGAAGCTTCCGCGATGTGGCAAGCGCCGCGTCCTGATGCAAATCCGGCTCATCGACCCTGATCGCCTTCCGCCACCTCGTCATACAGGCCGCGCGCCTCGCTTGCCGGGCCGCGTCGCAGCCCGAGCGCCGTCACCCGAACGACGATGACCGCGGATGGACGCGGCGCGCCCTCGATCGGCGGCAGCGCGATGACGCGGTCGGCTTGCAGCGCCACCGTCAGCACGTCGCCGGCGCGCACCGGCGTCGCCGGCTTCTCCACCGTCCGCCGGTTGACGCGAACGCCGCCCGCCTCGATCAGCCGCGCGCAATCGGCGCGGCTGCGACGAAAGCGCGCGCACCAGAGCCAGGCGTCCAGGCGCTGCAAGGCAAGGGGCGCGGGCGAGCT
>CAXTPV010000171.1:988-5421 GCA_964246135.1 uncultured Acetobacteraceae bacterium | reverse complement strand
GCACCTTCTACGGGCTCATCCTGACGGTGGGCTCGGTCGGCGACGTGATCGCGTCGATGTCGATCGGCAACGGCGACGCGCCGGCGATGTTCGACCAGCTCAAGCAGGGGCTGGCGCGGCCGCTGCACGGCATGGGCACGGCGTTCTCGGGCTCGATGTTCGGGCTCGCCGGCGCGCTGGTGCTCGGCTTCCTCGACCTCACGGCCGGCCAGGCGCAGAATCGTTTCTTCAACGAACTCGAGGAATGGCTGGCCGGCATCACCCGGTTCGGTGGCACCGGCGTGGGCGTCGAGGGCGACACGCCGATCCCCGCCTACGTGCAGGCCCTGCTCGAGCAGACGGCCGAGAATCTCGAGCAGCTGAACGCGCTGTTCCTGCGCACCGAGGAGAACCGGGCCCAGGTCGCGCAGGCGTTGATCCAGCTGGCCGGCCACATGGGCGGCCTGTCCGACATGATACGCGCCAACCAGGCCGCCCTGCACCGGCTCGCCGAAGGACGGGAGGACGAGGGCAGCCGGCAGGCGCTGCGCGCCATCGAGCAGTTGCTGCAGCGCCTGCTGGCCGAGACCGAGCGTGGGCGCGAGCAGAGCACCGCCGAGCTGCGGCAGGAGTTGCGGGTGATCGCGCGCACGCGCGCCGCGACCGTCGGTCGGCCAGGCTCGTGAGCGAAGGCCCCCCATGAACGAAGGTTGGCGGTGAGGCGCGGCCGCGGCGGCAGCAACGGGCTCGATGCGTGGCCGGGCTACGTCGACGCGCTGTCGACGCTGCTGCTGGTGGTCATCTTCGTGCTGCTGGTGTTCGTGCTCGGACAAGCCTTCCTGTCGATCGCGCTCAGCGGACGCCAGCACGCGCTGGAGCGGCTGTCGGCCCAGGTCGCGCAGCTTTCCGACATGCTGTCGCTCGAGCGCGCCCGCGAGGCAAAGCTCAACGTGTCCGCGCGCAGCCTGGCGCTCGCGCTGACCGAGAGCCGGGCCGAGCTCGGTCACGAGACCGACCTGAGCGCGGATCAGGCGCACAGCGTCGCGTTGCTGAACGCCCAGCTCAGCGAGCTGCGCCAGCAACTTGCCGCGATCGCCGCGGCACTCGACCTGTCGAAGTCGCAGCTCGCCGACCGCGACGTGCACATCGCCGATCTCGACCGCAAGCTCAACCTGGCGCTCGCCGACCGGGTGGAGCAGCTCAAGCGCTATCGAAGCGAGTTCTTCGGCCAGCTCAGCCAGGTGCTCGCGGGCGAGAAAGGCATCGCCGTCGTCGGCGACCGCTTCGTGTTCCAGAGCGAGGTGCTGTTCCCGGTCGGCAGCGCCGAGCTGTCGCCTGCCGGCACCACGGAGATCCGCAAGCTGGCGACCACCTTCAAGCAGATCATGCCGCGCATCCCGGCTGACCTGCCATGGGTTCTGCGGGTCGATGGCCATGCCGACCGCCAGCGGGCGCACGGCGCGACCGACGACACCAACTGGCTGATCTCGGCCGAACGCGCCATCAACGTTGTCAGGCTGCTGATCGCCGACGGCGTACCGGCGACCCATCTGGCCGCGGCGGGCTTTGGCGAGTATCAGCCGCTCGACGCGGGCGACACCCAGGCGGCCTATGCCAGGAACCGCCGCATCGAGCTTCGCCTCACGGACCGATAGAGCAGGGACGACGCGGCTTGCAGGCTACTCTAACAGGACGCTGAGAAAGCAAGGCGAGGGCTCTGCCCTCGACCCGCTGGGGCCGGTTGGCCCCAGACCCCATTTGCTGAACAAGGCGATGTCGAAGGCTTGGCTTTCTGCTTCGAACTGCAGGTTGGGCATCTTTCCGCAGCCGGCTAGAGCGCGGGCAGGCTCAGCGTTGCCGGCTTTGCCGATGGCTCGGACGGCAAGGGGACGTCGGTTCGAGTGGTCGGTCTCGGGGGGCCCATGAGGAGCAAGGTGCTGACGGCGTCGCCGGGAACGGGACGGCCAAACAGCCAGCCCTGTGCGACATCGCAGTTCAGCTCGCGCAGCATCGCGGCAATTTCCGGTTCCTCTATCCCCTCCGCGACCGTAGCCAGGCCCAGACTGCGGCCCAGCCCGATCACCGCGATGACGATCTTGCGGCAGCCGACATCGTGGCCCATGGCGCCGACGAAACCGGCATCGATCTTCAGCGTGTCGAACGGCAGTCTCTGCAGCTGGCGAAGGTTGGAGTATCCGGTTCCGAAATCATCGAGGGCAAGCCGCACGCCAAGGGTCTTTAGTTCGCACAGAATCGCCCTCGCATGTTCGAGATCGCCGACGAGGGCGCTCTCGGTGATCTCGAGCTCCAGCCGCTCGGCCGGAAAGCCGGTCTCGGCAAGCACTGCCGAGATCATCGGCGGCAGGCTGTCATCGCGCAGTTGCAGCGGCGAGATGTTGCAGGCCAGCGTCACGTCGGACGGCCATGTGGTCGCAACGAGACAGGCCCGTCGCAACAGCCGATCGGTCATCTGGCCAATGACCCCGATCTCCTCGGCCAGCGGCACGAACTCGCCGGGCGGGATCATGCCACGGATCGGATGCGGCCACCGCGCCAGCATCTCGAACCCGGTGACACGTCCGGTCGCCAGCCGCACCAGCGGCTGGAAGTGCGGAATGATCGCGTCATCGGCGATCGCTTGGCGCAGCTCTGATTCGAGCGCTGCCTGTTGCGCGGCGCTCGCGTCCATGCCCGGCTGGAACACACGGAAGCAGCCGCGGCCATCGGCCTTCGCCTGGTAGAGCGCCACCTCGGCGGCGTGCACGAGGTCCTTGGCGTCTCGGCCCTCTCCCTCGGCGAGCGCGAGGCCGATGCTCGCCCCCGGCCGGACCATGGCACCCCCGGCGAGTTCGATCGGCTGGTCCATGGCGGCGATGACGCGCTCGGCGATCATCGCCGCGAACGCCGCGAGGCCCGCTTGATCGGGTGATGCCTCGCCGCGCAGGACCAGGCCGAACGCATCGCCACCAAAACGCCCGATCAGGGCGTCGCCGGCGATCGCGGAAAGCCTTGCCGCAACCCGCTGCAACAGCTGGTCACCCGCCGGGTAACCATGCAGGTCGTTGACCCGCTTGAAGCGATCGAGGTCGATCAGCAGCAGCGCGATGCCGATGTCAGGCCGCAGACCGGTCAGCCGGCGGTGCAGCTCCTCCTGGAAGCAGCGCTGGTTGGTTAGCCCGGTCAGGTGGTCGACGCGGGCCGCGCGGGCAGCCTGCGCGCGCGCCGCCCTCACCCGGGCGCGTCCGTCAAGCGAGAACAAGCCGGTCGCCACGATGATGGCGGTGATCGCGAGGCCCAGCGCCTCCATCCAGGCGCGATCGTTCAGCGTGGTGGCGCGAAACTTGGCGAGGCTTGAGAGATCCTGTCCGAACCCCTCAAGCCCGGCGGCGTAGGTCGCTTCCAGGTAGTCGAACTCCGTGCTGTCGAGAAGCGAGAGCGCGCCGGCGCGGTCGCCAGCGGCAATCCTCGCCAGCGCCGCGCGCTCGGTCCTGATCAGGTCGGCGTTTGCCTCTCCCGTGGTTCGGGCGAGCGCCGCGCTGACCTTAGGCGTCGCGAGTGCCACGGCCTCGGCGATCGCGGCATCGAGTTGCGGCCTGACCTCGTCGTAGCGTTCGATCCAGGAGGGATCGCCGGTCAGCGCGGCCATCCGCGTCGACATCGTGAGCGACTCGTTGAGGTAGGCGATGGTGCCGCGCAGTTCCGCGACCCGCACCGCCCGTTGGGTCTCGGCGCGCATCGCGTCCGGCAGCTGCGCGCCGGTCCAGCCAAGCCAGGCAAGAAAGCCGAACATGGTCAGCAGCAGCAGGCCCGAGCCGAGCCGCCTCGGCGCCACCTTGTGCCTCGCCTCTGCAGGATCGGGGATGCGTGATGACAGCGCCATGGGGCCACCATGCGGCAGCAACCTTAACGGATCGTGCTTCCGGCTCGCTGCTCAATCCACGCTACTGATCACTGGCCTGGCCAGCAGGGGGGATTGACCGGGGCTGAGGACGGGCGGCCGGGAACTTGAATTTTAATCAAGATCTTGGCGTTCGGCAGCGGGTCTGGTTGGAGCGCCGTCTCGCCAGGGCCTATTGTATAGGCGTGGCCGCAGGCGACACGCGTCCGGAATGCGCGATCGATTTCGCGCGCGTCTAGGCCGGCTCGCCGAGCGCCTTGCGCCGAAGTTCATCGAGCCGGGTCTCGGCGTCGGCCGCGTGCGGATCGATCGCCCGCACGCGCTGCCAGGCGGCGTAGGCGGCGTTCGGCTGGCCGCGGAACTCGGTCAGGCGGGACAAGGCGTCCCAGGCCTGGAAGTCACGCTGGTTGCGGTTGATCGCCTGGCCGAGATCGGCGATCGCGCCCTTGGTGTCGCCGGCATGGAGCCTTGCCACCGCGCGCTCGCGCCAGAGCAGTCCGAGATCGGGCTGCAGGTCGATGGCGCTGTCGAGATCCCCGACCGCCTGGGTCGCATC
>CAXTPV010000171.1:0-978 GCA_964246135.1 uncultured Acetobacteraceae bacterium | reverse complement strand
ACCGGCCAGCGCCGCGTGGCCGCCATCGACCAGCACGCGGGTGGTGGGCGACACCGGCCTCAGCTCCGCGGCCTCGATCTGGTGCTCGATCGCCGTGGCCTCGGCGCGGGTTCCGGCGTGCGCGAGCCGGCCGTAAAGCGGATCGCCCGGGTCTGGAGCGGCGTGCGCGAGGCGGGGGCAGGACAGCGCGGCGGCGGCGATCAGCCTGCGCCAGCGGCACGCCACGAATCGGTCAGCCCTGGCGGGCCTTCATCCGCGGGTTCTTCTTGTTGATGACGTAGACGCGGCCATGCCGGCGGACGACGCGGCAGTTCTTGTCGCGGATTTTCGCCGTCCGGAGGCTGTTGCGGACCTTCATGACACGACCTTGCTGCTCCGGCCCCGAGCGCCGAGAAGGAGCGCCGAGTAGAGCGGGGGGGCGCGCATGTCAACCATGGGTGGCGGCACGGGTGGCGGCATGCAGGGTGGCGGCATGCGGCGCGGCGACGGCGCGACCTGGAGCGCGTTCCTGGCGATGGCGTTCGTGGTGGTCGGGCTGGTCGGCGCGTTCGCGTCGTTCGCGTCGGCCCTGCCCTACCAGCGCGGGCTGCACGAGCTCGCGGCGCTCGATGCCGTGCCGCCCGAGGCGACGCCGGCGGCGTTGCTCGCGCTACGGCCGCGCCTGGCCGACGAGGGCAGACTGGTGATCGATGGCGCAGGCCCCCTGCCCGGCCGGATCGCGTCGGCGCGACGGGCGCTGCTGGCGCGGGTGGCGATCGAGGGCGGCGCGGTTGGCGAGCGGGTGCGGCTGCTGATCGTGGTGTTCACCATCGTCGCCGCGCTGTTCGGCGCCATGGTGATCAGCGTCACCCGGCGGACGGCGTGACCACGGGGGCGCTGCCCACGACCATGCCCGCATGGCGCGCGGGCGGCGGTGCGGCGCGCGCTGGCCGCCGCGTGCGGAGGTAGGCGATCAGGTCGCGCCTCGCCTGCGCGCCG
>CAXTPV010000170.1:1544-5426 GCA_964246135.1 uncultured Acetobacteraceae bacterium | reverse complement strand
ACAAAACCCCAGCGAACAAGACGGTTCATGACGGCGAGACCCCTTCTGGGCGGTTGGCGATGCGATCAGCACGACCTACACCACAGGTGGCGTCGCGTCACCTGAGGCAAGGGTGACGATACGTCGTCGCTAACGGCACGTAGGCGTGACGATGCATCGTCAACGGCGATTCCGGAAGCGTTCGACCGCCGCGACCAGGGCTCGTCGCACGCCGGGTTCGAGCGCCGAGTGGCCGGCATCAGGCACGATGGTCAGCCGCGCCTGTGGCCAAACCGCGGCGAGCTCGAACGCGCTCTGCACCGGGCAGACCATGTCGTAGCGGCCCTGGACGATCTCAGCCGGCAGGCTTGCCAGTAGGTGCATGCGGGCGAGCAGCCCCTCGGGCGGCAGGAACAGGCCGTTGGCGAAGTAGAACGCCTCGATCCGGGCGAGACCGAGCGCGGAACGGTCGCGCGCGAACGAAGCGACCGCGTCCGGGCTCGGCAGCAGCGTCGAGCACGAGCCCTCATACAGCGACCAGGCGCGCGCCGCCGGCAGATGGACCGACGGATCGGGATCGATCAGGCGCGTCAGATAGGCGCCGAGCAGGTCGTGACGCTCGTCCGGCGGCAGGAAGCTCGCGAACGCGGCATGCGCATCGGGAAAGAAGCGCCGCAGGCCATAGAGAAACCATTCGAGCTCGGCCGGGCGCCCGAGGAACACGCCGCGCAGCACCAGGCCGGCCACCCGCTCGGGGTGCGCCTGCGCGTAGGCGAGCGCCAGCGTCGAGCCCCAGGAGCCGCCGAACAGCAGGAATCGCTGCACGCCGAGATGCTCGCGCAGGGTCTCGATGTCGTCGACGAGGTCGACGGTGGTGTTGTGCTCCAATCCCCCAAGCGGCCGCGACCTGCCGGCACCGCGCTGATCGAAGATCACCACCCGCCAGAACGCCGGATCAAAGAAGCGCCGGTCCACCGCGCCGGCGCCGGCGCCGGGTCCGCCGTGCAGGCACAGCACCGGCCGGCCTTCCGGGGCGCCCACCTGCTCCCAATACATGACGTGGCCGCCGGTGACGGGCAGGTAGCCGGTCTCGAACGGGCCGATTTCGGGGAAGAGGTCGCCTCTGGGCATCGACGCCGATCATAGGCGAAGCGCCGCCGGATGGACGAGAGCATGAACACAGGATCGCCCGGACTGATGCCTGCCGCGCGGATCGCGGTGATCGGCGCGGCGGCGCTCGGCGCGACCGGCATCGCGCTCGCCGCCGCCGAGGCTCACCTCGGTCCGCGCCTGCTCGATGCGCGACACGACGCGATGCTGCGCCAGGGCATCCAGATGCAGGTCTGGGACGCGCTGGCCCTGCTCGGCGCCAGCGTGATCGCGTCGCGCGAGCATCGCTGGGCGCCGATCGCGGTCGCCGGCCTGCTCGCCGGCACGGTCGCGTTCTGCGTCGGTGTCGACCTGCTGGCGATCTGGCGCATCAGCACCGGGCCGCTCGCCCCTGCCGGTGGCACGATGCTGATCCTGTCATGGGGCTTGCTCGGGATCGCCGCCTGGCGCGCGCGCTGAGCGACCGCGCCGCAGGGTCATGCCCCCGGCGCCGTGATCACAAGCGAGCGCCGGCGCTGAAACCCCGGCAAGCCCTGGTCCTTTAAGCGTCACCTTGGGGAGGCCTAGAACATGCGCGCACTGTGCTGGCACGGACGCAACGACATCAGGTGCGACACGGTGCCTGATCCGACCATCGAGGATGCGCGCGACGTCATCCTCAAGGTCACCAGTTGCGCGATCTGCGGGTCGGATCTGCACCTGATGGACGGCCAGATGCCCACCATGAAGAGTGGCGACGTGCTCGGCCACGAGTTCATGGGCGAAGTGGTCGAGGTCGGCTCGCCCAGCCACAAGCTCAAGCAGGGCGACCGGGTGGTGGTGCCGTTCAACATCAATTGCGGCGAGTGCCTGCAGTGCCGCGCCGGCAACTGGGCCTCATGCCAGAAATCGAACCGTAACGCGTCGATGGCGGCCGAGCAGTTCGGCTACGCGACCGCCGGCCTGTTCGGCTACTCGCACCTCACCGGCGGCTACTGGGGCGGCCAGGCCGAGTATGTCCGGGTGCCGATGGCCGATGTCGGGCCGATGCTGGTGCCAGACGGAATGTCCGACGAGCAGGCGCTGTTCCTGTCCGACATCCTGCCGACCGGATGGCAGGCGATCGCGCATTGCGAGCTCAAGGGCGGAGAGTCGGTCGCGATCTGGGGTGCGGGGCCGGTCGGCCTGTTCGCGATCGTGTCGGCCGCTGTCATGGGCGCCGGCACCATCATTGCGATCGAGAGCGTGCCCGAGCGCCAGGCGCTTGCGCGCGTCGCCGGCGCGACCGACGTGATCGACCCATCAACCGAGGACGTGCTCGCGCGGATCAAGGACATCACCCATGGCGAGGGACCGAACGCGACGGTCGACTGCGTGGGCATGGAGGCATCCGGCCATCATGGTGTGCTGGGCGCGCTGAGCGCGGTGCAGGAGAAGCTGACATCGACGCAGCGCCCATACGCGCTCGAGCAGGCGATCATCGCGGTGCGGCCCTCCGGGATCGTCTCGGTGCCCGGCGTGTATGGCGGACCGATCCCGGTCAACATGGGAGCCGTGGTGCAGAAGGGGCTCACGATCCGGACCGGCCAGACTCACGTCAAGCGATGGCTCGACGAGCTGACCAAGCTGATCGCCAGCGGCCGGATCGATCCGACCTTCCTGATCAGCCATCGCAGTTCGGATCTGACCCAGGGGCCGGCGCTCTACGAGACCTTCCGCGACAAGAAGGAAAAATGCACCAAGGTGGTGTTCAACCTGGCCTGAGCCCCCGCCGCTCAGGCGGGCGGCGTCAGGCGATGATAGTGGCGGCCGAGCCAGATCAGCGCGTCGGCCTCGGCCGGGCCGAGATGCACGTCCTCGACCACGCAGAACAGCACGCTGTGGGTTCCGACCTCCGCCACCTCGCTGATGCGGCAGTCAAACGCGACCCGGGCGCCGGCCAGGATCGGCGCGCCGGTGACGCGCTCGATCCAGGCACCGGCGGCGAACCGCCGCGTCATGTCGGCGGTGCGGTCGGCGAACAGCGCCGATAATCCCTCATCGGCCCCAGTCAGCACGTTGACCGAAAGCTGGCCGTTGGTCCGGAACGCCGCATGCGAGCTCACGCCACGGTTCATACACACCAGCAGCGTCGGCGGGCTGTCGGTGACGCTGCACACGGCTGACGCGGTGAAGCCGTGCCGGCCGGCCGGCCCATCGGTCGCGATCAGGCTGACGGCGGCGCCAAGCCGCGACATGCCCTCGCGATAGGCGGCCTGGTGCGGCGCGACCTCGATGCGCGGACGGTCAGGCAATGCCGGGCCCTCCGCTCGTCCGGGGTCCGGGTGGCTGGTTGCGATCCGGGCCAAGCATCGCCGGGTCGCGAAAACGGGCGCCGTGATGATCGGCGGGCAGCCGCGCATGGCCCGCGCCAAACATCCGCGCGCGCAGGGTCTCGCCCTGCTCGTACTGGCGCCGGAACCGGCCGCGCCGGCGCAGCTCCGGCACCACCAGCTCGACGAAGTCGCGCAGCGTGCCGAACGAGGTCACCTGGCGGAGATTGATGCCGTCAATCCCGTCCTCGTCGAGCCAGCGCTCGATCTCGTCGGCGACGATGTCGGGGGTGCCGGCAACGAAGAACCGGTCCTCCAGCAGGCCGCCGATCGTTCGCAGCACCTCGGCCACGGTCTGATCGGCCCGGAAGCGGCGCAGCAACGCGCCGGCGCCGGGAGGGGCTGTTGCGAGCAATGCGCCGACGGTGGCGTCCGGCGCACAGGCCGCGAGGTCGATGTCGGATTGCAGATGTGCGAGTGCCGCTTGGGGGCGCCACGAAGT
>CAXTPV010000170.1:0-1534 GCA_964246135.1 uncultured Acetobacteraceae bacterium | reverse complement strand
GGCGACCCGGCGCGGGGGGGGGGGGGCGGGGGGCGCCCCCCCCCCCCCCCCCCCGCCACTCTCGCAGCTTGTCGGCGACCTCGCTGTCGGTGCGGCCGACCACGATCCCGGCCTGCACCAGGAAGCGCAGGCTCGCGGGATCGCGCCCGACGCCGGCAGCGCGCGCACGGGCTGCCGTGATGTTGGCACGGGTCGCGTCCGAGGTCAGGCCGCCGATGAAGACGACTTCCGCATGGCGGGCGGCGAAATTGCGCCCGGCGGCCGAGGCCGAGGCCTGGAACAGCAGCGGCGTACGCTGTGGCGAGGGTGCGCAGAGATGCGGCCCGGCGACGCGGAAATGCCGCCCGGCGTGTTCGATCGCGCGCACCCGAGCGGGATCGGTGTAGACGCCCCGAGCACGGTCATCGACAACCGCATCGTCGTTCCATGAGCCCTCCCAGAGCTTGTAGAGGACGTCGAGATACTCGTCGGCGATCTCGTAGCGGCGATCATGCGGGACTTCGTCGGCGTGGCCGAAGTTGCGGGCGGCGTTCGGCAGGTAGGAGGTCACGATGTTCCAGCCAACGCGGCCGCGCGTCAGGTGATCGAGCGTGCTCATCTTGCGCGCGAACGAGAACGGCGGATCGTAGGTGGTGGACGCGGTGACGCCGAAACCGAGATCGCGCGTCACCTGCGCCATCGCCGGGATCAGCAACACGGGATCGAGGTTCGGCACCTGCATCGCCTCGGCGAGGGCCACGTCGGCACCGTCGCGATAGCGGTCATAGATGCCGAGCACGTCGGCGAGGAACACGGCGTCGAGCGTGCCCCACTCGCAGAGCTGCGCGAGCTCGGTCCAAAAGCCGAGGTCGGCGATACGGTGGCGCTGATTGCCCGGCAGCGCCCAGGTGCCGTGCACCATGTGGCTGACGCACGCCATCTCGAACAGGTTGACGTGGAGCTGCTTCACGGCACGGGCACCGGCGGCTCAGAAATGCTCGACCCAGGGCCGGAGCTCGACCTCGAGCGACCAGGCGCTGCGATGCTGGCGCAACACGTCAACGCAGGTCGACGCAATCGCATCCGGATCAAGCGTGCGGTCGCCGCCATCATCGGGCCTTCCCGCGCTGCGCACCGCGCCATCGACCACGATGTGGGCGACGTGGATGCCGCTCGGTCCAAGCTCGCGGGCGGCGCTCTGAGCCAGGCCGCGCAACGCGAACTTGCCCATCGCGAAGGACGCCGATTGCGCGAACCCCTTCACCCCGGCGCTCGCCCCGGTCAGCAGGATGGCGCCATGGCCGCGCGGCTGCATCCGGCGCGCCGCCTCGCGCACCGCGAGGAACGCGCCGAACGCGGTGACGGCGAGGCCGTCGCGCACGGCGTCCGGATCGAGCTCGGCGAGCCTGCCGCGTGTCCGGCCGCTCGCGTTGTAGACGACGATCTCGGGGCCGCCGATGCGCGCTTCGGCCTCGACGAACAGGCGGGCGACGGCTTCAGGATCGGTGGCGTCCGCCGGCTGGGCGATCGCTCCGGTGTCGGCCGCGACTGCGGC
>CAXTPV010000169.1:0-5428 GCA_964246135.1 uncultured Acetobacteraceae bacterium | reverse complement strand
CAAGCTGCTCGGTCGCGCCGTGCCGGACGCTGACGCCGACCGACACGTCGGAGACCAGCACCGCGTCGGCGGCATCGGCGCCGTGCCGGCGGGCGGCCGCGACCAGGGCCGCGACCAGTTCGACCTGTCTGGTCATGCCGCGAGCCTGTCCGCGATGTCGGCGAGCCCGGGCACGCTGCCGGACGGCCCGAGGGCGGCCAGCGTCGGCCGGCCGCGGAACACCCTGGCGGCGGCACGCCTGACATCGTCGAGGCCGACCGAGGCGATCCTGGCGATCGTCTCGGCGGTCGGCACCACCCGGCCGAACACCTGCAACTGGCGCGCGATCTGCTCGCAGCGCGCGCCGGTGCTCTCGAGCGACATCAGCAATCCCGCCTTGACCTGGGCGCGGGCGCGTTCGAGTTCGGCCACCGAGATGGTCCGCTGCACCGACAGCAGCTCGGCGAGCATCACCGGCACCAGCTCGGCCGCCTCGTCGGCGCCGGTGCCGGCATAGATGCCGAACAGGCCGCCATCCTCGAACGGCGCGGCAAACGAGTAGATCGAGTAGACCAGGCCGCGCTTCTCGCGCACCTCCTGGAACAGTCGCGACGACATGCCGCCGCCGAGCAGGGTCGAGAGCAGCATGACGGCGTGGTAGTCGGGATCGGCGTAGCCGACCGAGGGGAAGCCAAGCACGACGTGAACCTGGTCGAGATCGCGCCCCTCGCGGAACTCGCCGCCACGGTAGGCGGCTTTCGGCGCGGCGCCGGGCATCTCGTGCGGCAGGTCGGCGAAATGGGTCTCGACCAGCGACACCACCTCGTCGTGGTGGAGGTTGCCGGCCGCCGCGACGACGGTGTTGCCGTGGGCGTAGTGGCGATGCATGTAGCCGGCGATCGCGTCCCGGCTCATGCCGCCGATCAGCGCCTCGGTGCCGAGCGTCGGGCGGCCCATCGGCTGGTCCGGAAACGCGGTCTCCTGGAAATGGTCGAAGATGATGTCGTCCGGGGTGTCGTTGGCCTGGCCGATCTCCTGGAGGATGACGCCGCGCTCGCGTTCGACTTCCTCAGGCGCGAAGGCGGAGTGGCTGAGGATGTCGCCGAGGATGTCGGCGCCGAGCGGCAGGTCTTCGCGCAGCAGCTTGACGTAGTAGGCGGTCTGCTCGCGCGCGGTGTAGGCGTTGATCTGGCCGCCGACGTTCTCGACCTCCTCGGCGATCCCGGACGCGGTGCGCCGGCTGGTGCCCTTGAACGCCATGTGCTCGAGGAAGTGCGACACCCCGTTCTCGGCCGCGTCCTCGTGCCTGGTGCCGCTCGCCACGTAGGCGCCGAGCGAGACGGTCTCGACGCGGTCCATCCGTTCGGTCGCGACGATCAGGCCGGACGGCAGGCGGGTGACGTTGATCAGGTCCATCGATGGGTGTCCTCAGCTGCGTGCGGTCGGCTGGCGCTGCCGGTCAGGCGGCGTTCCGCCAGGCCTGGGCGCGAACCGCGCTTTCGATCGCGTCGAGCGCGTTCGGCATGATGGTGAAGCGCTCGGGGCGCGAGAGCAGATCCGACAGATGGGCCGGCAACGGCGCCGCGACACCGGTCGCGCGACGCACCGCGTCCGGAAACTTCGCGGGATGGGCGGTGGCCAGCGCCACCATCGGCACGCCCGGCTCGCGGTGCGCGCGCGCCGCCGCGGTGCCGATCGCGGTGTGCGGGTCCGCGATCGTGCCGGCCGCGTGCAGCCGGCGCATCTCGGCGAGGGTCGCCGCGTCGTCGAGCGTGGTGCCGCAAAACAGCGCCGTCGCTTCGCGCCACGCGGCGTCTGGCACCGCCATCTGGCCCTCGGCGGCGAAGCTTGCCATCACGGCGCCGGTGCGGGTCGGATCGCGATCGAGCAGCTCGAACAGCAGGCGCTCGAAGTTGGAGCTCACCTGGA
This sequence comes from uncultured Acetobacteraceae bacterium, assembly GCA_964246135.1. Taxonomy (GTDB): domain Bacteria; phylum Pseudomonadota; class Alphaproteobacteria; order Acetobacterales; family Acetobacteraceae; genus CAXTPV01. The sequence goes on along the minus strand of CAXTPV010000169.1, from coordinate 3,520 downwards.
TGTCCATGCTGGGCGACAGGCTGGCGGTCACGGCGGCGCGACTCATGTCGTTGGCGGCGAGGAAGCGGCACAGGATGTCGTTGCGGTTCGACCCGATCGCCAGCATCCGGATCGGCAGGCCCATCCGGCGTGCCGCCCAGGCCGCGAGCACGTTGCCGAAATTGCCGGTCGGCACCGCGAACGCGACCTCGCGGTCGGGCGCGCCCAGTGCCAGCGCCGCGTGCACGTAGTAGGGGATCTGCGCCGCGATCCGGGCCCAGTTGATCGAGTTCACCGCCGAAAGGCGCAGGTCGCGCCGGAACGGCGCGTCGGCGAACATCGCCTTGACCAGTGCCTGGCAGTCGTCGAAATCCCCGTGCACCGCGAGGTTGGCGATGTTGGGGGCGAGCACCGTCGTCATCTGCCGGCGCTGCACCTCGCTGGTGCGGCCGTGCGGATGCAGGATCACTACCTCGATCCGCTCGCGATCCCGCAACGCCTCGATCGCCGCCGAGCCGGTGTCGCCCGAGGTCGCGCCGATGATCGTCACCCGACGGTCGTCTCGCGCGAGCACGTGCTCGAACAGGCCGCCGAGCAGCTGCATCGCGAGATCCTTGAACGCGAGCGTCGGCCCGTGGAACAGCTCCAGCGCGAACAGGTCGTGCTCGAGCTGCACCAGCGGCACCACCGCCGGGTGGGCGAACCCGGCATAGGCGCGGTCGGCCGCCGCCGCGATCACCGCGGGCGCGATCGAGCCCGCCGCGAACAGGCCGACGATCTCGGATGCGAGCGCGGCGTAGGGCAGCGATCGCAGGCGCCGCCAGGCATCGGCATCGAGCGTGGGCCAGGTTTCGGGGACGAACAGGCCGCCATCCTCGGCGAGCCCCGCGAGCAGCACGCCGGCGAAGTCGCGCGGCTCGGCCCCGCCGCGTGTTGAGATGTAGCGCATCGCCCGACTCTAGCCGAAACCCGGCCGCGAGGGCAGTGAGCCTATCGGGCCGCCGGCGCCGGCAGGCCGACGCGGTAGAGCGCGAATGGCGGCCGCACCATGCTGTGGCCGTGGTTGAACAGCGCCGCGCGATCGAGTTGCGCCACCGGCAGCAGCAGGTCGGTGCCGCGCAGGCAAAGCCCGGCCGCCCAGTGCAGCCGGGCGTCGCGTATGACGAGGCTCAGCTGGCGGTCGGGCGTCAGCCGCAGCACCGCGTCGCTGCCCAGATCGGTCAAATAGAGGTTGCCGGCGTTGTCGATCGCTGTGCCGCCGAGCGAGGGCGTGTTGTACCAGAACTCGACCCCGGCTGAGAGGTCGCGCGGCTTGACCGACGGGTCGTCCAGCGCTCTGGTCTCGACCCGGTAGAGCGGCCCCGGGAGCGGCTGGAAATACAGGTGCCGGCCGTCCGGCGCCACCTCCAGCTCGTCGGCGTTGATCACCGCGGGCTTGCCGTCGGCAGCGCGCAGGATGCGGCCGTCGACGATGGCGGGGCGACGCCCGGTGGTCGCGGGATCGCCGTCGAGCACGCGCCTGGCGGTGCCTGTCACCACATCGAGCACGATCAGGGCCGGCGCGCCGCGATCGGTCAGGTAGGCGTGGCTGCCATGCAGGCGGATGTCGGCCAGCGCGCTCCTTGGCCTGAGCGCGTCGCCGGACAGGGGATAGATGCGCGTCACCTGGTCGGTCGCGGGATCGATCACGACGACCTTGGGGGCGCCCGCCACCGCCGGATGGCCGATCAGGCCGACCACGCCGCTGTCGACGACCCACAGCGCGCCGTGATCGAGATGGATCGCGCTCACCGAGACGAAGGCGCGCGTGGGGTTGGCGCCCGGTCGCCAGTCGTTCCACCCGCCGCCCGGGTAAGGCACCAGCCTGCCGTCGCCTTGCAGCTCGGCGAGCGAGGGGTTGGCGGCGCTCCCGAGGCGCGGGAACACGACGAAGGATCGGGTGCCGGCGACCGCGACGCCGGTCCAGAGCGGAAGCGGCGTGCTCGCGACCAGGGTCAGGCGGTCGTCGCTCGCGGCGGCGGTGGGCGGGATGGCCGGGCTCGGCCGGGTGACCACCGGTGCCTCGGGCGGACGCGGCGGTGTCGGCGGCGTCGAGGCGTGGGCCGCGTGCAGCGTCATCAACACCGCGAGCGCGCCGAGCGATCTCACGCGCGAAGTGTCAGGCCGCGTTCCCGAGGTATCGGACGCGGAGATGGCGCTCGAAATGGGCGATCTCGAGCGTCTCGCCGGTCGCCTGGGTCAGCAGGGCGTTGAAGCCGAACCGGCACCCATGCGCGTGGACATGCGTCCCGAGCCACGCGGTGAGCGGCGACAGATCACCGTCGGCGAGCGACGCGTCCAGGTTCGGCACCGCCACCCGGCACGCCGCCATCAGCTGCGACGCGGCCATCGCGCCCAGCGAATAGCTCGGGAAGTAGCCGAACAGGCCGGTGTACCAGTGAATGTCCTGCAGGCATCCGGTGCGGTCGTCGGGCGGCCGCACCCCCAGCAGCGCGTGCAGGCCATCCGACCAGGCGCCGGGCAGGTCGCGGACGGCAAGCGCGCCGGCGAGCAGCGCCTGCTCCAGCCTGAAGCGCAGGATCACGTGGGCTGGGTAGGTCAGCTCGTCGGCATCGACCCGGATCAGGCTGCGCTCGACCCGCCGCCACAGGCGTCCGAGGTTGGCGGGCGCGTAGGCGTCCGGGTCGCCGCCGTAGCGACGCGCCAGCAGCGGGCCGAGCCAGCCGAGATAGGCATCGGACCGGCAGGCCTGCATCTCGACGATCAGCGACTGGCTCTCATGGGTCGCCATGCCGGCGGCGGCGCCGACCGGCTGGCGTCGCCACGCGGCAGGCAGCCCACGCTCGTAGAGGGCGTGTCCGGTTTCGTGCAGCACGCCCATCAGGGCGCGGTTCGGATCGGCGACGTCGTAGCGGGTGGTGATCCGGACGTCGTCGGGGGTGCCGCCGCAGAACGGGTGCAGCGACCGGTCGAGCCGCGCATGGGCGAAGTCGAGCCCGGCCCGGGTCGCGAGCTCGCGGCAGACCGCCTCTTGCGCCGCCTCGTCGACCGGGACCGGCAGCTTTCTTGGCGGGGTGGCGGCGGCCTGCAGCCGTTCCGCCTCGGGCAGCGCGGTCGCCAGGAAGCCTTCGTAGCGGGCAAAGATCGGTGTCACCTCGGCCACCGTGATGCCGGGCTGGAAACCGTCCATCAGCGCGTCGTACGGGGTGAGCGACAGCGCGTCGGCGAGCAGGCCGGCCTCTTCGCGGACCAGCGCCAGCAGGCCGTCCAGCGGGCCGGCGACGCGGGCGAAGTCATCGTCCGCGCGGGCGCCGCGCCAGATCTGCTCGCAGGCGATCTCGGCCCTGGCGCGGGCCTCGATCAGCGTCGCCGGCAGCGCGCCTGCCCGCCGCCATGCGCGCTGCATCAGCGCCAGGTTGCGACGCCGCCATCCGTCCTCGGCGCCGAGCGCCTCGCCCGACGCACGCGCGAGGGCGTCCGCCGTTTCGGGCGCGCAGAGGAGGTCGTGCGCCAGCCCGGCGAGCGTCGCCAGCTGCTCGCC
>CAXTPV010000168.1:0-5453 GCA_964246135.1 uncultured Acetobacteraceae bacterium | reverse complement strand
GTTCGACGGCATCGTCGACACCATCCCGGTGGCGCAGGGCGTACGCGTGGCACCCGGAACGCCGCTGCTGACGCTCACCGCCCGCGACGGCCTGGTCGTGACCGTGGGCATCGATCCCGCCGACATCACCCGGATCGGGGTCGGCGAGGCGGTGCGGCTCACGCGCCTGTCCGGCGGCGCCAAGCTGGCGGGACGCGTGCTGCGTGTCGACGGCGTGCTGAACCCGCGTACCAGGATGGTCGATGTCGACGTCTCGCTGCCCGGCGGCACCATCCTGTCCGGCGAGGCGTTCCGCGCGGAGATCGCGGTCGGCGAGCGGCAGGGCTGGCTGGTGCCGCATGACGCGCTGGTCAGCGACCAGCATGGCGCCTGGGTGTTCCAGGTGGCGCACGGCCACGGCGTGCGCGTCGACGTGACGGTCGGGCTCCGGGACGGCGACACCACGCTTGTCACCGGCGGGATCGATCCCGCCCGCCCGCTGGTCGTCGACGGCGCCTGGCAACTCGCGGACGGCATGGCGGTGCGGCTGGGCCGCGCCTCGTGAGCTTCGCAAGCTTCGTCGCCCGGCACACCCGCTCCATCCTGCTGGTCGCCGCCGCGCTGACGCTGGCGGGCGTGCTCGCCGCCTTGTCGCTGCCGATCGGCCTGTTCCCGGAAACGTCGTTCCCGCGCATCCTGGTCAATCTCGATGCCGGCAGCCGGCCCGCGAGCCAGACCGCGCTGCTGGTGACCCGCCCCGCCGAGCTCGCGGTGCGCTCGGTGCCAGGTGTCGCGAACGTGCGCTCCAGCACCAGCCGCGGCAGCGCCCAGCTCGCGATCAACTTCGCCTGGGGCACCGACATGATCGCGAGCACGCTCGAGGTTGGGAACGCGATCGCGCAGATGCTGCCGAGCCTGCCGGCCGGCACGTCATACCGGGTGTTCCGGATGACGCCGACGGTCTACCCGATCATCTCCTACGCGCTGCTGTCTGACCGGCTGTCGCCGGTTGCCTTGCAGGATCTGGCGACCTACCAGATCGCGCCGCTGCTCGCCTCCATTCCGGGCCTCGCCAGGACCGACGTGCAGGGCGGCGCGACCGGCGAGGTCGAGGTGCTCGCCGACCCATACCGCCTGTCGGCCTACGGCATCGGCATGACCGAGCTCGCGCAGGCGGTGGCTGCCGGCAACCAGCTGCAGGCGGTCGGGCACCTGGCCGACAACCACCGGCTCTATCTGGTCGTCGCGGATCGCAGCCTCGCCGCCATCGAGGGCATCGGCGACATCGTGCTGCGTTCCGATCCGCGCGGGATCGTGCGGGTGCGCGACGTCGCCCGCGTGCGCGACGGCACCGTACCGCAATATGTGCGGGTGTCCGAGGACGGACATCCCGCCGTGCTGTTCAACATCTACCAGCAGCCGAGCGGCAACACGGTCGAGATCGCGGCCGCGGTGCGGGCCAAGCTCGCGGCGTTCCACCTGCCGGACGGTGTGCGCCTGGTCAGCTGGTACGACCAGAGCGAACTCGTGCTGGCGTCGGCCGGCAGCGTGCGCGACGCGGTGCTGATCGGCCTCGTGCTGTCGGGCGCGGTGATCTTCTGGTTCCTGCGCAGCTGGCGCGTCACCCTGATCGCGCTGCTGGTGGTGCCGGCGACGATCGCGATCACCACGCTGCTGCTCAGCCTGCTCGGGCTCAGCTTCAACATCATGACGTTGGGCGGCATCGCCGCCGTGGTCGGGCTGCTGATCGACGACGTCATCACCATGGTCGAGCATCTGGCGCGTCGGGCCGGCGCGCCGGGACCGGAGGGCCGCGCGGCGGGCGACGAGGCGGTGCTGCCGGCGGCGCGCGAGTTCATGCAGCCGCAGACCGGATCGAGTCTGGCCACCATCATCGTGTTCGTGCCGCTCAGCCTGCTGACCGGCGTCACCGGCGCGTTCTCGAAGGCGCTGTCGGTCACGATGGCGGTGTCGCTGATCGCGTCCTACCTGATGGTGACCTTCGTGGTGCCGGTGCTGATGCGCCGGCTGGTGGATTTCGATCGCTGGGCCGATCCGAGTGCCGCCGGGCAGAGCCGGCTCGATCGCGGTCACGGCTGGCTGCTCGACCGGCTGATCCGCCGGCCGGCGCTGCTGGCACTGGTGCTGGTGCCTTTGCTGGTGCTTGGCGGCATCGCCTACCGGCGGGTGCCGACCGGCTTCCTGCCGCAGGTCGATCAGGGCGGCTTCTCGATGGACTACTATGCGAGGCCCGGAACCTCGCTCGCCGAAACCGACCGCGAGGCCGCCGAGATCGATGCCTGGCTGCACGCGAGCCCGAACGTCGCCACCTTCTCGCGACGCCTGGGCACCACCCTCGGCAACGACCTGACCGAGGCCTATCACGGCGACTACTTCGTCCGCATGAAGCCGGGCCACGCGCTGTCGACGCCCGCGATGATCACCGCGACGCTCGACTGGGTGGGCGCCAACGTGCCCGGCCTGACCGTCGAGGCCAGCCAGCTGATGGAGGATCGGATCGGCGACCTGACCTCGGTGCCCGAGCCGATCGAGATCAAGCTGTATGGCGCCGACGAGGCGACGCTGATCCCGGTCGCCAACAAGGTGGCCGACGCGATCGGCCACGTCGCGGGCGTGCGTGAGGTCAAGAACGGCGTCGTGCTCGCCGGCGATTCCCTCGATCTCGAGATCGATCCGCTCCGGGCCGGGATCGAGGGCCTGACGCCGTCCGATGTGACGCAGGCGGTTGACATCGCGCTGACTGGCACCGTCGCGACCGAACTGCCGCAAACGATCAAGACGATCGGCGTCCGGGTGCGCCTCCGGGGCTCGCTGCGGCTGCGGCAGGCCGGGCTCGAGCGACTGCCAATCCGCGCGCCCGACGGCCACATCGTGCCGCTGGATCGGGTCGCGACGCTGCATGCGGTCAGCGGCGAGGCGCAGGTCTCCCGCGACGACCTGCAGCCGATGATCGCGGTGACCGGCCGGATCGAGGGCCGCGGCACCGGGGCCGCGATCGCCGACATCAGGCGGGTGCTCGACGCGCCCGGCATGCTGGGCCCTGGGCTGCGCTACGATCTGGGCGGCCTCTACCGGCAGCAGCAGATCGCGTTCGCCGGGCTGGCGAAGGTGTTCGCCGCCGCCCTGCTCGCGGAGTTCGTGCTGCTGCTGTTCCTCTACGAGCGGTTCTGGCTGCCGGCGATCATCATCGCCTGCTCGCTGTTCTCGACCGTCGGGGTGTTCACCGGCCTCTGGCTGTCCGGGATCGCGCTCAACATCACCGCGCTGATGGGCATGACGATGATCATCGGCATCGGCACCGAGATGGCGATCTTCTACGTCTCGGAATACGCCGAGCTCGAACGCCACTCGCCGCCACGCCAGGCGCTGCGCCAGGCGAGCCGCAACCGGCTGCGGCCGATCACCATGACCACGCTCGCCGCCATCCTGACGCTGCTGCCGCTCGCGTTCGCGATCGGCGCCGGGTCGGGTATCCAGCAGCCGCTCGCCATCGCCATCGTCGCGGGGCTGTTGCTGCAATACCCGCTGGTGCTGCTGGCGATGCCGGTGCTGATCAGCCTCACCTTGCGCAAACCCGCCGTCAGTACCCCGGCTCGCTGAGGCAGGGCGCGGTCGCCGGCGCCGGCACGCCGTCAGGGCCGAGTTCGCGCCAGGCGCCGCCGGTCAGCACCTCGCTCGGCCGGAACCGCGCCTTGTAGGACATCTTGCGGCTGTCGGGGACCCAGTAACCGAGATAGATGAACGGCAGCCCGAGCGCGCGGCCGCGATTGATCAGCCACATCACGGAGAAGGTGCCGATCGAGCGGCGTTCCAGGCTAGGCTCGAAGAAGCTGTAGACGGCCGACAGCCCGTCGCTCAGGCGGTCGGTCAGGCAGCACCCGATCAGCTGGTCGTCCTCGTCGCGGAACTCGACCACCACGGTGTCGATCGGGGTGTCCTCGATCATCGCGCGGTAGTCAAAGAACGTCATGCCCGCCATGTCGCCCTCGCCATGCCGCGCCGCCTGGTAGCGCTGGAACAGCGCGTATTGCTCGGTGGTCGCGTGCGCCGGCACCTCGAAGCCCTCGACGCCGGCGTTCGCCCGCAGGCACTTGCGCAATGTCCGTCCGGGCGCGAAGCGATCCACCGGGATGCGGATCGGCACGCAGGCGTTGCATTTCGGGCAGACCGGCGCGTAGGCGATGTTGTGGCTGCGACGGAAGCCCGCGCGCGACAACCTGTCGTGCAGATCCTCGGCATCCGGGCCGGTGATCTCGGTGACGACCTTCCGCTCCACCCGTCCATCGACATAGGGGCAGGGCAGCGGCGCCGTGGTGTAGAAGAACTGCGGCCGTCGCGGACCGTTGTAGCTCATGCGAAGGGCCGCCCCGGACCGGTCGACGGCATGGTCCAGATACCGGTGCGCGGCGTGAGCGCGTGCGCACGCACCATCACCAGGCCGGAGGCGAGGTCATGCAGCGTGCGGTGCCGCACGGTGAGCAGGGCGACGAGGGTCCAGATCATGCCGGCCAGCATGGTGATGGTCAGACCGACGGTCCAGATCAGCACCTCGGTGCCGCTCGGCTGGCCGAGATCGACGTTCCGGCGCAGCATCAACCCCGTCGCCATCTGGCCCGGCGTGGCGCCGCGGGCGGCAATGCAGCCGACCACATAGACGAACGGCACCAGCGGCAGCGTCGCGAGCAGCGGCAGGCCCAGTCCGAGCGTCAGGATGCCGAACGCGATCAGCGCGATCTTGAGCAGCACGACCAGGACCGAGACCGCGACGACGTCGATCAGCCAGGCGAAGGTCCGGCGGCTCATCACCCCGCTGGTCAGCCACTCGTCATGCCCCGCGTCGATCATCCCACCCACTCGCTCCCGCGCCCGGGTCGAGGGCGCCGCATCGTGATGTTAGCTTCTTCATCAATTGCGAGACAGCCATTTCGTGGCCGGCTCCGGTGACACAAGGGGCGCGCCTCGCTAAGACGGCGACGCCGCCCGCGACCACGCCAGGTGATCCAGACGATGCCATCAAGCCCGCCGCTCCAACCGTCCGCCTCTGGACGATCGCCAGTTGCTGGACGGCTGCCAATTGCTGGACGGCTGGACGACGCGACTCGCAAGCACCTCGCGCTGATGCGCCATTCCTGCGCGCATCTGCTGGCCGCCGCGGTGCAGGACATCTGGCCGGGCGCGAGGTTCGGCGTCGGGCCGGCGACCGATGCGGGGTTCTACTACGACATCATGTTCCCCGAACCGATTAGCGAGGCTGACTTCCCGGCGATCGAGAAGCGGATGCGCAAGTTGCGCGACGAGGGCAGCGCCTTTGTCCGCGAGGAGGTGCCGATCGATCGCGCCACCGTGTTCATGCGCGACACCGGCCAGGACTTCAAGGTCGAGCTGCTGGACCTGTTGCGCACCATCGGCAGCACCGCGGTCGCGCGCGAGACCGGCGACGCCAGCGTCGGCGC
>CAXTPV010000167.1:2183-5453 GCA_964246135.1 uncultured Acetobacteraceae bacterium | reverse complement strand
CCCCGATCCCGGTCGCCACCCCCTTGCCGCCGCGAAACCCGAGCCATACCGGCGCGCAATGCCCGACCACCACCGCGACCGCGGCCACCGCCGCCGCCATCGGCACCGATGGCGCCAGCCACACTTGCGCCAGCATCACCGCGACCACGCCCTTCAGCCCGTCCAGCAGCAGCGTCGACGCCGCCAGCCCCTTGCGGCCGGTGCGCAGCACGTTGGTCGCGCCGATGTTGCCCGACCCGATCCGCCTGATGTCGCCAAGCCCCGCCCCGCGCGCCAGCAGCCACCCGAACGGCAACGAGCCGATCGCGTAGGCAGCAACCACCACGACGGCCAGGATGGAAAGGCCCATCACGCTGTGATGGCCGAGATCGCCGGCCGCTTCAAGGAAGCAAGGCTGGGCTCTGCCCAGACCCGCCAAAGGCCGCGGGCCTTTGGGAACCATCATCTTCGGTTCGGATTCTCACGGCCCCGCCCTGAGCGGAGCGCCGCTTCACCGTATCTGCGGAGCGCTGCTTCACCGTATCTCGGGATAGTCCCGCGCCAGCCGCTCGCGCCGCCCAAGCCCCCAGCGCACCCCGACGCTCAGGTAAATCCAGTTGGCGCGCAGCCCACCCCACGCCGCCACCCGACGGTCCGACGTGATCACCACCCGGTTCACCAGCCGTACCCGCCCGAGCCGGCTGAGCCGGATGCAGAGATCGGCCTCCTCCAGCACCGCCATCGTCGCATCGCAGCCGCCGACCGCGAGGAAGTCGGCCCGGCGAAAGAACATCGCGTGATCGCCAAACAACAGCCTGAGCCCGCGCAGGAACAGGCGCGGCCGAAACAGCAGCGGCGCGTACCAGGTCTTGATCCAGTTGTGCAGGCTGGTGCCCCAGCGCACCGTCTCCGGCCCGCTCAGCAGCGGCGTGAACCCGGCCAGCGACACCGCCCGATCGCCCAGCACCCGCCGCATCACCGCGACCGCATCGTCGGGCAGCAGCGTGTCGGCGTGCAGGATGCAGATCAGCGGCGACGTCGCGGCGTCGACCCCACGGTTGATCTGGGCCGCACGGCACCCCGCCCCGCAGGCGACGACGCGCAGCCCGGCATCCCTCGCAATCGCGACCGACCCGTCGGCGCTGCCGCCATCGACCGCGATGATCTCGGCGGGCGCCGGCTCGAGCGCCGCCAGCGCCCGGATCAGCCGCGGCAGCATCGCCGCCTCGTTCATCATCGGGATCACGATCGCGACCGTCGGCGCGCCCACGATCCGTGGCCTCAGAGCACCGGCCAGACCCAGAACGCGACGCCAACCACCGCGATGAAGGCGCCGCTCAGCACCTCGCCATAGCGCTCGAACGCGCCAAGCCGCACCCGCCGCAACCCCGAGGCCGAGGCGACGCACAGCAGCACGTAGGTCACGATCGTGCTGGCGGCGAACACGATCGCCATCACCAGGATCACGCCGGCGCCATACTTCCCCGCCGCGAAGAACGCCGGGATGCCCTCGACCATCGGCGAGGAACCCAGGATCAGCATCAGCGCGGTGCGTGACGAGGTCTTGTGCTGGTGCCGGTGCGGCGGCGGCGCCTGCTCGGTGTCGGGCCCGACCGCGTGCGCGTCGTCGGCGTCGTGATCGTGCAGGTGCACGTGCGGCGAGCCGCCGCCATGCCGGTGCGCATGCACGTGACGGAGCGCCACCGCGACATCGCCCGCCAACGGCACATACAGCGGATCGGGCGCCCGCCCGTGCCCGTGCCCATGCCCAAATCCGTCATCATGCCCATGGTCATGCTCGGCGAACGCCGCCGGGTAGCTGTGCGCATGCCCGCCCTGATCGATCGTGACCGTGACCGTGAATTCGTGCGGCTCGGGGATCGCGTCGAGCGACTCCCAGTAGCCGTCGCGCCTGGCCATCGCGAAGGCCTGGCGCCCACCATCGGCCCGCATCGTCTCGATCCGGATGAAATCGGCGTCGGCGGCGGTCAGCCGGAATCGTGGCGGCACCCCGTCCTCGACGATCGACAGCACGACCGTCCCGTGGCCGGTCTCGATGCGCCGCGCCTCGGGCCGCCGCGCCTCGGGTTCATGCCCGCCCTCGCCGCCCGGATGCCCGACCTCATGCCCATGCCCATGCCCATGCGCATGCCCATGCGCGTGGCTGTGTGCATGCCCATGCCCATGTGCATGTCCATGCCCGCCACGCATCTCGCGCCAGCCCGAGACCGCGATCCAGCCGCCGAACCCCACCAGCGCCAGGCTGGCGATGGTGTCGACCACGCCGCCGAACCTGGTCGCGAACGCCGCCCCCGCGATCCAGACCGCGAGCCCGATCGCCAGCGTCGAGAGCACGTGCCCGACCCCCGCCCTGAACGCGACCCGCGCCGTCTCGCCCCTTGACCAGCCGCGTTGGCGCGCGATCAGGGTGATCGGCACCCAGTGGTCGGGCACGATGGTGTGCAGCACGCCCACACCCGCCACCGCCGCGACCAGGACGAACGCTCCGGACACCATTCCCCTAGCCTCCCTTCGCCGGGGCCGCGATCACACCACGTGCTCGGGCGCCAGCGCGCAGCCCTGCACGCTGTCGCCATCCTCGACCTGGATGGTCGCGTGCCCGATCCGGAACCGCTCGCGCAACATCGCGCACGTCGCGTGCAGCAGCCCGTCATCGAGGCTGGCGCCCGGCCGCACCAGATGCGCCGTCAGCGCGGTCTCGGTGGTCGACAGCGCCCAGATGTGCAGGTCGTGCACTTCGGCCACCCCCGGCAGCCCGGCGAGGTAGGACCGGACCGCGCGCTCGTCGACGCCGTCCGGCACCCGGTCGAGCGCCAGGTCCGCGCTCGCCCGCAGCAGCCCCGAGGTCGAGACCAGGATCAGCGCCGCGATCGCCAGACTCACCGCCGGGTCGAGCCACGCCCACCCGGTCAGCAGGATCACCAGCCCCGACGCCACCACCCCCGCAGAGACCGCGGCGTCGGCCGCCATGTGCAGGAAGGCGCCGCGCAGGTTGAGGTCGCCATGCCGCCCGCGCGCGAACAGCCAGGCGGTGACGCCGTTGACCAGGATGCCGACCGCCGCCACCGCCATCACCGTCCGCCCATCGACCCCGCCGCCGGTAAGCCCGGCGGCCAGGCGCCGCACTGCCTCGAACGCGATCGCGCCGACACCCACCAGCAGCACCACCGCGTTGGTCAGCGAGGCCAGGATCGAGCTGCGGCCATAGCCGTAGGTGCGCGTCCGCGTCGGCCGACGCCGCCCCCGCCACCCCGCCCCCCCCCCCCGCCC
>CAXTPV010000167.1:0-2149 GCA_964246135.1 uncultured Acetobacteraceae bacterium | reverse complement strand
GTTGTGGGCGGCGTCCGCCAGCAGCGCGACCGAGTGCGCGGCCAGCCCAAACACCACCTCGGCGACGACGAAGCCGGCGTTGAGCGCCGCCCCCAGCGCGAACGCGCCGTCGAACCCCGCGGGCGGCTGGTGCTGATGACCCCCCGGTCCATGCCCATGCCCATGATCATGCCCCACATCAGCATGGTGGTGGTCGTGTCCGCTCATCGCCTCACCTCGCACCCTGGCCCGGCGTGCCGGTTCCCTGATGGCTGATAAATCCTGGCGACCGTGTCAAATCCCACCCGTCATCCGGCAACCCGTCAAGATCCGCGAGCCAAGCCGCCTTGCACGCCGTCGCGTTGCTCACCTCGGGCGCCGGCACCGCGCCCGGATCATCAAGGCTGTGGCGTGTCACGCTGACATCCGGGCCGCCGATCCGCCGATCGGTCAGGGGTGTCCCGCACGCCTGACGGAAACCCCGCTCGACCAGGTTCGAGCTGGCGAAGGTCTCGGGATCACGGGACCAGATGACATCACCGGCGGCGAACCGGACAAACACCATGAACGGACCGCCCGACGCCCGCTGGCACATCCGGCAATGACAGATGCTCGACAGCCCGCCCGGCCCTTCGGCGCGGTATCGGACCCGTCCACACTGGCAACCGCCAAGGTGCGTCATCACCATCCCCCCACGCGGCCCAGAGAGACCTCCGGAACTATCACGTGCCTGTCGTATCAGACACGCGAAGGAGTGCAGTCCATGAAGATCGGCATCATCGGCGCGGGCTATGTCGGGCGCTCCCTCGCCGGCGCCGGGGTCAAGGCCGGGCACCAGGTGATGATCAGCAACTCGCGCGGTCCGCATACCCTGTCCAGCGAGAGGTTCATCATCGGCTGCGACATCGGCACCATCGAGGAGGCGGCCGCGTTCGGCGATCTCGCCGTCGTCGCCATCACCATGAAGCATGACCGGTCGGTTCGGGTCGAGCCGCTGCGAGGCAAGATCGTGATCGGCACCAACAACTACTATCCGGGCCGCGACGATGCCATCCCCGAGCTCGACCAGCACCGGACCACCAGCAGCGAGATGCTGGCCGCGCATCTGCCGCAATCGACGATCGTCAAGGCGTTCAACGCGATCATGATGCCGCATTTCGACCGGGATGGTCAGCCCGCCGGCTCGCCCGACCGGCGCGCGCTGCCGCTGGCGGGCGACCACGCGGACGCGAACAAGACCGTGGCCGCGCTGCATGACCAGTTCGGGTTCGATCCGGTCGATGTCGGCGCGCTCGCGGAGGGCTGGCGCTTCCAGCCCGACACCCCGGTCTACTGCGTCCGCTTCAACCGCGACTGGATCAGGCGCGCGCTGGCCGACGCCACCCGATAGCCATGATCAGGCAGCGCCTCCGGCGTGTCCGGCCGCGTCCCGCAGCCGGCTAATCACGTCGCGCGTCATCTGCTCGCCGGTCTGCTCGACCGACACCACGATCGGGTTCTCGTCCGGTGTCGGCTCCTCCAGCGTCGCGAGCTGACTGTCGAGCAGGTCGACCGGCATGTAGTGGTGCTTGCGCCAGGTCAGGCGCTGCAGCAGCGTCTCGCGTGACGCCTTGAGGTAGAGGATGCGCACCGCCTCGCGATCGGTCCCGATCAGCCGGTCGCGATAGACCCGTCGCAACGCCGAGCAGGTGATCAGCCCGCGCCCGTCCGCCGCCAGCCTGCCCTCGATCCACGCGCGGCAGCGATCGAGCCACGGCCAGCGATCCGCGTCGGTCAGCGGAATCCCGCGCCGCATCTTCTCGACATTGGCCGGCGAGTGCAGCTCGTCGCCTTCCTGGAACGGCCAACCGAGATAGGTGTCGACCAGGTGCGCCACCGTCGACTTGCCGGCGCCCGACACCCCCATGCAGATCAGCACGCAGGGCCGTATCGTGCCGTCCGACCCCGCGTCGTCCGATCCCTCGTTCGCGACAGGGCCGCTCATGCCGCCCGCGCCGTGATCTCGCGCAACCCGTGCTCGCCGGCGACGAACGCGATCCCGGCGCGCCCCAGGAACAGCCCGGTCTCGATCACGCCGACGATCTCGCGCATCCCGCGCTCGAGCCCCGCCGCGTCGGCGATCGGCCCCATGTGGCAGTCGAGGATCATGTTGCCGCCATCGGTCACGAAC
>CAXTPV010000166.1:0-5456 GCA_964246135.1 uncultured Acetobacteraceae bacterium | reverse complement strand
GTCGACGAGCCCCGCCCTGCAGGCACGCGACGCGGCGCTGTTCACCCTGCTCTATGGCTGCGGCCTGCGCATCTCCGAAGCGCTGTCGCTCGACCATCGCGAAGCCGCCGGCCTCGCTCGCGGCAGCTTGCGCGTGCGCGGCAAGGGCGGCGTCGAGCGGGTGGTGCCGGTGCTGCCGGCGGTGCGCGACGCCGTCGCCGCCTACCTCGCGCTTTGTCCCGGTCGGGGAACGGCCCCTTTGTTCGTGGGCGCGCGCGGTGGCCGGCTGTCGGCCGCCGTCGCGCAACGCCAGATGCGGCGCTGGCGCGACCTGCAGGGCCTGCCCGCGCACGTGACGCCGCACGCGCTGCGCCACTCGTTCGCGACCCACCTGATGGAGGGCGGCTGCGATCTCCGCGCGATCCAGGAGCTGCTCGGCCACGCCTCGCTCGCGACCACCCAGCTTTACGCGGGCGTCGATGCCGCCTCGCTGCATCGGGTCTGGTCCGCCACCCACCCTCACGCCGACAGGCGTGGTGACGAGCCTCACGCCAGCAGGCGCGGTGACGACGCTCACGCGTCAGGGCGCGGTGGCGGCGATGCATAGCCGACCGCCCGGCCAGGGACCACGTCATCGCTGATCCGCGGGTGCGCCCTTGCTCCCTGCTCGCTTGCGTCCTGGCACTCGCGCTCCTCCTGCCCGGCGCCGCCCCTGCCGCGACCTGCGCGCTCCGCCTGCTCGCCGACGTGCCGCTGCGCGACACCGACGACTTCCTCACCATCGAAGTCAGCCTCGACGGCCACCCCGCCTCGCTGCTGCTCGACACCGGCTCGGAGGCCGGCCTGATCTCGCCGGACGCCGCGCGCGCGCTCCGCCTGCCGCGCAAGACCGGACAGCACGCCGTGCTTCGGACGGCCGGCGGCGGCGGCCTGCCAATGGTGACGATCGCCCGCCTCACGATCGGCGCGCTCACCCTGCTCGGCGTGCCGATGCCGGTCGGCGACCTGCCGACCATCCCCGCGATCACGCCGCCGGTCGTCGGCCTGATCGGCGGCGACCTGCTCGGACGGCTGGAGGTCGAGATCGACGCGCCCGGCAACCGCCTCCGCCTGTTCGCCGGTGAGGGTCTCGCCACCCTCTGCCGCGACCTGCCACCCTGGCGGGAGGGGTTCGATTCCATTCCGCTGTCGCCGCTCGGCAACCGGCGGACGCTGGCGGTGACGCTCGACGGCCACCCCATCACCGCGCTGGTCGATACCGGCGCCCGCTCGCGCATCGTGTCGACGTCGGCCGCGCTGGCGCTCGGCGTCGATCCCGAAATCCTCGCGGCCGATCCCGGCGGCGAGGCCGGCGGCGTCGGCATGCCCGACGCGGTCTATCACTGGCACCGCTTCCGCGCGCTCCAGATCGGAGGCGAGGTCGCGGCGAACCCGGTGCTGACGGTGACGCCGTTTTCCGACGGCGCCGGCCTGCTGCTCGGCGCCGACTGGTTCGCCCGCCACCTGGTCTGGATATCGAACGCCACCGACCGCATGTTCGTGCGACCGGCCAGACCGGCCCACTAGCAGGCCGCGAGCAAGGGGCTGTGCCCCATCAAAGGCGAGCCGTTAAAATCCGTCACTTCAGAGAACGGGGTCTGGGGCCCACCGGCCCCAGCGGGTCGAGGGCAGAGCCCTCGCCTCACTTCAGCTTCCCGCCAAGCCCGAACGGAACCCCACCCGATGCCAAACCCGCTATTGTTCGAGCCGATCGCCTTCCGAGGCGTGACCGCGCGCAACCGGATCGCGGTCGCGCCGATGTGCCAGTACAGCGCCGAGGACGGCCTGGGCGGCGACTGGCACATCCAGACGCTCGGCGCCAAGGCGATGGGTGGCGCCGGAATCGTGTTCACCGAGGCGACCCACGTCTCGGCCGAGGCCCGAATCACGCCAAGCTGCCTCGGCCTCTGGAACGACGCGCAGCAGGCACTCCTCGCCCGCCTCGCCGCCATCATCACCATGGGCGGCGCGGTGCCGGGCATCCAGATCGCGCATGCCGGCCGCAAGGCGAGCACGAGGCCGCCCTGGGAAGGCGGCACCCCGATCCCCGTGGGGGCCGGCGGCTGGACGCCGTCGGCGCCAAGCGCGATCGCGTTCTCCGAAGCCTCGACCACGCCGCACGCGCTCTCGACCGACGAGATCGCGGCCACCGTGCGCGCGTTCGGCGACACCGCCCGGCGCGCGCGCGAAGCCGGGTTCAAGATCGTCGAGGTTCACGCCGCCCATGGCTACCTGCTGCACGAGTTCCTGTCGCCGCTGTCCAACACCCGCAACGACCAGTATGGCGGCGACCTCGCCGGCCGCGCCCGGGCGCTGTTCGAGGTGATCGACGCCGTGCGCGCCGAATGGCCGGACGAGCTGCCGCTGTTCGTCCGCCTGTCATGCACCGATTGGGCCGAAGGCGGCGTCACGCCCGACGAGGCGGTCGCGCTCGCTTGCCTGCTGCGCGCCCGCGGCGATGTCGACCTGATCGACTGCTCGTCCGGCGGCACCGTCGCGCGACCGCGAATCCCGTCGCTCCATCCCGGCTACCAGGTGCCGTTCGCCGAGCGCATCCGTCGCGAGGCCGGGATCGCGACCGGTGCGGTCGGGATGATTTCCTCGCCCGAGCTCGCGGCCGAGATCGTCGCCGGCGGCCGCGCCGACATCGTGCTGCTGGCACGCGCCATCCTGGCCAACCCCGCCTGGCCGGCGCAGGCGGCACGCGCGCTCGGCGTCGAGCCGTTCCTGCCGCCACAATACCAGCGCGCCATCCTGTAGGGCCTCAGAGCGTGGCCGCGATGCTGACGAACCCGCCCCTTCCTGCCTGCACCCAGTAGAGCGGCGTTCCCTCGAGGGTGGAGAAATCGTAGCCGATGATGCTGCGATGATCGAACAGGTTGGTGACGTTGACCGCGAGACGCAGCCGATGGCCGAACGCCGGCAACACGTAGCCGAGCGTCGCATCCACCTGGTTCCATGACTTGATCGGAAACTGGTCGGGCTGGCCCGGGGTCGCGGTGTCGACCGCGTATTGCGGGCCGACCAGCTTGCTCACGACGTTGGCGTAGAGGTCGTCACCGGAGCGGAAGACAGAACCGCGATCGTAAAGCAGTACGACTGATCCGGTACGGCGCGGCGTCTGCGCCAGGTTGTTGCCGTTGCCGCCATAGGTGCTGTCGTTCAGGCTGGCATTGGCGTAGACCGCGAACCCTCCTCCAAGCGTCACCGTCCCCTCGAACTCCACACCCCTGAAGACGGCGCCACCCTGGTTGAAATACGACGTCTCGGCGGCGACCGTCCTGCTGGCGATCGCGTTGCTGAAATCGATCTCGTAGGCGTCGGCGCCAAGGCTCAGCCACTTGCGCTGATACACGGTCCCGATCTGATAGCTCCAGGTCGTCGATGGCTGCACGCTGACCGGCAACGTGGTGCCGAACAAGTTGAGCGGCGGCGTCAGGTAGCCGCGCGCCGCCTCGGCATAGAAGGCGAGCTGCTTCGTGACTCGCCAGTTCGCATCAAACGATGGCAGCGCCGCGTTGTAGCTCGCATGATCGTTGCCCGGCAGCCCGTCGAGCGTCACCGGTCCGCTGATCGCGCGCGTGACCGCGCTGTATTTGACTCCGGCGGTCAGCGTGACGCTGCGGACAGGCTTATAGGCGAACTCGGCATAGGGCTGGATCGTGACCAGGCTCGCGAAGTAGTCCTGGGTGAACGGGTTGACGCCAGGAGCAAGGGTGTAGGCGACCGAGTTCCGGGTGAAATCGAGATTGTACTGATACGACCGGAAGCCCTGCCGGTCGCCCCAGACCCCGAACCGGAGCTCACCGAAGCGGAACGACTTGGCGATCCGGAGCACGTCGCCCCAGTCGCGATAGTCGAACGTGTTGGCGACGCCGGGCACGTCGTTGCCAACCACGACCGGCGCGTTGTCGATGATGATCGTGCCGGACAGGTTCGGCGCGGTGCCACCGACATCGAGACCGTGCCGGTCGCGCTGATAGTACCCGGTGGTGTAGGCCTTGTCGTCGATGGTCCAGCCATCGCCCAGGAACGACGTCACATCGAGATACTCGAAGTCGGTCGTGTAGACGTCGTGGTTGTAGCCGCTGAAGCTCTGCGAGGCGGGGTCATTGTTCAAAGCGTAGTCGCGGCCGTGGAGCGCGATGTTCGCGAGGCTCGCGCCATACGGCGTCTTGGTGGCATCGTTGTCGGTGTTGGCGGCCAGCGTCACCACCGTGTCGGCGCCGATCGGCTGCTGGTATTTGGCGAACAGGTTGCGCCGCTCGGTCGCGAGCCCGGTGTCGGCGCCCTGCGCCTCCTCGCGGGTCAGATCGAGGCCGACGCGCGCGCCCTGCAGCGAGGCGATGTCGCCCGAACTGGCCTCGATCCCGTAGAACTTGGTCCCGAACGAACCAAAGGTGCCGTAAGTCTGCACCTCTGGCGCCTTGGTCAGGGTCTGCGTCGCGAGGTCAAGCGAGCCGCCGAAGGTCGCGTTGCCGATCGCCGAGGCCTGCCCCGGTCCCCGGTTGACGGTGATGCTGGAGAAATCACGCGACATGAAATACGCGCCCGGCTGCGGCGCCAGGTTGAACGGAAATCCCGGCACCGGGATGCCGTCGTACAGCACGCTGAACTCGGTGTACTGCAACCCGCGTATGCTCTGCGCGAAATCCTGTTGCAGTCCCGGACCGGCAGGCGACACGTCGACCGCGCTCGGTGTCAGCGCCACCACGTCGTTGTAGTCGTCGGTGGGCACGGCGATCTTTTGCAGGGTCTCGCCGGCGACGACGCTGGTCGGCTCGATCGACGCGAGCGGCGCCCGGCTCGGCGCGAACTGGCTTGCCGTGGTCGGAACCGATGACGCCGCTCCCGGCGCGGTGGTGGCCTGCCCCAGCACCGCGCCGATGTTTTCGGGCGCGTCCGCCGGCACCGACTGCGCGTTGGCGGCAAAGCTGCCGATGCACACTGCCAGGACCGGCATCGCCGCTGTTCCGGTCGCGCGACCCATAATCCGCATCATGGCACTCCGGCTTTCGTCCCGGAGAGCGCGTAGCTGACGCGAAGCTGACAGGCGAGTGAAGCTAATGTTGCACGGGTTCAGCCGGACTCGTCGGCCGCGAGCTCGAAATCAACCCACACTTCCAGCACCAGGGCGCGGCCGCCGAGGTTGCCCGGCGGCGGATACGCGGCATCGCGCACCGCCTCGATCGCGGCCGCGTCAAGCAACGACACGCCGCTCGCGCGCAGCACGTGCACGCCAAACACGGAGCGGTCCCGATAGTCGAACCCGACCAACGCCCGGCCCTGCTCGCCCATGAGGCGGGCGCTCGCGGGATAACGGACCGCGCGTTGCACCGCGACGCGGATACGGCCTTCCAGGGTGTCGGTCGCCGCGCGCGTGGGCGCCGCGTTGCTTGGCGCGCCGGCGGGCGCGGTGACGGGAGGCGTGCTCGCCG
>CAXTPV010000165.1:0-5459 GCA_964246135.1 uncultured Acetobacteraceae bacterium | reverse complement strand
GGAAGCCTGCTCCTCCGGCGCATCGCTCATGCTTAAGCATTCTCAACCGGACTCTCAGAGCTGAGCATGCTACCGACCGCTCGCCTGCCAAGCGGCGGCGTAGCGGTCGACCAGCGACCAGGCGTCGAGACCACCGCGACAGGCGGCGTCGAACATGCGCGCGCCCTCGCCGCCCTCGATCTTGATCCGAGGCAGCTCGAAACGGTCGGCGCCGGGGGTAATCGCGCCATGCTGCGACGTGAAGCACGCCTGGTAGCCGGCGTCGCGCACGGCGCTGCGGGTTCGCGCGGAATAGTCGGCGCGGGTGCCATAAGGATAGGCGAAGGCGCGGATGCCGCGTCCCATGACCTGGCCGAGACAGTCGCGCGAGAAATCGAGCTGCCGACGTAACATGGCGTCGTCGGCGCCCGCGAGTGACTGGTGCGTCCAGCCGTGGGAGCCGACCTCGATGCCGAAGGACGGCAGTGCTGCGACCTCGTCGCGCGTCAGGAAACGTTCGGGGTGGTCGCCAGCGTCGTGGCCCAGTCGTCCCGCCGTGACGAAGGCCACGGCCGGCACACCGAACCGGCCCAGGATAGGCGCCGCGACCTCGAGCGTGCTCGCGCAGCCGTCGTCGATCGTCACCAGCACCGCGTCCGGCGGGCAGACGCCACCGTCCAGCACGCGCTCGACGGCATCGAGGCCGACCGCCACGCCGCGCGAGGCGAGCACCTCCATCTGGCGCGCGAACTGGTCCGGATCGACCGCGAACGGGTCGCGAGAGCGACGCGCGAAGCGATGAAAGGTCAGGACGCGCAGGCGGCTGATCCCGCCCGGATCACGCGTCGCCAGGCGCGGGCTGATCGCGGCCACGGTGGCGCGCAGCGACTTCTTCGCGAACCATCGCAACGCGCTGGTGCTCATCTCAGCGGCAGGCGAGCACAAGTTCGAACGGCGCGAGATCGGACGACAGCCGAGCATGCCCGACCGCGCCGCAGGTGTAGGTGACGGTCAGCGCCCGCAGCAGGCCGTGCAGCCGGTCAGGCGGCGACGCGCACACATCCGCCCGGATCGGGATCGCGCATGAGGACCGGCCGGTGCAGACGGACGCCACCCGCGCCGTCGCATCGCAGCTCTCGGCGAGATTGTCGCGCCCCGGTGGCCCGTAGCTCGCCGACGACACCATGATCGTCGCCACATCGTGTCGGGGGGGTGGCGCGGCCCAGGCGGGGGACGCTCGGACGGCGGGCACGGCCGCGTGGCATACGGCCATCAGCAGGAAGGCCGATGCGCTTCGCGCTCGTCGAGCCAGGCGCCTCACGCTGCCGCGCGGGCCGGTGGCAGCAGCGCACGCAATCCCTCGCGAAACAAGGCGGGGCTGTGTCGGGAGGCGACCGCCGTCCGCGCCGCGGCGCCGCGACGGGCGGCGCGGGCCGGATCGTTCGCGAGTGCCACCGCCGCCGCCGCGAACCCGGATGCGGTTTCGGCCAGCACCACCTCGACGCCGTGGCGGAGCGCCAGACCGCGCAGACCGGCTTTGGTGCTGACGATCGCCGCGCCATGGATCGCCGCCTCCATGGTCTTGACGCTCACCCCGGTGCCGGACAGCAGCGGCACCAGCACGATGCGCACGCGGCCGTAGAACGTGGCCAGATCCTCGACCCGGCCGATCACGTCGATGCCGTTCCGAAGCGCCGGGGGCAAGGCGGCGCAGGTCGTGCCGGCCTGGCCGGCGACAAGCAGCCGCGCGGCCGGAAGCTGCGCCCGGATCAGCGGCCACACCTCGCGGCAGAAGAACACCAACGCTTCGGTGTTGAACAGCGCGCTCGAGCCGATGAACCCGAACGTCCAGGGCGGCCCGGCCATGACGGGCCGCGCGCGATCGGCCAGCGGATCGACACCAGGCGCTGCTCGGCAACGCCGATGTCGCGGAGAAGGCGGTGCTCCTCGCTCGAGGAGCAGAGGACCTGGTCGCAGAGATCGAGCCGTTCGCGTTCCGCCCGCGCCAGCCGCCCGGCAAGCGGCCACATCGCGGCTTGAACGACATCCGAGCGCGTCACGTGTCGTCGGACGGCAAGGCCACGCCAGCGCAGCAACCGCCAGAGCGTCCGCTGCATATAAAGCGTCCGCAGTGGCACGTGATCGTGGATGTCGATCAGCTTGCGCGCGGCATGCGTGCCGATCCGCGCCTCGCCCGCGAGGTGCACGGCATCGACGCCGTGAAAGACGATGAGGTCGTAGTCACGATCGACCGCCCGGTCGAGGCTGTCGCGTGTCGCCCGGTCCATCCGGACCCATTCCGGCGTGAACCTGTGACCCCGCACGAGGGACGCCGCGATCGACAGCAGGCGACGACGGGCGGCGCCCCGGGGCGTGCCATAGACGCCGACGATCCGCACGTCGGTGCCGTCGGCGGCGAGCGAGGCGATCGCGTCGGGTGTCCAGCGATCGGCGACGTAGTCAAACGACAGCACGGTCATCGTCGCGCCAAGCTGACGCAGGCAATCATACCAGAGCCGGATGATCGCCGCGGTGCCATCCGACGACGGGATGAAGGCGTGCTTGGTCACCAGCAACACCCGCAGCGTTCCATCGACGGGTGGGGGCGCGGCTCGGCCGATGACTGGTGGTGTCTCCATGCAGGGCCAAGCTCTGTTGCGATGCGCCGTATGTGAAAGCGTCGCTCCCGAAACGCAAGCGCAACGTTTGCCGTTCGCCGTTCTCAACGTGGCGCATTGTCGCGGCAGGCCGGGGCGGCTAGTCTGTATTGATTGCGCACTGTTTGCAGGAGGACGCGTGGTCGCACGCGCTGACCGCCGTGTTCCCGGCCGGCTGGAAACGCTCGGGCTTGCCGCCAGCATCTGCGTGCTGTCGCAGGGGTTCCTGCCGGTGCAGCGGTTCTTCAGCGGCGAGGTTGACGCGCCGGGCAGCAGCGATGCGCTATCGAGCGGGCTCGAGGGTGGCACGCTCGCGGTGCTGCTGCTGCTCGCTGTCGCGGGCCTGCGGCGGGTGCGCCCGATTTGGTGGGAAGGCGTGCCGGCAGCGTTGCTCTGGATCTATTGTGTTGCATCGGCGTTTTGGTCGGACAATCCGGAGACAACGTGCAGGCGCTCGCTGCTGCTGCTGTCTTACCTGGTGTTCGGCCACGTCGCGGTCGGCATCATTGGCACCGAGCGGACGCTGCGTCTGCTGAACCGTGTCAGCTGGTTCATGCTCGCCGCCTCGGTCGCGCTGTTCATCGGGCTGCCATCGCTCGGGCGCGACGTCGGAGACTATGACGGCGCGCTCCGCGGCATTTTCGTGCAGAAGAACGTGGCCGCCTGGGCGTTCGAACTCGCGCTCGCCTATCTCGGCTACCGGCTCTATGCCGAGCGACGCCTGGGCGCCATGCGCATGCTCGGCGCCGGCATCATTGTCGGCGCGATCGTGCTGACTCGCTCGACGACCGGGGTGATCGCCTCGATGGCGCTGATCTGCTTCTGGTTGTGGTCATGCTGGTTTCGCCGCCCGCGGCTGCGCCTGCTGGCCTGGTGGGTTGCCGCCGCCGCCTTGGCTGGCGCCGTGTTCGCGTTCGCGCTGTTGGGTGACAACGCCTACGGGCTGATCGGCAAGGACCCGACGCTGAACGGCCGCGGACCGATCTGGGAGGCGGCGCGTGGCCTGATCGCGGCGCGGCCATGGCTCGGCTATGGCTTCCAGGGGTTCTGGCTCCCGGGCGACCGGGCGGTCGAGCAGATCTGGGCCAATATCGGCTGGCACGCCCCGCACGCGCATAACGGCCTGCTGGAACTGCTGATCGAGACCGGGGTGGTGGGCCTGGCGCTGTATGGCGTCTTGGTCGGCAAGCTGCTGCTGCTGGTCGTGCGCGGGTTGAGACGCGACGATCCGGTGGCGTGGTGGACGGTGTCGTGGATGATGCTCGTCGTGCTGAAGGGCATGACCGAGCCGGCCTACCTCACGCTCGACATGGCGACCGCGCTGCTGTCGTTCAGCACCGTGGCATTGCACGCGAGCGAGCAGCGGGTCAGGTCGGGCGCGCCCGTGCCCGCAGCGCGGCCGCGACGGCGTCACGCGCCGGCTTGGGCCTGAGCCTGTCGTCGAACAGGCAGCCCCTGGACCGCAGCCCGTCGGCGCGTCGCGTCCATGGGTCGTCGTCGAGCCAGCTGTGCCGATCGGTCAGACCCCAGACGGTCAGCAGCTTGACGGCGGGCTCGTCGAGAGTGGTCGCGAGATAGGCCGCCATCAGGTCGGCGACCGCGCGGTCGCGCGGTGCGGGTGCGGCCGCCAAGTGCAGGTCGGCGACGTCGAATTCGGTCAGGTGGATGTCGAGACCGAGCGCCGCCAGGCGTTCGAGGAAGCGCCGGAAAGTATCGGGGTCGAAGCAGCCGCGCTCCCATTTCAGGTGCGACTGGATGCCAACCGCGTGCAGCGGCACGCCCTGATCGCGCAGCCGGGTCAGCAACGCGAGCAATGCCTGCCGTCTCGCCGCGAAGTATGGGCCGACGCACTCGACATCCATCTCGTTGATCACCAGGCGCGCGGCGGGGTCCGACGCGTGCGCGACGCGCAGCGCGTGCGCGATGTAGCCGGGGCCGAGACGCTCGAGGAACACCGAGCGGCGCAATCCGTCCGCCGCGCCGTCTTCCACGCAAATCGGTTCGTTCACGACATCCCACCAGGGGATACGGCCGCGGGTCCGGCCGACGACGGCCAGTATATGGGCGTCGACCACCGCGCCAATCGGCCCCGTTTGGGCAAGTGCCAGCAACCAGTCTGGCAGGTCGACGTGCCAGACTAGCGTGTGGCCGCGGACGGCGAGCGAGCGGCGCGCGGCGAAATCGAGCAGGCGATCGGCGGCCGCGAAGTCGAACGTCGTCGGCGATGGCCGCAGCCGATGCCATTTCAGCTCGTTCTCGGGCGTCACCATCGCGGCCTGGCGGCCGATCAGCGCTGCGTAGGCGGGATCGCTCGCGACCACGTCGATCTGCATCGCGGTACCGAACACCAGGCCGGTGGAGGACGCGAGGGCGGCGAGCGTCGGGGGATGAATACGGGCGGTCGCGGCGTGCGGGCGGCCGATGAGTGCCGCGCCAATGGCGCCGGCAAGCGGCCGCCTGCCGATCATCCTTGCGCTGTTGGCAGCAACCGCCGCAGCAGCTCGGGCAGGCCGCGATGATCGTTCAGGATCGCACCATGGAGGCTTGCGCCGGCGCGATCGAGCAGCGAGCGGGCATGGGTGACGTCGCGCGCGCGATCCCGCCCGGCCGCGACCACCAGCACGGCCGCGTCGGCGACCGCCGCGACCGTGGCGCTGCCGGGGCATGCGAGCAACGGCGGTCCGTCGATCAGCACCAGCGCGTGCTCGGCGGCAAGCGCCGCGTAGAGGTCGCGCACATCGCGCGGACGCGGCAGGCCGCCCTCGCCGCCAAAGCGGGCACGTGCGAGCGCCGCGCCGTGCACGGTCGCCGCGACGCTTGCCA
>CAXTPV010000164.1:0-5467 GCA_964246135.1 uncultured Acetobacteraceae bacterium | reverse complement strand
GCGACAAGGGCGTCGCGTTCCGGGAGATCGACGCGCCGTACGGCTCGGACGCCCGCAAGGCGGCGATCGAGCGCTCCGATGGTCGCACCTCGGTGCCGCAGATCTTCGTCGATGGCCGGCATGTCGGCGGCTGCGACGACCTCGTCGCCCTCGATCGCGAGGGTGGCCTCGACGCGCTGCTCGCGGCCTGACGGGTGATCCGCTACGAGCTTCGCTGCGCGCGCGGTCATGGCTTCGAGGGCTGGTTCCGCAGCATGCACGAGTTCGACCGGCAGTCTGGCGGCGGCCTGGTGAGCTGCCCAAGCTGCGGCAGCGTCGAGGTCGGACGCGGCCTGATGGCGCCGGCGGTGGTGGGCAGCCCGAAGCGGCGGCAACCGGCCGCGGCGCCCAACGCCCCCGCGCTATCCAACGCCGCGCTGCAGGGTGAGGTGATCCCGCCCGGCACCAATGGCGGCGTGACGGCCCGGCCGCAAGGCGGCGTCAACGCGCCTCTGCCCGACGCCCCCCTGCCAGATGCTATGCGGTCGATGCTGGCGCGCCTCCGCGACGCCGTCGAGCAGCGTTGCGAGCACGTCGGCACCGCGTTCGCCGAAAAGGCGCTGGCCATGCACCGGGGCGAGATCGAGGCGCGCGGCATCTATGGCGAGGCGACCGCCAGCGAACGCGAGGCGCTGGCCGACGAGGGCGTCGAGATCTCCCACATCCCCTGGGTGCCAAGGTCGGACAGTTGATCCCCGCCCGCCGGGTGGCCGCCCGGGCGGCGATCGCCTCGGCGGTGATCGCAGCCTGGCTGCGCGGCCCGGCACACGCGGCCGACGTCCCGCTCGCATCCCCGATCGGGTCGTGGCTGACCGAGGATCATGGCGCGGTGATCACCCTCTCGCCCTGCGGCACCGCGCTCTGCGGCCGCATCACCGGCATGGACTACAACGGCGCAATGCCGGTCGATCACTGGCACCGATCGCAATGCGGCCTCACCCTGATCTACGACATGCAGCGCCAGCAGGATGGCTGGGACGGGCGCATCCTCAACCCGAGGAGCGGCCAGGTGTTCGCCGCCCGCATGCACGTGGCCGACGACGGAACGCTCCGGCTGCGCGGCTATGTCGGCCTGCCGCTGTTCGGCGCCACCCAGACCTGGACCCGTTATGCCGGCGGCGTCGGCGACGCCTGTCACATGCGCCCCCAGCCTTGAGATGCGCCCAGCCTTGAGGCGCCAGCCTGCGCTCGGAACACCCCGGCGGTTGTCGCGCCGCGCCGGCGGGTCTATGGGACCCGGCCGCCCCTCCCTCAATCCCGTCCGCGATCATCGATGCCCCGCTCCGGTCTGATCCCCTCCGGCCTCGCCGACGCGCCCGACCCGGCGTCGTCGCCCGAGCTTGTCGTGACGACCTCGCGCCGCGTCGTGATGAAGTTCGGCGGCACCTCGGTCGCCGACGTCGACCGGGTGCGCCTCGCGGCCGCTCGCGTTGCGCGCCAGGTCGAGGCGGGCGACGAGGTGGCCGTCGTCGTGTCGGCGATGGCGGGCGTCACCAACCAGCTGGTCGGCTGGTGCCAGGCGCTGGCGCCGCTGCACGACGCCCGCGAATACGACGCGGTGGTCTCGACCGGCGAGCAGGTGACCGCCGGCCTGCTGGCGATCGCGTTGCAGGCGCAAGGCGTCAACGCCCGCTCCTGGCAGGGCTGGCAGCTGCCGATCCGCACCGACGACGCCCACGGCAGCGCCCGCATCGCGTCGGTCGAGGTGGCCGGCGTGCTCGCGTCGTTCCGGGCCGGCCAGGTGCCCGTGCTCGCCGGCTTCCAGGGCGTCGCCCCCGACGGACGCGTGACGACGCTCGGCCGCGGTGGCTCCGACACCTCGGCGGTGGCGCTCGCGGCGGCGATCGGCGCCGACCAGTGCGACATCTACACCGATGTCGATGGCGTCTACACCACCGATCCCCGTATCGTGCCCAAGGCGCGTAGGCTCGACCGCATCGCCTACGAGGAGATGCTGGAGCTCGCCTCGGTCGGCGCCAAGGTGTTGCAGACGCGCAGCGTCGAGCTCGCGATGAAGGAGCGGGTCCGGGTGCGGGTCCTGTCCAGCTTCGAGGACGGCGGCGGAACCCTGGTCACCGACGAGGACGAGATCATGGAAAAGGAGTTCGTCGCCGGCATCGCCTACTCGCGTGACGAGGCCAAGGTGACGGTGCGACAGGTGCCGGACCGGCCGGGGATCGCCGCCTCGGTGTTCGGGCCGCTCGCCGAGGCCAACGTCAACGTCGACATGATCGTGCAAAGCACCGGCGCCGACGGCACCACCGACATGACGTTCACCGTCGGCAGCGCCGACCTGCTGCGCGCGCGGGTGCTGCTGGAGGGCCAGCGCGAGGTGATCCGGTTCGACGCCCTGGTGCTCGACCCCGACGTCGCCAAGATCAGCGTCGTCGGCGTCGGCATGCGCAGCCACGCCGGCGTCGCCAGCACCATGTTCCGCACCCTGTCCGAGAAGGGGATCAACATCCAGGTGATCTCGACCAGCGAGATCAAGGTCAGCGTGCTGATCGGCCGCGAATACACCGAGCTCGCGGTGCGCGCGCTCCACACCGCCTACGGCCTGGACGCGGGCTGACCGGGATGGACATCCAGGCGCCAGCAGCGGACCCCACCACCACGCTTGCCGCCGCTCGCGCCCGCCTCGCGCGGCTGTGGCAGCGCGGCACCGAGTTCCTCGGCTGCCGTCACGCGATCCTCGGCGGCGCGATGAGCTGGGTGTCGGAGCGCCATCTGGTGAGCGCCATCTCCAACGCCGGCGGCTTCGGGGTCATCGCCGGCGGCTCGATGCCGCCCGCTCTGCTGGCCGACGAGATCGCCGGCACCCGGGCACTCACCGACCGCCCGTTCGGCGTCAACCTGATCACCATGCACCCGGCGCTCGCCGACCTGATCCGGGTCTGCCTGGAGGCCGGCGTCGGCCACATCGTGCTGGCCGGCGGCATCCCGCCCGGGTTCGCGGTGCGCGCGGTCAAGGATGGGGGCGCCAAGCTGGTCGGCTTCGCGCCCGCGTTGGTGCTGGCGCGGCGCCTGGTCCGGTCCGGCGTCGACGCGCTGGTGATCGAGGGCTCGGAGGCGGGCGGCCATATCGGCCCGGTGTCGCTGACGGTGCTCGCGCAGGAAATCCTGCCCCACGTCGCCGAGGTGCCGGTGTTCGTCGCCGGCGGCCTCGGCCGGGGCGATGCGATCCTCGGCATGCTCGACATGGGCGCCGCCGGTGCCCAGCTCGGCACCCGCTTCGCGGCCGCGACCGAGTCGGTGGCGCACCCCAACTTCAAGCGCGCCTTCATCCGCGCCAACGCCCGCGACGCGTTGCCGACGGTGCAGCTCGATGACCGCTTCCCGGTGATCCCGGTGCGCGGCCTGGTCAACACCGGCACCACGCTGTTCCTGCGCCACCAGGCCGACACCGTGCGCCGCTTCCATGAGGGGGCGCTGACCAAGGAGGCGGCACAGCTCGAGATCGAGCATTTCTGGGCCGGCGCGCTGCGACGCGCGGTGATCGACGGCGACATCGAGAACGGCTCGGTGATGGCCGGCCAGTCGGTCGGCATGGTCTCGTCGGTGCAGCCGGTCGCCGAGATCATCGAGGAACTGGTCGATCAGGCGGCACTCGCGCTGATCGCCCGCGATCGCGGCGCCGCACGCTGAGGTCCTTTCGGCCAGGCCGCCGCGCACCGGCGCGGACCGCGCTCATCCTGACCGCGATGATCCTGCCGCTCGCGGGCGCGCGCGCCGCGCCGAACGCCTCCGTCATCCACCTCGCCTACGCCGTCTATCTTCGCGGCTTTCGCGCGATGGTGCTCGACGTGTCACTGCGCATCGGCGACGGCAGCTACGACGTCGGCATGCAGGACCACACCGTCGGTTTCGTCGGCGCCCTGGTCGAGAACCGCGTCACCAGTCGGTCGGTCGGCAGTTTCGCCGGCCCGGTCGCGCAACCGCGGCAATTCGTCAGCAGCGGCTACTCGCGCGGCGCCAACCGGCAGACGGTGATCGATTACCAGGGCGAAACCCCGGTCGTGCGGGTGCTCCTCCCGGCCGAGCCCCGACGCGATCCGGTGCCGGCGGCGCTCACGCAAGGCAGCATCGACACCATGAGCGCGGTCGCCGCCCTGTTCAACGAGGTCAGCGCGACCGGACGATGCGACGCCCGCCTGACCACGTTCGACGGCGCCCGCCTGACCAAGGTCGCGACCTGGACCGTCGGCCACGAGGTGATCGAGCAGCTCGACCGCTCGCCCTACGCCGGCGCCGCGCTGCGCTGCGACTTCACCACCGAGCTGGTCGCGGGCTTCCTGCACGACGAGAACTTCGCGATCAGCCATCAGCGCCAGGGCGGTAGCGTCTGGATCGCGAGCGTGCGCGCGGGCGCACCGCCGGTGCCGATCCGCGCCCACTTCATATCCGCCGAGCACGGTCCGATCGGCCTGTTCCTGACCGGCGTCACCACCACCGGCGGATGAGCCATTCGGCGGCCACGTCCGGCTGTCGCCCGCGCGGCGTGCGCGTTGCAGCAAACCGACATCATCATTGATCGGTGGCCGATGCGTTCGCCAAGGAAGCAAGGCTGGGCTCTGCCCAGACCCGCCAAAGGCCGGGACCTTTGGAAACCAGTTTATGGAATCGAGTGGGTTCTCAAGGCTTTGCGTTGAGCGGAGCCCAGAGGCAGCGCCTCTGGCCTTCTGCTCCTCCTGGTCAGGCTCACGCGTCCCGGCGCCGGCACCGCGTTTGACACCGGCCTCCGCGCGAAGCTACCGGCAGACATGCCAACGCGCACCGCCATCATCCTTGCCGCCGGCCTCGGCACGCGCATGCGCTCCGCCCGCCCGAAGGCGCTGCACGCGCTCGCCGGACGCTCGATGCTGCGTCACCTGGTGCTGGCCGCCGAGACTGTGTTCGACCGCATCGTCGTGGTGATCGGCCCCGGCATGGACGAGGTCGCCGCCGAGGCGGCGCCGCATCAGGTGGTGGTCCAGGCCGACCGGCTCGGCACCGCCCACGCGGCAACGCAGGCGCGCACGCTCTTCGGCGACGGCGAGGTCGCGATCCTCTACGCCGACAACCCGCTCGTCACCGCGTCCACGATGCGTTCGCTGCTCGACCGCCGGCGCGCGGAAGCCGCCGACCTCGCCTTGCTCGCGATGCGGCCGCAGGACCCCACCGGCTACGGCCGCGTCGTCGTCGAGCGCGGCCTGGTATCCCGCATCGTCGAACACGCCGAGGCCAGCGAGGCGGAGCGTGCAATCCCGCTCTGCAACGCCGGCATGATGGCGGCCGAGGCGTCCTCGCTAGGCGCCTGGCTCTCGGAGGTCGGTAACCGCAACGCCAAGGCCGAATACTTCCTGACCGACATCGTGGCGATCGCGGTCGCCGGCGGCGGCCGCGTGCTGCCGGTGGAGGCCGACGCCGACGAGCTGCGCGGCGTCAACAC
>CAXTPV010000163.1:0-5486 GCA_964246135.1 uncultured Acetobacteraceae bacterium | reverse complement strand
CTCCCGGCTGGCCGCTGCCCGGCACCGGGTGCGCGGCCAGGACCTTGATCGTTGCGCCTTCGGCCTCGCCGGGGCGGGGCGGCAGCGAGGTATGCGTGCCGGGCCAGGGCGTCAGCGCCCGCACGCGGCGGTCGAGGTCGGACGCGGGCTGGCGCCAGTCGAGAACGGCATCCTCGCGGGTCAGCTTCGGCGCGTAGGTGGCGCCCTCGGCCGGCTGCGGCACCGGGGCCGGATCCCGGTCGAGCGCTTGCAGCAGCAGCGTCGCCCCGAGCTGCGCCAACTGGTCGTGCAGGTCGGGCGTGGTCGCCCGCGCGCCGATCGGCACCGCGTCCCGCAGCAGCATCGGGCCGGTGTCGAGCCCGGCATCCATGCGCATGATGGTGATGCCGGTCTCGGCGTCGCCGGCCAGCAGGGCGGCGTGGATCG
The DNA here is from genome assembly GCA_964246135.1 of uncultured Acetobacteraceae bacterium. Classification (GTDB taxonomy): domain Bacteria; phylum Pseudomonadota; class Alphaproteobacteria; order Acetobacterales; family Acetobacteraceae; genus CAXTPV01. Next base: position 5,060 of record CAXTPV010000163.1, on the reverse strand, counting down.
GCGCCGCGCCGCGCCAGCGTGGCAGCAGGCTTGCATGGATGTTGAGGCAGCCGCGCCGTGGCGCGCCGAGCATCGCGTCCGGTAGGATCAGCCCGTAGGCGGCGACGACGGCGACATCGAGTTCGAGCGCCGCGAACGCCTCCCACTCGGCGGTGGCCTGACGCAGGCGGGCAGGGGTTCGCACCGGCAGGCCCAGCGACAGGGCGCGGCGATGCACCGCGCATGGCTGTACCCGGTGGCCGCGTCCGGCCTGGCGCGGCGGCTGGGTGTAGACCGCCACCAGCTCATGGCCGGCGCCGAGTAGCGCTTCAAGAGCAGGGATGGCGAAGTCCGGCGATCCGAGAAAGCCGACACGCAGGCGCCTCGGTGCCGTGGCCATCAACCTGCATCACGTCGAGGTGGCGCGCTTGCCCGCTCGCGCCGTTCCTTGCTGAAGCGGCGGAGCAGCATGTTGCGCTTCAAGGCGGACAGGTGATCGATGAACAGCACGCCGTCGAGGTGATCGATCTCGTGCTGCAGGCACGCGGCGAGCAGGCCGTCCGCCTCGATCGTCCGGCTGCTGAACGCGTCATCCTGGTAGCGGACCACCACCCGGGCCGGGCGCGCGACATCGGCATAGATGCCGGGCAGCGACAGGCATCCCTCCTCGCGCGTGACCCAGCTGTCGCTGACCGAGACGATCTCGGGGTTGATCAGCGTCATCGCGGCGGGAACATCGTCTGGGGCGAGGTCGATCACCACCAGCCTCAGGCTGATTCCGACCTGCGGCGCGGCGAGCCCAATGCCCGGCGCCTGGTACATCAGCCTGAACATCGCGGGAAGCAGGGCGCGCACGTGCTCCGCGTCACCCGCGACCACTTTCCGCGCCCGCGTCTTTAGCGCCGGAGATGGCACCTGGAGGATGGTTGCCGCCGGTTCCTCGGGACGTTCCGATGTCAGGGTGTCGGCCATCCGCCGCATGTAGCGAAGTCGCTTGGAGCGTTCAACGCGACCCTTGAACGGCAGCGTTCAACGCGAGGCGACCGCCAAGCGGGTGTTGCAAGCGCAGCCAGCCATGCCAAGATCAGTCGTCGTCAGGGATGCCGCTTTGGGTCCCGGACATGTCTCGCTCAGAGGAGGAGGCCATGACGGCTCGCTTGTTCGCGTCGCCGATGTTTCTGGGGTTTGACCATCTCGAGCAGATGCTCGAGCGTGCGTCAAAGACCTCTTCGGACGGCTACCCCCCCTACAACATCGAGCAGACCTCCCCGAACGGGCTGCGGATCACGCTCGCGGTCGCGGGTTTCGGCATGGATGAGCTGCAGATCACCCAGGAAGACAACCAGCTGGTGATCCGCGGGCGACAGGCCGATGACAGCGGCGAGCGCCAGTTCCTGCATCGGGGCATCGCGGCGCGTCAGTTCCAGCGCGCCTTCGTTCTCGCCGAGGGGATCGACATCACCGGCGCTTGGCTCGACCACGGATTGCTCCATGTCGAGCTGGCGAGGCCTGAGCCGGAGGTGCGCGTCAAGCATATCGAGATCGGCGGTCCGCGACCCGCGCGAGACGCACCGGCACGCTCGGCGCCACGCGTCGTTCAGGCTTCGGTCACCAAGAGCTGATACCTTCCTCGGCGAAGACGACCTCGTCATCAAGGAAACCCGGGCAGATCGCTGATCCCGTTTGGAGTTCATCCCCGTGACCGAACATGCAGAGCCCGCGCGCCGGACCACGATCACCGTCGACATCAGGCGCCTGACGCCAAGCCAACTTGCGTCGCTCGGCGTGTCGCACATCGCCTATGTCCGGCCTGTCACCGTCAATGGCGAGCGCGCCTATTCGATCCATGCCGCCGACGGCGCGCCGATGGCGCTTGCCGGTGACCTCGACCTCGCGCTGGCCGCCGTCAGTCAGCAGGAGATGATCCCGTCGCTCGTGCACTGAGGCTCATCGTCGCCTGCGGTTGAGGCCAGGTCGCGTTCTGGCAGTAGGCTGAAAAGGCGAGGGCTCTGCCCTGGACCTCCTGGGGCCGGTCGGGCCCAGACCCCGATTACTGAAGTAACGGATTTCAAAGGTTAGCCTTTGATGGGGTCAAGGGGCAGCCCCTCGCCGTTGTTACGATCCGAACAGCGCCTTGCGCTTTTCCGCGGCCTGCTACGCCGAAAGCGCCTTTTCCCGTTTGCGCTGCACGGAACTCGGGATCCGGAGCGCCTCGCGATACTTGGCGACGGTACGGCGGGCGATGTCGACGCCTTCGCGTCGAAGCACGTTGACGATCGCGTCGTCGGACAGGATGCAGGCGGGGCTTTCCTGGTCGATCATGCCACGGATGCGGAACCGTACCGCCTCGGCGCTGTGACTTTCGCCGGTGATGCCGGCGATCGCGGTGGTGAAGAAGTATTTGAGCTCCAGCGTGCCGCGCGGTGTCGCGATGTATTTGTTGGCGGTCACGCGGCTGATCGTCGATTCGTGCATCTCGACCGCATCGGCGATGTCGCGGAGAATCAGTGGCCGCAGGTGGCTGACCCCGTGACGCATGAACTCGTCCTGCCGTCGCACCACCTCGCTCGCCACCTTGAGGATCGTCTGCGCGCGCTGCTGCAGCGATTTGACCAGCCAGTTGGCGCTCGCGAGCTTCTCGGCGATGAAGGTTTTTTCCTCACGCCGTGCGTGCACCAGCACGCGGGTGTGAAACGCCTCGCTGATCAGCAGCCGGGGCATGGTGTCGGGGTTGAGTTCCAGCATCCAGCCGCCATCGGATGGCCGCATCAGCACGTCGGGCACGATGATGGCCGGTGGCGTCACGTCGTGGCCGGCGCCGGGTTTGGGATCGAGCGCGCGCACCTCCGCGATCATGTCGGCGAGGTCCTCGGCATCGACGCCGCACAATGATTGCAGCCGCCTCAGGTCGCGCCTGCCCAGCAGTTCGAGATTGTCGAGCAGCGTCGCCATCGCCGGATCGAACCGGTTGCGCTCGGAAAGCTGCACCGCCAGGCACTCTTTCAGCGAGCGCGCCAGCACGCCCACCGGATCAAAGCGCATCATTCGCTGGCGCACCACCTCGACCACCTCGACGGTCGTGCCAAGGGCGGCGGCGATGTCACGCGGCTCGGCCGACAGCCGGCCCGACGGGTCCAGCAACGCGATCAGATAGGCGCCGACCAATCGCTCGACCGGATCGGGCACGCCAAGCCGCAGCTGCTCGCCGAGATGCTCGCGCAACGGTCGCGGGCTTTCGGCGATGTCGCCGATGCCCCACTCCGCGTCCTCGAAGTCGCGGCCGCCGCCGCGCGAGGCGCCGGCCTCGATATGCGCCTCCCCGGTTTCGAAATCGGGTGACGGGTCGAGGTCGAGCGGTCCGGCGTCGTGTGTCGGCAGGCCGTCATGGTTGACGAGCTCGACGGTGTCGGCACCCGCTTCCGGTCCGCCTGGCAAATGCTGGTCGCTCGGCGGCTCCTCGGCGGTGATCTCGGATCGCTCGTCGCGCTCGAGCAGCGGGTTGCGCTCAAGCTCCTCCTCGATGAAGGAGGCGACTTCCTGGTTCGAGAACTGCAGCAGCTTGATGGCCTGACGCAGCTGCGGCGTCATGACCAGGGTCTGGGATTGTCGGAACTCGAGCCGGGGACCGATTGCCATCGATCGGCAGGTTACAACGAAAACCTTTCCCCAAGGTAGACGCGGCGCACATCCTCGTGTGCGACCACCTCCTTCGGCACGCCCTCCATCAGCACCTGGCCGCCGTGCATGATGTAGGCGCGATCCACGATCTCCAGCGTCTCGCGCACGTTGTGGTCGGTGATCAGCACGCCGATGCCGCGGTGCTTGAGATGCGAGATCAGATCACGGATTTCGCCGACCGCGATCGGGTCGATGCCGGCGAGCGGCTCGTCGAGCAGCACGTAGCTCGGCTGGCTGGCGAGCGCGCGCGCGATCTCCAGCCGCCGGCGCTCGCCGCCCGACAGCGCCAGCGACGGCGCCCGACGCAGATGCGAGATGCCGAACTCGGCCAGCAGCTCGTCGAGCATCGCCTCGCGCCGGTCGAGCTTGGGCTCGACCACTTCCAGCGCGGCCATCACGTTCTGCTCGACGTTCAGCCCGCGGAAGATGCTGGCCTCCTGCGGCAGGTAGCCGATGCCGAGCCGGGCACGCCGGTACATCGGCAACTGGGTGATGTCGGCGCCGGCGAGCGTGATCGAGCCGGTATCCGGGCGCACCAGGCCGACGATCATATAGAACGTGGTGGTCTTGCCGGCACCGTTCGGCCCGAGCAGGCCGACCGCCTCGCCGCGGTTCACCGAGATCGACACGTTCCGGACCACCGGCCGCTTCTTGTAGGTCTTGCCGACGCCGTGCGCGATCAGGCCGCCCTCACGCTTGACGACGCGCAGTCGCGCCGTCTCGGCGTCCGGCCGATCCGGATCGGTGCTGCCGGTCATGACCGGCTTTCGCCCGGCGTCGGCCGCCGCGTGGCCTTGGCCGGGCCTTGATCATTGGCGCCATGCTCGTTCGGGCCATGGTCGTTCGGCACGATCAGGCCGTGCACGCGCTCGCCAGGGGCTTCCGACATCGTGGCGACGCCGGTGCGCATGTTGACGATCGCCGCCTGGCCGTTGAGCACGTTGTCACCCCTGGTGATGTGGACGTTGCCGACGATGCGGGCGATGCCGACATCGGTCACATACACGCCGCGCTCTCCGGTCACGGTGTCGACGCGGGTCCGGACCACCACGTCGCCATAGGCTTCCGCCCGCTGGAGCTTGCCGGACGAGGCCAGCGGGTCGGGCGCATGGCCGTCGGGCGCGGGCTTGACAGCGGGCGCCGGCGCGGCGCCTGGCGTGTTCGGCATCGAGTAGCCGACCAGGATGTCGCCCTGGATGCGCCGCCCGTCGCTGGTGGTCAGCACGCCGTTGCCGCGCGCGACCGATCGCCGGATCGAGGGCCAGTATTCGAGCGAGTCGCGCGCGGTCACGACATCGGTCGGCGTGGTGAGGCGGAGCGCGTGTCCGGTCAGCACCAGCACCGATGTGTCGATGTCGTAGATCGCCTTGTCGCCCCAGGCCTGATCGGTCGTGGTGTAGATG
>CAXTPV010000162.1:0-5517 GCA_964246135.1 uncultured Acetobacteraceae bacterium | reverse complement strand
GGGCTGCGGCCGAACCAGCCGGCCTGGCCGGTCGAGACGCTGTCGGGCGGCAACCAGCAGAAGGTGGTGCTGGCGCGCTGGCTCGATCTGGCGACGCGGCTGCTGGTGCTGGAGGAACCGACCGCCGGCGTCGATGTCGGGGCGAAATCCGAGATCTACGCGCTGCTGCGGGCGGCGCTCGCGGCCGGGCTCGCGATCATCCTGGTCGCGACCGATTTCGAGGAGGTCGCGCATCTCTGCGACCGCGCGCTGGTGTTCAGTCAGGGCCAGGTGGTCGCGACCATCGCGCGGCGCGAGCTATCGGTCCGGAGCCTGCTGCGCGCGGCCTCGGCCGGGGGCACGGCGGCGACGGCCGAGGCGGTCATGGCAGGCGCATCATGAGCGGGCTGCGATCGACGGCGCTCGAACCGGCACCCGGCGCGCTCGCGGGGCTGCCGCTTGGCCGGCGCATCGCCGCCCTGCTGCCGGTCTACGGCCTGGTGGTGCTGGCCATCCTGCTGGCGCTGCTGTTCTCGCTGATCCTGCCCGACACCTTCCCGACCTGGCTCAACCTGCGCTCGCTGCTGGGCGACAAGGCGGTGGTCGCGATGCTGTCGCTGGCCGCGACCGTGCCGATGATGACCGGCAAGATCGACCTCACCGTCGGCTACGGCGTGGTGCTGTGGCACATCATGGCGATCTCGCTGCAGATCGCCGGCGTGCCCTGGCCGCTGGCGGTGCTGGCGGTGCTCCTGCTCGGGACCCTGTTCGGGCTGCTGAACGGATTGCTGGTCGAGGTCGCGCGGATCGACAGCTTCATCGCGACGCTTGGCACCGGCACCGTGATCTACGCGGTGGCGCTCGCCTGGACCGGCGGCAGGCAGGTGATCGGCCGGTTGTCGCCGTCGTTCTTCGCGCTCGACACCGCGAGCGTCGTCGGCATTCCGGTCCCGGCATTCTACGTCGCCTTGCTCGCGGTCCTGCTCTGGGTGGTGTCGGTCTACACGCCGCTCGGACGCTACTTCTACGCGATCGGCGCCAACCCGCGGGCGGCCGAACTCAACGGCATCCCGACCCGGCGCTACGTGATGCTCGCCTTCATGGTGTCGGGCTTCATCACCGCGGTGGCCGGCGTGGTGCTGGCGGCGCGCCTGCGTGTCGGCCAGGCGAGCGTCGGGCTCGAGTTCCTGCTGCCGGCGCTGGTCGGCGCGTTTCTCGGCTCCACCACGATCACCCCGGGACGGGTCAATGTCTGGGGCACCGTCGTTGCCGAAGTGATCCTGGCGATCGGCATCTCCGGCATCGAGCAGCTTGGCGGCGCCTTCTGGGTCGAGCCCGCGTTCAACGGCGCGACCCTGCTGATCGCGATCGGCCTCGCGGGCTGGACCGGACGCCGGCGTGTCCGCTCGCGATCCACCTGATGGAATGGCACAGATGACAGACAGAATTTGCCTCGCCGCCATGATCGCCACCGTCGGGGGGGCCACCGGCTTGCTCGGCCCAAGCCCCGCTCGCGCGGACGCGCTCAGCCAGGCGCGCGCGGTCGTCGCCGCCGCGACCGCCCCCGCCTCGCACTGGGACGGCCCCACCACCGGTCCCGCCGCGACCGGCGGCAAGACGGTGGTCTACGTCGCCGCCGACCTCCGCAACGGCGGCATCCAGGAGAACAGCGACGGCGTGCGCGAGGCCGGTCACCGGATTGGCTGGACCGTGCGCGTGCTCGACGGCCAGGGCAGCGTGTCGGGCATCCAGTCGGCGTTCAGCCAGGCGATGGCGCTGCGGCCCGACGGCATCGTGATCGGCGGCTACGACGTGGTGCAGAACGCGTCGAGCATCGCCGGCGCGGTCAAGCAGGGGATCAAGGTGGTGGCCTGGCATGGCGGCCCGAGGCCGGGACCGATGCCAGACCAGCACGTGCTCGCCAACATCGGCAGCGACAGCGCGCGTGTGGCCGAGGTCGCCGCCGACGACGCGATCGCGCTCGGCGACGGCCACGCCGGCGTCGTGATCTTCACCGACAGCGCCTACGCGATCGCGCTGTCCAAGGCCAAGATGATGCGCGACGCGGTCGCCCGCTGCCCGGGCTGCACCGTGCTCGCCTTCGAGGACACGCCGCTCGCCGACACCAGCACGCGGATGTCGCAGCTCACGACCTCGCTGCTGCAGCGTTTCGGCACCAGATGGACCTACTCGCTCGCGATCAACGACCTCTATTACGACTTCATGGGCCCGTCGCTGATCTCGGCCGGCCGCGAGCCGGCCGGCCCTCCCGCCAACATCAGCGCCGGTGATGGCAGCAACTCGGCCTACGAGCGGATCAGGTCGGGACAGTTCCAGTCGGCGACGGTGCCCGAGCCGCTGCTGCTGCAGGGATGGCAGGTGATCGACGAGCTGAACCGCGCGTTCGCCGGCGCGCCGGCGTCGGGCTACGTCGCCCCCGTGCACCTGGTGACCGCCGCCAATGTCGATCAGGACGGCGGCAAGAAGGATATCTACGATCCCGCCAACGGCTATCGCGACGCCTACGCCAAGATCTGGGGCAAGTGACACCATGCGCGGCGTCGAGATCATCGATCCCCGTTTCCGTCGCTACGTGCATGGCAACGCCGAGATGGAGCGGATCGCCGAGGGCTGCCGCTGGGCCGAGGGTCCGGTCTGGTTCGGCGATGGCGGCTACCTGCTGTGGAGCGACATCCCCAACAACCGCATCATGCGCTGGATTGAGGGCGTCGGCGTGTCGGTGTTCCGCCAGCCGAGCCAGTTCGCCAACGGGGGCACACGCGACCGCGAGGGACGGCTGGTATCCTGCCTGCACGGCGCGCGCGCCGTCATCCGCACCGAACATGATGGCAGCGTGACCACGCTGGCTGACCGCTACGAGGGCAAGCGGCTGAACTCGCCGAACGACGTCGTGGTCACGTCGGACGGCGCGGTCTGGTTCACCGACCCGCATTACGGCATCGCCGCCGATTACGAGGGCGGCGAGGCGGACGAGGAAATCCCCTGCCATGTCTACCGGCTCGACCCGCTCACGGCGGCGCTCCGGATCGTCACCGACGCGTTCGACTGCCCGAACGGGCTCTGCTTCTCGCCCGACGGCAGCCTGCTCTACATCGCCGAGACCGGCCGCATGCACGACCACGCGGTCAAGCGCGAAATCCGGGTGTTTCCCGTCCTCGACCTCGCGTCGGGCAAGGTGGGCGAGGGCCGACACTTCTACGCGCCGGCGCATGGCATCGCTGACGGGTTTCGCGCCGATCAGGACGGCAACATCTGGACCAGCGCCGGCGACGGCGTGCACTGCGTCACCCCCGACGGCGAGCTGCTCGGCAAGCTGCTGACGCCCCGGATCGTGTCGAACGTCTGCTTTGGCGGCCGCCATCGCGGCCGCCTGTTCATCTGCGCGACCGACGCGGTGCACGCGATCTACCTGCACCGGCGCGGCGCGTCGCCGCCATGACGCCGGCACCTCGGGGGGCGCCATGACCGACGGACGCGTGGCCTTGGTCACGGGGGCGGGAAGTGGCATCGGGCGCGCGGTCGCGCTCGCCCTGCAGGAGGCCGGGTGGCACGTGGTGCTGGCGGGCCGCAACGCCGACACGCTGGCCGGTACGGTGGCGCTCGGCGACGCGTCGCGTCTGGTGGCGCACGTCACCGACGTCGCCGATCCCCTGTCGGTCGACGCGCTGTTCGACGCGCTGCGTGCGACCCATGGCCGGCTCGACCTGTTGTTCAACAACGCCGGCGTCAACGCGTCGGCCTCGCCCGACGTGCTCACCATCGAGCAGTGGAACCGGGTGGTCTCGATCAACCTGACCGGCAGCTTCCTGTGCGCGCAGGGCGCGTTCCGGATGATGCGTCACCAGACGCCGCGGGGCGGCCGCATCATCAACAACGGCTCGATCTCGGCGCACGCGCCGCGTCCGAATTCGATCGCCTACACCACCACCAAGCACGCGATCACCGGCCTGACCAAGTCGCTGTCGCTCGACGGCCGCGCCCACAACATCGCCTGCGGCCAGATCGACATCGGCAACGCGCTGACCCCGATGGCGGCCGCGATGCAGACCGGCGTGCCGCAGGCGAGCGGCGAGATCGCGGTCGAGCCGGTGATGGATGTCGCCGATGTCGCGCGCACCGTGCTGTTCATGGCCTCGCTGCCGCTCGACACCAACGTGCAGACGCTGACCGTGATGGCGACCAGGATGCCGTTCGTCGGAAGAGGGTAAGAGCGGCGTCGTCAAGGTGCTCGGCGCGGATGTGATGACCGCTCAACCTGGTTTTTGTCGTGAGTGGAACTTTCCCGGACCCGCCAAGCTCCTTCAAGAATACAAGTCGTTCTGCGAACGCAGAGCGGAACGTCGGAACGCGACTGGTCTCCGCTTTGTCATCAGACACAAACCGAGCGTCCTAAACCCGGCAGCCGTGCAAGACATGCCCAGCAGCCGACTTGCTGAGGCGTCGTGTGGCAAGGTCGAGGACACTCGCAACGGTCCCGAATACGATTTTGTCGTCTCTAGGATCACTGCCTCGGAACTGTAGTGCCTGCGATGACGACCTTGGCCAATCATCACTGGCGTTGCGGCGAATGACTCGCCACACTCGCATTGTACCCGCCACGAAGGACAGTTCGATGCGCTATGCTTTCGCGGCATTGTTCCTCCTGGCCGGTCTTGCCGGACCGGCGGCCGCCGCCGAGCCGCCTGCGCCCGCGACAAGGACGGACATCGAGCATGTCATCACTGCTCAGATCGACGCGTTCCGGCACGATGACGGCGCCAAGGCGCTGAGCTTCGCCGCGCCCAACATCAAGGCGCGCTTTGGCGACGGGCCGCACTTCCTCGCGGTGGTGCGGCAGGCCTACGCGCCGGTGTATCGCCCGCGCTCGTTCAGCTTCGGGGCGATCGAGGCCGAGTCAGGGCACATGGTCCAGCATGTCGAGCTCGTCGCGCCGGACGGCGGGACGACGCTCGCGCTCTACGACATGGAGCACGAGGCGGATGGCTGGCGCATCGCCGGGTGCAGCCTGGTCGCCGGCGAGCGGCTCTCGATCTGAGGCCGGATCGTCACACTCCGCCGTAGAGCGTCCCGGGCGCCACCTCGACCGCCAGGATCTCGGTCAACGTCCGGTCCCGCCACGCACGATAAAAGCAGGACCGCCGCCCGGTGTGGCAGGCGACGCCCTCTTGCTCGACCAGCAGCAGCAGCGTGTCGCCGTCGCAATCGACCCTGAGCTCGCGAAGATGCTGCCACTGCCCCGACGTCTCGCCCTTGCGCCAGGGCGCGCCGCGGCTGCGACTATAGTAGCAGACGCGGCCGGTGCGGATCGTCTCGGTGAGCGCGTCGCGGTCCATCCAGGCCAGCATCAGCACCTCGCCCGTCGCGGCTGACTGCGCGACCGCCGGCACCAGCCCGCGCGCATCGAAGCGCACGGCGTCGAGCAGCGCCGCGAGCTCGCTCAGGGATCGCGCTCCGGCAGGCGCATCCAGGACGGCACTCTCGCCTCGATCTCGATCGCGCCCGCCGACAATACGCCCC
>CAXTPV010000161.1:0-5520 GCA_964246135.1 uncultured Acetobacteraceae bacterium | reverse complement strand
GCGGCTTGCGACCCGGGAGCGCCGGCGCGTGTTGCTGGCGAGCCTCGACGTGCAGCGTCCCGCGGCCCAGCTGCAGCTCGCGCAGCTCGCCGAGCGGGCAGGGGTGCGGAGCCTGCCGATCGTGGCCGGCGAGACCCCGGTCGTGATCGCGCGGCGGGCGATGGATACGGGGCGGCGCGAGGGCTTCGACGTCGTGATCCTCGACACCGCCGGGCGGCTGTCGATCGACGCGGCGCTGATGGACGAGGTGCGCGCGGTGCGCGACGTGACCTCGCCCGCCGAGACCCTGCTGGTGGTCGATGCGATGACCGGCCAGGACGCGGTGAACACCGCGCGCGCCTTTAACGAGGCGCTGTCGGTCACCGGGATCGTGCTCACCCGCATGGACGGCGACGCCCGCGGCGGCGCCGCGCTGTCGATGCGCCAGGTGACCGGCGCGCCGATCAAGCTGATCGGGTCGGGCGAGAAGCTCGACGCACTGGAGGAGTGCCACCCCGAGCGGGGCGCCGGCCGCAGCCTCGGCCGCGGCGACATCGCGGGCCTGGTCGAGCGCGCGAGCGAGACCATCGACGAGGCGGAAGCCGAGCGCGTCGCGACGCGCATGCTGCGCGGTAAGTTCGACCTCGAGGACTACGCGAGCCAGCTGCGGCAGATCGCCAAGATGGGCTCGCTGTCCGGCATCATCGGCATGCTGCCAGGGGCGGCCAAGCTCAAGGGCCAGCTGGAGGGTGCCAATCTCGACACCTCCATCCTCAAGCGCCAGGCCGCGATCATCGGGTCGATGACCAAGGGCGAGCGCACGATGCCGGTCATCATCAAGGCATCGCGCAAGAAGCGCATCGCGGCCGGCGCCGGCGCCTCGGTCCAGGAAGTGAACCGCCTGCTCAAGCAGTTCGACGACATGTCGACGATGATGAAGCGGGTCGGCAAGCTCGGTCAGAAAGGCATGATGCGCGGCGGCTTGCAGGCGCTCATGCAGGGCCAGGGCGGCGGCGGCCCGCCCGGCCGGCCGGGTGGAAGGCCATTCTGATGTCGGCAGCAGCTCTGTTGTCAGAAGTAACGGAGAAGACAAAGTCATGGGCTTGAAGATCAGGTTGGCACGCGCGGGCGCGAAGAAGCGGCCGTACTATCACATCGTGGTGGCTGACAGCCGCTCGCCGCGCGACGGGCGTTTCATCGAGAAGGTCGGCAGCTACAATCCGATGCTGCCCGCCGAGCATGAGGACCGCGTCCGCCTGCAAGGCGAGCGGATCAGCCACTGGCTGAAGGAAGGCGCGCTCGCGACCGATCGCGTCGCGCGCTTCCTCGGCCATGCCGGGCTTGCCCCCAAGCCGGCGTTCCGCGAGCAGCCGAAGCAGTCGGCGCCGAAGAAGAAGGCGCAAGCCCGCGCCGCCGCGGCCTGACCAGGGCGCGCGGGTGGGTGCGGAGCACATCCTGATGGCGGTGATCGGCCGCCCGCATGGCGTGCGCGGCCTGGTGCGCGTGGTCAGCTACGCGACCGCGCCGGCTCTGCTCGCCGAGCTTCCGCTCAGGGACGATCGTGGCGAGACCTGGCGCCTCTCCTGGCGCGGCGAGGGTGTGGCCGCCTTGACCGACAGGCATGGCCGCACGGTGGCCGACCGGACCAGTGCTGCCAAGCTCACCAACCTGCGCCTGCACGTCGCGCGTGCCGATCTGCCGGACCCCGGCGAGGACGAGTTCTACTTCGCCGACCTGGTGGGTCTCGCCGCCATCGATCGTGACGGAGCCAGCATTGGGCGGGTGGCGTCCGTGCACGATTACGGCGCCGGTGCGAGCCTTGAGGTCGCGACGGGTTCCGGCTCGCCGTTGCTGGTGCCGTTCACACGTGAGGCCGTGCCGGTGGTTGACCTCGATGCGGGTCACGTCGTGATCGACCCTCCGGCCGAGGTGGGTTCGCCTTCGCCGGTCGAGGGCGCGAACCTTGTCGAGGCACGCGCGTCGTGACCTGGCAGGCCCACGTGCTGACGCTGTTTCCGGCGATGTTTCCGGGTCCGCTCGGCCAGTCGCTCGCGGGCCGGGCGCTGCAACGCGGCCTCTGGTCGCTGACCACCCACGATATCCGCGGCCATGGCGAGGGACGTCACCGGGCGGTCGATGACGTGCCGTTCGGCGGTGGCGCCGGCATGGTGATGCGGCCCGACATCGCCGATGCGGCGATCCGCGGCGCCCGCACCGCCGGTGCCGACGGGCTGCCATTGGTCTACCTCACACCGCGTGGCGGCAGGCTCACCCAGGCCACCGCGCATTGCCTCGCGTCCGGCGCCGGGGCGCTGATGCTGTGCGGGCGCTATGAGGGCGTCGACGAGCGTGTGCTGCAAGCCCATGGCGCGCTCGAGATCAGCCTTGGTGACTACGTGCTGTCTGGCGGCGAGCTTGCCGCGATGGTGCTGCTTGACGCCTGCGTCCGCCTGCTGCCCGAGGTCATCGGCAAGCGCGAGAGTGCCGAGCGCGAGAGCTTCGCTGACGGCCTGCTGGAACATCCGCATTACACCAGGCCCGCCGACTGGGCCGGGCGCCCGGTGCCCGCCGTGCTGCTGTCGGGCAACCATGCCGCGATCGATCACTGGCGCGCGTCCGCGTCCGAGGACGCGACCCGCCTCAGGCGTCCCGATCTTTGGCGGGCGAGATCGCCAGACACGTCTATCCTTGGTCGTAACGAAAGGATCCCCGGATCATGAACATCATCCAGCAGCTCGAGGCCGAGCAGGTCGCGCGCCTGACCGCGACGCGCCCGATTCCGGTGTTCGGACCAGGCGACACCGTGCGGGTGTCGGTGCGGGTGGTGGAAGGCGAGCGCACCCGCGTGCAGGCCTATGAGGGCGTGGTGATCGCGCGCTCCAACAAGGGCCTCAACTCGAACTTCACCGTACGCAAGATCAGCTACGGCGAGGGCGTCGAGCGCGTGTTTCCGCTCTACGCGCCGACGATCTCCGACATCGCGGTGGTGCGTCGCGGCGATGTTCGTCGCGCCAAGCTCTATTATCTCCGTGGCCGCCGCGGCAAGTCCGCCCGCATCGCCGAGCGCGCGCGCGAGGTGCCGGCCGAAGCCGCCGAGTGACGTTCCGAGGACACCGATGCCACGCACCACCGCGCGCAAGATCTGGGACAGGCACGTCGTCGAGACGCTGCCCGATGGCACCTGCGTGCTCTACATTGACCGCCACCTTGTCCACGAGGTGACGTCGCCGCAGGCCGTAGCCGGCCTGCCGCTCCCCCGCCGCCGGGTTAGCCGGCCGGACCCGACGATCGCGATGACCCCACACAACCTGCCCACCTCCGATCGGCGAGCCGGCATCAGCGAGCCCGAGAGCCGGCTGCAGGTCGAAACGCTGGAGCGCAACGTCGCCGAGTTCGGGGTGCCGTATTTCCCGTTGCTGTCGCCAGAGCAGGGGATCGTCCACATCGTGGGTCCGGAGCAGGGCATCTCGTTGCCCGGCATGACCATCGTCTGCGGCGACAGCCACACCTCGACCCACGGCGCACTCGGCGCGCTCGCGTTCGGCATCGGCACGTCGGAGGTTGAACACGTGCTGGCGACGCAGACGCTGCTGGGCAAGCCATCGCCAGACATGCTGGTCAGGGTGGATGGCGCGAGAGGCGCCGGGGTGCGGGCGAAGGACCTGATGCTCGCGATCATCGGCCAGATCGGCACCGCGGGTGGCACCGGGCATGTGATCGAGTACGCGGGCGAGGCGATCCGGGCGCTCGACATGGCCGGAAGGATGACGATCTGCAACATGTCGATCGAGGCCGGTGCCCGCGCCGGGCTGATCGCCCCCGACGACACCACCTTCGCCTACGTCGCCGGCCGGCCGTTCGCGCCGTCCGGCGACGCGCTGGCCCAGGCGGTCGAGCACTGGCGCATGCTCGCCTCCGATCCAGGTGCCGAGTATGCCCGCACGGTGGTGATCCAGGCCGACGCCGTCGCGCCGATGGTGACCTGGGGCACCAGCCCGGAGGACACCGTGCCGATCACCGGCCGGGTTCCCGACCCGTCGATGATCGAGGACGAGACACGGCGAGGCGAGGTCGAGCGGATGATCGCCTACATGGGGCTGACACCGGGGCAGCGCGTCGACGAACTGCCGGTCGACGTCGTGTTCATCGGCTCCTGCACCAACGGCCGGATCGAGGATTTGCGCGATGCGGCCGCGGTCCTGCGCGGCAGGCAGGTGGCGAGCGGCGTGCGCGCCATGGTGGTTCCCGGGTCCGGCCTGGTGAAGCAGCAGGCCGAGCGCGAGGGTCTCGACCGCGTGTTCTCCGAGGCCGGTTTCGAGTGGCGCGAGGCGGGCTGCTCGATGTGTCTCGGCATGAATCCCGACAAGCTCACGCCCGGCCAGCGCTGCGCGTCCACGTCGAACCGCAACTTCGAGGGACGTCAGGGTCCTGGCGGTCGCACCCATCTGCTGTCGCCGATGATGGCGGCGGCGGCGGCGATCGCGGGCCACCTTGCCGATGCGCGGCGGTTCGCCTGATGCAGGCCTTCCGCACCCTGACCGCGGTCGCGGCACCGCTGCCGCTCGCCAACGTCGACACCGACAAGATCATCCCCGCCCGCTTCCTCAAGACGATCAGGCGCACCGGCCTTGGCGTGCATCTGTTCGACGGGCTCCGCTACGGCCCGGACGGCGAGGAGCGTGCCGACTTCGTGCTGAACCGGCCGGCCTACCGGCAGGCGCGGATCCTGGTCACGCTCGAGAATTTCGGCTGCGGCTCGTCACGCGAGCATGCGCCCTGGGCGCTGCTCGATTTCGGCATACGTTGCGTGATCGCGCCGTCTTTCGCCGACATCTTTCACAACAACTGCTTCAAGAACGGCATCCTGCCGGTGCGGCTGCCGCGCGCGGTCTGCGACACGCTGATCGAGGACACGCAGCTTGGTCCGAACGCGCGCCTCACCGTCGATCTGGAGCGCGCGCTGGTGATCCGGCCGGGCGGCGAGGAAATCGCGTTCGCGATCGATCCGCTCCGCCGCAGGATGCTGCTGGAAGGACTTGACGACATCGACGAGACGCTCGCGCATGGCGATGCGATCGATCGCTTTGAGCAGGCGCGAGCGTCCGGACAGGCTTGGCTCCCAGCCATCACGCTGGCCTGACGATGCCGGCGCCGCGACGACTTCTCGTGCTCGCGGGCGACGGCATCGGGCCCGAGGTCATGCGCGAGGTTGGCCGGGTGGTGGCCGCCATGCAGCGCCGGCGCAAGTGGTCCCTCGCGATCAGCGAGGCGCTGGTCGGGGGCGCCTCGATCGACGCCCATGGCACGCCGATCACCGATGCGGTGCTGGCGGCGGCGAGGGCGTCGGACGCGGTGCTGTTCGGGGCGGTGGGCGGCCCGAAATGGGCGGCCGAGCCCTTCGCCAACCGGCCCGAGGTCGCGATCCTGCGGCTCCGCGCGGAGCTGGGCTTGTTCGCGAACCTGCGGCCGGCGACCGTGGCGGAACCGCTGGTGACGGCGAGCGCGCTGAAGCCCGAGCTGGTGTCCGGCCTTGACCTGATG
>CAXTPV010000160.1:0-5522 GCA_964246135.1 uncultured Acetobacteraceae bacterium | reverse complement strand
GATTTCAAAGGCTAGCCTTTGATGGGATCGAGCCGCAGAGCGGATCGATGGGGCAAAGCCCCTTGCCTTTTTCAGCAGCCCGCTAGGCGTCGCGGCCGCCTTGAGCCGGCGCGTCTGCCTTGGGCTCGAACCGGCACCAGGCCGCGCCGTCGCAGCGCCAGCACTCCGGACGGCGTGCCTTGCAGACGTAGCGTCCGTGCAGGATCAGCCAGTGATGCGCCGGCCGCAGCATGTCTGGCGGGATGCGCCGGAGCAGCGCGTCCTCGACCGTGCGCGGCGAGGCGCCCGGCGCGAGCCCGGTGCGGTTGCCGATGCGGAAGATGTGGGTGTCGACCGCCATCGTGCTTTCCCCGAACGCGACGTTCAGGACCACGTTCGCGGTCTTGCGGCCGACCCCTGGCAGCGACTCCAGCGCGGCGCGGTCGCCGGGCACCTGGCCGCCATGCCGCTCCAGCAGCAGGCGCGACAACGCGACCACGTTGCGCGCCTTGCCCTGCCAGAGGCCGATCCGCCTGATGTGGCGGCCGACGCCGTCGACGCCGAGTGCGACCATCGCCGCGGCGTCGGGCGCGTCGGCGAACAGGCCGGGGGTCGCGAGGTTGACCGAGGCGTCGGTCGCTTGGGCCGACAGCACGACAGCGACCAGCAGGCTGAACGGCGTCGTGAACGCGAGTTCGCTCTGGCGGGGATCGGGGTTGGCGGCCGCGATCGCCTGCAGGAAGGGGCGCACCGATGCGTCCGCCATTGGGCTCGCCGGCCTGGCGATCATGGCGGATGGCGGCCTCACGGATGTCTTGCCCATGCCGCTTCCTGCGCGGGATCGGGTGCCGCGGCAACCAGGCGCATTGGCAAACCGTAGCCCGGCGTCCACATCGGGTTCATGAGCCTGGCGGCCGATCCGACCCTGTTCGAGGCGATGATCACGCCCCACCGCAGCCTGACGGCGCGGGTGGGGCGCCGGATCGCGTTCGCCATGGGCGCGGTCGCCGGGCTGATGAGCGCGGTGTTCGCGATCATCGGCGCCTGGCCGGTGCTCG
The DNA here is from genome assembly GCA_964246135.1 of uncultured Acetobacteraceae bacterium. Taxonomy (GTDB): domain Bacteria; phylum Pseudomonadota; class Alphaproteobacteria; order Acetobacterales; family Acetobacteraceae; genus CAXTPV01. Next base: position 4,485 of record CAXTPV010000160.1, on the reverse strand, counting down.
GCTTCTGCGGCGTCGAGATCGGCATCGCCGCGACCCTGCTGGTGCTGCATGCGCGCGCGGGGCGGGTGTCCGAGCGCGTGCTGCTGAGCGAGCGGGCGCTGGTGATCGTGCGGACCGACGCGCGCGGCCGACGCGCGGTGTGCGAGCTGCCCGCGTCATGGCTGTCGGTCCGGCTGGAGGAGCGGGCAGGGGTGGTGCCACGCCTGCTGGTGCGCCAGCGCCGGCGCGAGGTGGAGATCGCCCGTGTGCTCGGCGAGGCGGAGAAGCGGGAGGTGGCGGCGGCGCTGTCGGGCGCGGTCGAGCGTCTCCGCTCGCCGATTTTCGACAACCCGCAGCTGCGGCCAGCCGAGGTCCAGCCGTTCCCTTGAGCGACCCGCGGAAGACATCGAGCACGAGTGCCGTCGTCAGCGTGCTCGCGTTCCTGTTCGCCTGCTGGCGCCGGCATCTCCGCTTCGTGCTGCGGGTGCTGGGCGCGGTGATGGTGTCAACCGCCGCTGACGTCCTGCTGCCGATCCTATCCGGCCGGCTGGTCAGCCAGGTGTCGCGACCGCCGCACGCACACGGCATCGCCCGCGGCGCCCTGCTGACGCTGGCCGCGATGACGATGCTGGGGGCACTCGCGGTGCTGGCGAGGCGCGTCGCGTTCCTCGGCATCGTCGAGCTCACGCTGCACAACATGACCGAGATCGCGCGCGACGCGTTCTGGCGGGTGCAGCGTTTCTCCACCGACTGGCACGCCGGCAGCTTCGCGGGCTCGGTGGTCCGCCGCGTCACCCGCGGCATGTGGGCGGTTGATCTGCTGAACGACACCTTGCTGCTGTTGCTGCTGCCGGCGGTGCTGGTGCTGGTGTTCGCGACCGGGCTGCTGGCGCTGCGGTTCCCCGGTATGGGGGCACTGCTCGGCGCGTGCTCGCTCGCCTATATCGGGCTGTCGTCGACGCTCACGCTCGGCTACGTCGCGCCTTCCGCCCGCCTGTCCAATCGCTGGGACAGCCGGGTGTCGGGAACGCTGTCGGACGCGATCACCTGCAATCCGGTGGTCAAGGCGTTCGGCGCCGAAGGGCGCGAGGACGCGCTGCTGGGTCGCGTGCTCGCCCGCTGGGGCGAGCGCACCCGCCGCACCTGGGTGCGCGGCACCAACAGCGGCAACACTCAGGGTCTGGCACTGCTGGCCCTGCGCATGCTCGTCATCGCCGACGCGATCCGGCTGTGGCAGCTCGGCATCGCCGGTCCGGGCGACGTCGCCTACGTGCTGACGACGATCTTCCTGGTGCAGGGCTACTTGCGCGACATGGGCCAGCACATCAGCAACGTGCAGCGCTCGGTCAACGAGGCCGAGGAGCTGGTGACGCTGCACGCCGAACCGCTCGGAATCGAGGACCGGGACGGCGCGCCGCCGATCGGCATCGCGCGGGGCGAGATCGTCTGGGAGGCCGTTTGCTTCGGTTACGCGTCGCAGGCGCGGCCGCTGTTCACGGGGCTCGATCTGCGCATCGAGGCCGGCGAGCGGGTCGGGCTGGTGGGGCCGTCCGGTTCCGGCAAGACCACCTTCGTCAAGCTGGTGCAGCGCCTCTACGACCTCGATGGCGGCCGCATCCTGATCGACGGCCAGGACATCGCGAGAGTGTCGCAGGCGAGCCTGCGCCGGCAGATCGCGATCGTGCAGCAGGAACCGATCCTGTTCCATCGCACGCTGGCCGAGAACATCGCCTATGCGAGGCCGTCGGCCAGTCGCGCCGAGGTGATGCGGGCGGCCCGGCTCGCCAACGCGTCCGACTTCATCGAGCGCCTGCCGAAATCCTACGAGACGCTGGTCGGCGAGCGCGGGGTAAAGTTGTCTGGCGGCGAGCGGCAGCGCGTCGCCATCGCCCGCGCCTTCCTGTCTGGCGCCCGGCTGCTGGTGATGGACGAGGCGACCTCGAGCCTCGATTCAGAGTCGGAGTCGCTGATCCAGGAGGCGATGGGGCGGCTGATGGCCGGCCGCACGGTGCTGATCGTGGCGCATCGGCTGTCGACGGTGCGGGCACTCGACCGCATCCTGGTGTTCCAGGGCGGCCAGGTGGTCGAGGATGGCGCGCATGCCAGGTTGCTCACGCGCGATGACGGGCTCTACCGCCGATTGTTCGACCACCAGGCGCTCGGGCTCGCCGCCGAGTAGGCGCGAGCGCTCGCCGCTGGCGCCGGCTTAACCGCGTGTTCACTCCGCCATCCTATCCTCCGTTCGGCGGCGAGGGAGGGAGGCGATGGAGGAGCAACTCCGCCGGCTGGTGGGCGAGCAGGGGGGCCTTGCCGTGCCGGTCGCGACGCTTGGTCTGGACGATGACCTCTACGCCGTCGGCCTGTCCTCGCTCGCCGCGATCGACATCATGCTGTCGGTCGAGCGCGAGTTCGAGGTCGAGTTCACCCAAGGGCTTGTTCGTCGCCCGACTTTCGGCAGCATCGGCAGCCTGCTGGCCGCGATCCACCAGCTGCAATCCGACACGCTGGTCTGAGCACGGCCGGGCTGCCCTCCATCACATGTCGAGGCCGGCATCCTCCCGCGCCCGGTTTGCGATCGCGGCGAAGTCGAGTTCGCCATCGCCGCGCGCGATGCTGGCGATGAAGCGGTCGCGCAACAGCGACGCCATCGGCAGCGGTGTCGCCAGCGCCTCGCCCGCGTCGAGGAACAGCGCGGTGTCCTTGGCCCCGAGCGACATCGGGCCGCCGGGCGGCGAGAAGTCGCGCTCCAGCACCAGCTTGCCGTAGTTCAGGTGGACCGGCGCCGAGCAGAAGCTCTGGCTCAGCACCTCGAACACCAGGGCCGGGGCGATGCCTGCCTTCTCGTTGACGGCGAACACCTCGGCCAGCTGCTCGATCGTCGACATGATCATGAAGTTCGCCGACAACTTGACCAGGTTCGCCATCCAGGCCGCATCGCCGGTGACGAACACGCGCTGCCCTAGTGCCGCGAGCGCCGGCCGCACCCGCTCGATGATGTCGGGCGCGCCCGCCGCCATCACGTAGAGCTTGCCCGCGTCGACCGCGGGCGGACGGCCGAGCACGGTCGCCGAGATGAAGTGCTGCCCGCGTTCGGCGTGGGCGTCCGCCAGGCGCCTGGCCAGCGCCACCGAGATCGTGCTCGACGAGACATGCACCGCGTCGGCCTCAAGCCCGTCGGCGATGCCCTGCCGGCCGAGCGTCACCGCGTCGGCCGCGTCGTCATCGGCGACCATGCTCAGCACCAGCTCGGCGCCGCGCGCCGCCTCGGCCGGGGTCGCGTGCTCGGTCGCGCCGCGCTCAAGCAACGCCCCGGCCTTGCCCGGCGAGCGGTTATGGACGCGGAGCACGTGTCCGGCGTCGAGCAGGCGCGCCGCCATCCTGGCTCCCATCGGCCCCAGGCCCACCACGCCGATACGCATCAAGGCCTCCCATGGCGGCTGCCGCCGGGCCGGCTGGACGGATCGACCCGGGGGCCCCATCTTCGGCGGCGTGTCACGCTGGGAGTAACGTCGTGGATGCCGCCATCGTTCAGGCCGCCGATCATGCCGCGCGCCATTGGGTGAGCGCCGAGGCCGGACAATTCGCGCCCGGCAGTGATCAGCAGAAGCGGGCCGCGCGCGAGATGTTCGACGCGACGTTCAACCCGTACAAGCCATCGGTGATCGACTGGCCGGTGCTCGACGACGTCGCCCGCGCGCGCATCACCAGCCTGCCGATCTGGGACATCGCGGTGCAGACCGAGGGCAAGGCGCGGTTGCGGATGCTGTCCTACGCGCGCGCCGCCGCCGATCCGGACTGGCGTCACGCGATCGAGCGCAACGGCTGGGAGGAGGGCCGTCACAAGGAGGTCCTCCATAACATGGTGAGCTTCTACGGCATCAATCTCGAGCCGGAGCCGCCGTATCTGGAGCCGCGCGACGCCGAGTGGGCCTACATGGTCACCGGCTACTCCGAGTGCATCGACAGCTTCTTCGCGTTCGGCCTGTTCGAGGTCGCGCGCCGCTCCGGCCTGTTCCCGCAGGAGCTGGTCGACACCTTCGAGCCGGTGATGCAGGAGGAGTGCCGGCACATTCTGCTGTTCGCGAACTGGGTCGCCTGGCAGCGCCGGCACGTGCCGGTCTGGCGCCGGCCGTTGCTCGAGGCGAGGATCGCCGCCGTCTGGGTGTTTCTCGGCTGGGAGCGGATCAATCTCAGCCGCGGCATGGGTGGTCGCGGCACCGGCAGCGATGCCGCCGACAACAACTTCACCGTCACCGGCGCCGCCTCGGTCAGCAACGTGGAGATCAACCTGCCCGAGCTGATGGCGCTCTGCCTTGCCGAGAACGATCGCCGCTTCTCAGGCTACGATCAACGCCTGCTGCGGCCGACCACGATGCCGGCGCTCACCCGTGCCGCGCTCGGCGTGATGCGCGGCTGGCAGCGTCTGCGCAGCCGGCGGCCGCTTGCAGCGAGGGCCGCGGCATGAGCGCCAGCATCGCCGAGCGGCTCGACGCGCGCGCCGAGCGC
>CAXTPV010000159.1:0-5522 GCA_964246135.1 uncultured Acetobacteraceae bacterium | reverse complement strand
CTGCTGGCGGGCTCGGTGGGGCTGGTGGGGCTCGGCGCGTTCGTGTGGCCGTTCATCGACAGCCTGTCGGCGCCGGACCAGATGCCAGGGGACGGACCGTCGGTCGATGTCGATGTCACGCACGTGCAGCCGGGCACGCAGATGTCGACGATCTGGCGGGGCAAGCCGATCCTGATCGTGCATCGCACGCCCGAGCAGCTGATCACGCTGCAGAGTCCGCAGCTTACGACCAGGCTGCTCGATCCGGAATCGATGGCGTATCAGCAGCCGCTGTATGCGACGAACTGGCACCGCTCGCTCGACCCGCAATACGGGGTGATGGTCGGAATCTGCACCCATCTCGGCTGCGTGCCGAACTTCCTGCCCAAGCCGTCGGCGACCGATCCGGTGGCGGACTGGCCGGGCGGGTATCTCTGCCCGTGTCACGGCTCGCGCTACGACCTCGCTGGACGGGTGATGAAGGGCTCGCCGGCGCGCTACAACCTGCCGGTGCCGCCGTACTCGATGCCGTCGCGCACCGTGGTCCGGATCGGCCAGAGCCCGGATGACCTGTGGTTTGACTTCGACAACATCACGGAGTTGTAGAATTGCCGGCGGTCCAGGGCCCCAGGCCCTGGCGGGTCTGGGCAGCGCCCGGCCTTGCTCTCTTTCTTGTCGTTTCTCCAGCGGCGGCGGCCGAACGCTGCGAGGCGCAGCTCGCCGCGACGTTCGACTTTCGCGACGGCGCGCCGGCCGACGCGATCCCGACGCCGGATGGGACGGGTGCGCTGTTCCTCAGGAGCGGCCCGAGGGACACCGAGCAGGCGCTGTGGCGCTACGATGCCGGCGGCGGCGCGAGGCTGCTGCTGGCGCCGGCGACGCTGCTGGGGGGCGCGACAGAGACGCTGAGCACGGCGGAAAAGGCCAGGCGCGAGCGGGCGCGGGTGGCGACGCGCGGATTTGCGGACGTCGCGCTGACGCAAGACGGCAGGTCGGCGCTGGTCTCGCTCGACGGCAGGTTGTGGCTGGTGGATGCGCGCACCGGGGCGGCGCGCGGGCTGCCCGGAGAGGGCTGGATCGCGCCGCTGCTGTCGCCGGACGGGCGGTCGGTCGCCGCAATGCGGGGCAACGACGTGCACGTGATCGATGTCGCGTCGGGCGCCGACCGGGCGATCACCAGCGGCGGCACCGACCTGGTGACGCACGGGGTCGGCGAGTTCGCCGCCGCCGAGGAGCTCGACCGGCCGGAAGGCAGCTGGTGGTCGCCTGACGGCAGGTTCGTGGTGGTCGAAACGGTCGATAACCGCGGGGTCGAGCCGCATCTGATCGCCGATCCGGGGCATCCGTCGCTGCCGGGGGTCGCGGTCCGCTATCCGCGCGCCGGCACCAGCAACGCCGAGACCAGCTTCGCGATCGTGCCTGTCGCGGGCGGTGCGGGCGTGCCGATCGCGTGGGACCGGGGGGCGTTTCCCTACGTCGCGCGGGTGGTGTGGCAGGCGGGGGCGCCGCTCAGCCTGGTGGTGCTGGACCGGGACCAGTGGCATGAGCGGGTGCTCACGGTCGACGCGGCGACGGGGGCGACACGCACGCTGCTCGACGAGACCGATGCGGCGTGGATCAACGTGACGCCGTTCGCGATGGGGCGGGGCGAGCGCGCGCTGCCTTACTGGCTGCCGGGCGGGCGCGCGTTCCTGTGGGCGAGCGAGCTTAGCGGCGACTGGCGGCTCGAGCTGCACGGCGCCGACGGGCGGTTCGAGCGGGTGCTGACGCCGGACGGATTCCGCTACAGCGCGCTGCTCGATGTCGACCCCGCGCATCATGGCGGCGAGCTGGTGGTGCGTGGCGGCACCGACCCCCTGGCCGAGGCGGTGTTCCGGATCGGGCTCGCGGGCGGCGCACCGGTGCCGCTCGCGGCCGCGCGGGGACTGCATCACGCGCGCTTCGGCCAGGGGCACGCCACGTTCGTCGATGACGAGGCGCTGGCGGACGGGCGGGTGGCCTCGGTGCTGCGTGGAGCGGATGGCACCGCGCGGGGCGCGCTGCCCTCTGTCGCCGAAGCGCCGGCGCTGCCGCCACGGATCGCGTTCACCACCGCGGGCAAGCGCGGGCTCGACGCGGCGGTGGTGCGGCCGCATGGCTGGCACAAGGGAGAGCGCTTGCCGGTGGTGCTCGCGGTGTATGCCGGGCCGGGGTTCAAGACGGTGCGCGCGTCAGGGCGGCTGTTCGCCGCGGATCAGTGCCTCGCCGATCACGGCGCGATCGTGGTCAGCATCGACGGGCGCGGCACGCCGGGGCACGGCCGCGACTTCGAGCGCGCGATCAAGGGGGATTTGATCGACGACGCGCTGGCCGACCAGGTGGACGGGTTGCGGGCGCTGGGCGCGCGCTACCCCGAGATGGACATGCGGCGGGTCGCGGTGTCGGGCTGGTCGTTCGGCGGCTACATGGCGGCGATGGCGACGATGCGGCGGCCGGACGTGTTCGCGTCGGGCATCGCCGGCGCGCCGCCGGTCGACTGGCAGGACTACGACACCGCCTATACCGAGCGCTACCTCGGGCAGCCGTCGGAGAACGCGTCCGGGTATCACGTCAGCAACGTGCTGACCTATGCCGGCGGGCTCACGCGGCCGCTGCTGATCATCCACGGGTTCAGCGACGACAACGTGTACTTCGTCAACAGCGTCAAGCTGACCGACGCGCTGCTGCGCGCGGGCCGGCCGTACGAGCTGCTGCTGCTGCCGGGGACCCACATGCTGGTCGACCCGGCGCTGCGGCTTGCGGTCACGCGCGCGATGCTGGGGTTCTTGCGGCGCACGATTGGGCTTGGCGGCTAGGCGGGATAGCACCGAGTTGGGGCCTGGCGGCCGGCTTCTGCCCTGTTGAGGGCGTGCCCGCGCCCGGTCGCGATGGCGGCAGAGCCCAGTCTCTCGCGGCGGAGAACCCGGGCGGCAGCGTCCATGCTCCTTCCGCTCGCCTTCTTTTGCAATCACCTTTCCGGCGTAACCTGACGAAGAACTCATCGGAGGCGTCCATGCAAGTCACCAGACGGTCGACCTTCTTGGGTGTCCTCAGCTTCCTTGGTCCGCCATCTGCGCGGGCCGAAACCAGCGGCGCCGTCACAGACTATGAGGCAGCGACGGACGGTCATGTCGGCATCTACGCGGAAAACGTCGTTTCGGGTGCCAAGTTGGAATGGCGAGCCGACGAACGCTTCCTCATCTGCAGCACGTTCAAGGCAACACTCGCCGCTCTCATTCTGAGCCGAGTTGATCGGGGCGAAGAGCATCTGGACGTGCCGATCGCTTACACGGCCGCCGATCTGACGGACTCGTATGCGCCGGTCGCAAAAGCCAACTTGGCGAAGGGCGCGCTCACCGTCGGTGCCATGTGCAAGGCGGCAGTCCAGGAAAGCGACAACACCTGCGCGAACCTCCTCCTTGCACGTGTTGGCGGCCCCGCGGGGCTGACATCCTTTTGGCGTGCCTGCGGAGATGGCGTCAGCCGTCTTGATGATCCGGAGCCCTTTCTCAACCGGGTTCCTCTTGGAGATGATCGCGACACGACGACCCCAAGAGCCATGGCCAGCAACATCAAACGGTTCGTCCTCGGCGATGTTCTTTCTGTACCGTCGCGGCTGCGGCTGAAGACTTGGCTCACCGGGTGCGTCACCGGTTTCGACCGTCTCCGAGCCGGGTTGCCTCGAGGCTGGGTGGTGGGGGATAAGACGGGCAACAACGGCAAGGATGCGGCTGGCGACATCGCTATCGCTTGGCCCGATCCAGAAACACCAGTTTTGGTCTGCGCGTACACGCGCGGGGGAAGACCAACCGATTCACAATACGACGTTCTGTTCTCAGCCATCGGGAGAATGGCGGCTCGTAAACTCGTCTAGCTTTGCCGGCGGCGAATGCCGGTCGCGCCAGCTTCCGGCCGGGCCGGACAGGCACTGTCCATGCCATCAGACCAGCAGTCGATTGACGAGCCGAGACCCGCCGACAGGACTTCGCGCGTATCAGGCCGCGCAGCTCCGCCGCCAGCACATCCATTCAGCTTCCGCTTCATGCTGAAACGAACCGCTACTTCCAGGTGCCGCGCTTCAGCGGGTCGGCGCCGAGGATGGCGGCGCAGGTGGTGGCGAACACCGCGCCGGGGCCGCAGAGGAACATCGCGTAGTCGGCCTCGGTCGGGCACCAGATCATGCGGACGTCCTGGCGCTCGTCATTGGCGAGCAGGCACACGGTGATGCCCTCGGGTGCGACGCGGCCGATCACGCCGTTGCGCAAGGGGCCGATCTCGAACGAGGTCACGAAGGGGGCGGTGGTGAACCACTCCTCCTCCTTCCACCACTCGGGCGCCGGCGCCATCCGGAATGCGCCTCCCGCATAGACGACGATGTCGCCCTGACGCTGCTGATCGCCCACGCGCTGCTCCCGTCTGCCTGTTCAAGGCAACCAACGCTCAGGCCGGCGGAAAGTGACAGGCGGCCGCCCTGTTGTCGTGGCGCTCGACCAGCAACGGCCGCTCCTCGGCGCAGCGGGCCTCGGCGCGCGGGCAGCGGGTGTGGAACCGGCAGCCAGACGGCGGCTCGGTCGGACTCGGCGGCTCGCCACGCAGCGCGACCTTGCGCCGTCGCTCGCCATGCGCGTCCGGCATCGGCACCGAGGAGATCAGCGCCGCGGTGTAGGGATGCGCCGGATGATGCAGCACGAGATCGGTCGGGCCGGTCTCGACGATCGAGCCGAGATACATCACCGCGACCCGGGTCGAGATCTGCCGCACCACCGACAAGTCGTGCGCGATGAACACATAGGTCAGGCCAAGCCGCTCCTGCAGATCGGCGAACAGGTTGACGATCTGCGCCTGCACCGAAACGTCGAGCGCCGAGACCGGCTCGTCAGCCACCAGCAGCAGCGGCTCCAGCGCCAGCGCGCGCGCGATCCCGATCCGCTGCCGCTGGCCGCCGGAGAACTCGTGCGGAAAACGGTCGAGGTGCTCGGGCGCGAGGCCAACCAGCGACAGCAGCTCACGCAGCCGGGCATTGATGGCCGCGGCGCCAACACCGCCATGCACCCGCAGCGGCTCGGCGATCAGATCGCCGACGCGGCGCCTCGGGTTGAGCGAGGCGTACGGGTCCTGAAACACCATCTGCATGCGGGTGCGGAGCGGCCGCATCGCCCGCTCCGACAGGCGAGTGATGTCGCGGCCCTCGAAGCGTATCTCGCCCGAATCCACGTCGTGCAGGCGCAGCAAGGCACGCCCTAGCGTCGACTTGCCGCAGCCGGATTCGCCGACCAGGCCAAGCGTCTCGCCGGGTCTCACCGCGAGCGAGACGTTGTCGAGCGCGTGCAGCACGCGGCGGCGTCGGCCGAGGCCGGCGCGTAGGTGGTAACGCTTGGAGAGGTTCTTGGCCTCCAGGAGAGGGGTCAAGGCCAGGGCGCTGCCCTGGACCCGCTGGGGCCGGGGGCCCCAGACCCCATCACTGTCGAGTCCGCTTGCTTGCTTGGGCGAAGCCCAGTCGATGCAACAGGATCAATGGCTTCGCC
>CAXTPV010000158.1:2780-5544 GCA_964246135.1 uncultured Acetobacteraceae bacterium | reverse complement strand
GTCGAGGATGGCCAGCACCGTGGTGCCGCGACGCAGCGCGCCATCGGCCGCCCTTTGCGCCTGCCGGACCGCCAGCCCATCGGCCGCGTAATGACCGGCGGCGACGCCGGCAAGGCAGAGCCCGACCGAAAGCGCGACGTTGGCGAGCCAGGCCGCGACCCTGCCGTCACGCAGCAGGTCGAGGCTCTGCAGGCTGAACGACGAGAAGGTGGTGAACCCGCCACAGACGCCCACCATCACGAAGACGCGGAACCCGAGGTTCTGCGGCAGCATCCCGCCCGGCATCGCCGCCGCGCCGACGAAGCCGATCACGACGCTGCCGGCGATGTTGATGCCGATCGTGGCCCACGGGAAGGCGGTGCCGAACGCGACGGCGCCAAGGTTCCCGAACGCGTAACGCCCGACGCTGCCGAGCGCCCCGCCCAGCGCCACCAGGGCGTAGTTCAGCATCGGCGCGGCCGTGGGATCGCCGGTTTGCCCGGCTCAGCCCGCACGATGGGCGACGACATCCTCGCGATCCTCGCCCGCGACCAGGCGTGCCGGAAGCTGCCGGTCGACCAGGTACAGCGGCCGCGCCTTGGTCTCGTTGAACACCCGGCCGAGATACTCGCCGATGATCCCGAGCGTCACCAGCTGGGTTCCGCCCATGAACAGCACCACCGCCATCAGGCTCGGATATCCGGGGATCGGGTTGCCGAACAGCAGCGTGTGCAACACCACGGCGGCGCCATACACCAGCGCCACCAGCGCCACCAGCACGCCGAGATAGGTCGCGACCCGGAGCGGCGCCACCGTGTAGCTGGTGATGCCCTCCAGCGCGAAGTTCCACAGTTTCCAGTAGTTCCACTTGGTGGCACCGGCGGCCCTCGGGTCGCGGTCGTAGAGTACGGCGGCGGTCGGATACCCGACCCATGCGAAGATGCCCTTCATGAAGCGATGATGCTCGCGCAGCAGCAGCACCGCGTCCACCACCCGCCGGCTCATCAGCCGGAAATCGCCGGTGTCGCGCGGCAGCCGCACTCGCCCGACCCCCTGCATCAGGCGATAGAACAGGTCGGCGGTGACGCGCTTGAGCAGGCTCTCGCCTGCGCGGGCGCGGCGCTGCGCGTAGATCATGTCGGCGCCGGCGCGCCAGGCGGCGACCAGTTGCGGGATCAGCTCAGGCGGGTCCTGCAGATCGGCATCGATAACCAGGACGGCCTCGCCGCCGGCGTGGTCCATGCCCGCCGTGGTCGCCGGCTCCTTGCCGAAATTGCGCGACAGGCTGACGATCCCGACATGCCGGTCGGCATCCCGCAACCCGGCCAGCACGGCGGCGGTGCCATCCGTGCTGCCATCGTTGACGTAGATCACCTCCCAGCTCTCGCCGAGCCCGTCCATCACGGCGAGCAGGCGCGCATGGAAGATCGGCAGCACCTCGGCCTCGTTGTAGGCCGGCACCACCACCGAGAACACGGGTCGTTTCCGCTCCGCGCCGAGGGTGACGGGCATGATCCCGCGCTCGCGGCTCATCGGGACCGGAACACCACGCGGGATGCCATCGTGAAGTTGGCGAACATGCCGGCGAGCGAGCCCGCCGCGACGGCCAGCACCGGATAGCCGCGGCACAGCGGCACGGCCGCCACCAGCGCGAAGAAGGTGCCACGGTTCAGCACGAAGCCGCCAGCATTGGCCACCACGAACAGGGCCCATTGGCTGTGCAGCCGCCCGTGCGCGCGATCGCGGAAAGTCCAGCGCCGGTTGACCAGCCAGGTCACCGTGCTCGCCACCAGGTAGGCGACCACGCCGGCGCCATAGAGGCCGATCCAGGGGGCGCACAGGTAGACCGTGCTGGTGTCAAAGCAGAAGCCCAGCAGGCCGACGGCGCCGAACTTTGCGAACCGCAACGCCAGCGCGATGCGCCCGGGCGTCAGGATTGCTCCTCCGGAGCGCAGTGACACGGTTGGCATGGCTGTCATCCCGGTTGCGCACGGCCAAACGGAAGCCGTCACCACGCCTTAATCATTATGAGGACGGACGATCAAACCGCGCTCCCGCGCGTGTCGTTCACTCCATCCCGCGCCGGGTGGCGAGAGCCTCAACCTGCCGCAGCGTCAACGGTTTGTCGATCAGGAAAGCCCTACGGCACACCTAACCGGGCGTCAGAACGGGATTTCGTCGTCGAGGTCGCCGCCTGGTGGCGCTTCCCAGCCTCGGCCGCCGGCCGGTGCCTGCGCCGGTGCCCGCTTTGGCGCCGCCGCGCGCGGCGCGTAGCCGCCCGGCTCGCCACCAGCCTCGCTGCCGCCATACTCGTCGCCGCTGCCGCCGCCACGATTGCTGTCGATCAGCACCAGGTCGCCGCGGAAGCGATCGATCACCACCTCGGTGGTGTACTTCTCCTGACCGGACTGATCGGTCCATTTCCGCGTCTGCAGGGTGCCCTCGACATAGACCTTGCGGCCCTTGCGCAGGAAACGCTCAGCGACATCGGCGATCCGCTCGTTGAACACCACCACCCGGTGCCACTCGGTCCGCTCGCGCCGCTCGCCCGACGCCTTGTCGTTCCAGGTCTCGCTGGTCGCGAGCGTGAAGTTCACGATCTTCTGGCCGCCCTGGCTGTTGCGCACCTCGGGATCCTTGCCGAGGTTGCCGACCAGGGTGACCTTGTTGACGCTGCCTGCCATGACGCATCCGTTTCGTTGCGGCCGGACGGGAGCCTAGCAGGACAAGACCAGGGAAGGCCAGGGCGCTGCCCTGGACCCGCCGGGGCCGCGGGCCCCAGACC
>CAXTPV010000158.1:588-2770 GCA_964246135.1 uncultured Acetobacteraceae bacterium | reverse complement strand
CCCCAGACCCCTTACCTTAAGTTAAGAATTTCAAAGGCTTCGCCTTTGATAGGATCGAGCCGCAGAGCGGATTGATGGGGCAACGCCCCTTACCTTGCTCCCTAAACGATGCGACATGAGTGCTGATTCCTCCAGGAGCAGCATGACCGGCAGCATTCGCGTCCGCGGCGCGCGCGAGCACAACCTCAAGAACATCGACGTCGAAATCCCGCGCGACCAGCTCACCGTGATCACCGGCCTGTCGGGTTCGGGCAAGTCCTCGCTCGCCTTCGATACCATCTACGCCGAGGGTCAGCGCCGCTACGTCGAAAGCCTGTCGGCCTACGCCCGCCAATTCCTGGAGCTCGCCGGCAAGCCCGACGTCGACAGCATCGAGGGATTGTCGCCGGCGATCTCGATCGAGCAGAAGACCACCAGCCGCAACCCGCGCTCGACCGTCGGCACCGTCACCGAGATCCACGACTACATGCGCCTGCTCTGGGCGCGTGCCGGCGTGCCGCACTCGCCGGCGACCGGCCTGCCGATCGAGGCGCAGACTGTGAGCCAGATGGTCGACCGGGTGCTGGCGATGGCCGAAGGCACCCGCCTGATGCTGCTGGCGCCGGTGGTGCGCGACCGCAAGGGCGAATACCGCCGCGAGCTCGCCGAGCTGCAGCGCCGGGGCTTCACCAGGGTCAAGGTCGACGGCACGCTGCACGAGATCGGCGAGGTGCCGAGCCTCAACCGCAAGCAGAAGCACACCATCGAGGCGGTGATCGACCGCGTGGTGGTCAGGCCGGACGGCCTCGCCCAGCGCCTGGCCGAAAGCTTCGAGAGCGCGCTCACGCTCGGCGACGGCCTGGTCTACGCCGAGGAGGTGCCGCAAGCCGCCGGCGGCGAGCCGTCACGGACGGTGTTCTCGTCCCGCTTCGCCTGCCCGGTGTCGGGGTTCACGATCGAGGAGATCGAGCCGCGCCTGTTCTCGTTCAATTCGCCCCAGGGCGCCTGCCCGGTCTGCGACGGCCTTGGCGTCGAGACGTTCTTTGACGCCCGCCTGGTGGTGCCCGACGAGCGTGTCAGCCTGCTCGACGGCGCCATCGCGCCCTGGCGCGGCGCCCAAAGCCCCTATTACGATCAGACGCTCGCCTCGATCGCCCGCCACTTCCGGGTGCCGATGTCGACCATCTGGTCGGAACTGCCCGAGCGGGTGCGCGACGTGCTGCTGCACGGGTCGGGCACCACCGCGATCGAGTTCACCTACAAGGACGATGTCCGCGCCTACAAGATCAGCAAGCCGTTCGAGGGCGTGCTGCGCAACCTGGAGCGGCGCGTCACCGAGACCGACAGCGCCTGGGTGCGGGAAGAACTCAGCCGCTACCAGGCCGACAAGCCCTGCGCCGCCTGCGCCGGCAAGCGCCTCAAGCCGCAGGCGCTCGCGGTCAAGATCGCCGGCCTCGACGTCGCCGACGCGTCCGACCTGCCGATCAGGCGGGCACTCGAGTGGTTCTCCGGCGTCGAGCGCACGCTCACGCCGCAGCGCGCCGCGATCGCCCATCGCATCCTGCGCGAGATCACCGACCGGCTGCGCTTCCTCGACGATGTCGGGCTCGAATACCTCACCCTGTCGCGCGGCTCGACCACGCTGTCGGGCGGCGAGAGCCAGCGCATACGGCTCGCGAGCCAGATCGGGTCGGGCCTCACCGGCGTGCTCTACGTGCTCGACGAGCCCTCGATCGGCCTGCACCAGCGCGACAACGAGCGCCTGCTCGGCACGCTTCGGCGGCTCAAGGCGCTCGGCAACACCGTGCTGGTGGTCGAGCATGACGAGGACGCGATCCGCGCCGCCGACCACCTGATCGACATGGGGCCGGCCGCCGGCATCCATGGCGGCCACGTGGTCGCCGAGGGCACGCCCGACGAGGTCGCGGCCAACACGGCCTCGCTCACCGGCGACTATCTCTCGGGCCGCCGGCGCATCGCGCTGCCCGCCGTCAGGCGCCGTCCGGACGCGTCGCGCAAGCTCACCTTGGTCGGTGCCACCGGCAACAACCTCAAGAACGTCACCGCGCGCGTGCCGCTCGGCCTGTTCACCTGCGTCACCGGGGTGTCTGGCGGCGGCAAGTCGACGCTGGTGGTCGACACCCTGTTCAAGGCGGTGTCGCGCCGGCTGATGGGCTCGGGCGAGGTGCCCTCCCCCTACGAG
>CAXTPV010000158.1:0-578 GCA_964246135.1 uncultured Acetobacteraceae bacterium | reverse complement strand
GCTCGACGGCCTCGAACTGATCGACAAGATCATCGACATCGACCAGTCGCCGATCGGCCGCACCCCGCGGTCCAACCCCGCGACCTACACCGACCTGTTCGCGCCGATCCGCGACTGGTTCGCCGAACTGCCCGAGAGCCGCGCCCGCGGCTACAAGTCCGGGCGGTTCTCGTTCAACGTCAAGGGCGGCCGCTGCGAGGCCTGCCAGGGCGACGGGCTGATCAAGATCGAGATGCACTTCCTGCCCGACGTCTACGTCACCTGCGACGCCTGCAAGGGGGCTCGCTACAACCGCGAGACGCTGGAAGTGAAGTTCCGCGGCCGCTCGATCGCCGACATCCTCGACCTCAGCGTCGAGGAGGCGATCCCGCTGTTCTCGGCCGCGACCCGCATCCACGACCGGCTCTCGGTGCTGAACCGGGTCGGGCTCGGCTACGTCAAGCTCGGCCAGCAGGCGACCACGCTATCGGGCGGCGAGGCGCAGCGGATCAAGCTTGCCAAGGAACTGGCCAAGCGCGCCACCGGGCGGACGCTCTACATCCTCGACGAGCCGACCACCGGCCTGCACTTCGAGGATG
>CAXTPV010000157.1:0-5568 GCA_964246135.1 uncultured Acetobacteraceae bacterium | reverse complement strand
CCCCCTCGACGCGGCCGGTCGCGACGATGTCGCCGCCGCCCGCGGGATCGGGCAGCGCGGAGAGCGCGGCGCGCACCGCGTCGGCGAGGATGTGGTCGGGGTCCGACATGCGGCATAGGCTCCTATCCGGCGGGTCGCGCTCGCGGCGCGGGCGCCAGAGCGTCACGATTCGTCACGATGCCCTCGCGGCCGTTCGCCTGAACGCCGCATATTCGCCGCGTTCGACATCTAGGGTATGCCGATGATGATTGCAGCGTCGCACCCCGGCGAGGCCGTATCGGAGGCCGTCTCGCGCGCCCTGCCGCCGCGGCCCGGCCGCGATCACCGGATCGACGCGCTGCGCGGCATCGCGCTGCTGATGATGTTCATCGACCACATCCCGCAGAACCTGCTGAACCGCTTCACGCTCAGGAACGTGGGCTTCGCGGACGCCGCCGAGATCTTCGTGCTGCTCGCGGGCTTCGCGTCGATGCTGGCCTATGGCAGGGCGTTCTCGTCGCTCGGCGTGCGGATCGGGTTCGGCCGCATCCTGCGCCGGGTCGGCAAGCTCTATCTGTTCCAGCTCGGCTTGTTGCTGGCCTACGTGTTCCTGCTCCGATACTGGTCGGGCCACCACGCGATCTCGCCGGACTACATCGAGCCCGAGCTCGCGCACGGACACAAGAGCCTCTGGCACGCCATCCTGCTGCTGGCGCTGCCGTCCAACCTCAACATCCTGCCGCTCTACATCCTGCTGCTGCTCACCTTCCCGGCGATCTGGGCGCTGTGCCGGTTCGGCGTGATCGCCTGCCTGCTGCCCAGCGCCCTGCTCTGGCTCGCGGTCAACATCGATTCGGACATCAACCTGCCGAACTGGCTCGATCCCGATGGCTGGTATTTCAACCCGTTCGCCTGGCAATTCCTGTTCACGCTGGGGGCGGTGGCCGCGCTCGTGATGGAGCGGCGTGGCGGCGACCTGCCGCGCGCCGGCGCCCTGCGGGCGCTAGCCTGGGCCTATCTCGGCTTCTCCGCGATCGAGGCGTTTCCCTACGCGATGTACGGCCTGCCCGATCTCGCCCCCTTCGACCTGCCGGCGCCGGGCAAGACCCCGCTCGCGCCGCTTCGCCTGCTCGACGTGCTGGCGATGTTCTACCTGGTGGCATCGAGCCCGCTGGCACGACGCCTGACCGCGACTCCGCCCGGACGCGCGCTGGCGCTGCTTGGCCGGCACTCGCTCGAGGTGTTCGCGCTCGGGACCTTCATCGATCTCGTCGCCAAGCTCGCCTTCGACGCGCTGGGCGACGGCGCGCTGATGCAGCTCACGGTGAACGCCGGCGGCATCGGCCTGCTGTTCGCGCTGGCGACGCTGCTCGACCGGCGCAAATCGGCGCTCCGGCGGCGCGAGCGGCGGGTGGACGGACGCGCCGGCGAGCCTGTAAACGGCGTGCGTGCATGAACGTGACGCTGCCTCGGGTCGCGGAACACCTGGACGCCGGGACATCGGCATTGCGGGTGACGGTGTTCGGGTCCTCCACCACCGAGGGCTACGGCGCGTCCGACCCCGAGCGCACCAGCTACCCCGCGATCATGCGCGACCGGTTGCGGCGGCAGGTGCCTGGCGGCGTCCTGCTGGTCAATCGCGGCGTCTCGGGCGAGACCATCGACGGGATGGCGGCCCGCTTCGCCGCCGTCGACCACGACCGCGCCGACCTGGTGATCCTGCAGGCCGGCAGCAACGACGCACCCCAGGGCGTCCCGCGATCGCGATTCGAGCAGCTGCTGGAGGAGGGGATCTGCCGCTTCCGGGCGGGTGGCGCCGACGTGGTGCTGATGGAGCCGCAATGCTGCATCGCGTTGGAGGCCTGTCCCGCCTTCCCGCCCTTCCTGCAGACCGTGCGCGCGCTCGGCGAGCGTCACGCGCTGCCGGTGTTCCCCCGCTACGCCCTGATGCGCATCTGGGCCGAGGAGAGCGGCCTCGGTCTCGAAGGCCTGTCGCCCGACGGCATGCACATGGGCGATTTCGGCTACTGCCTGCTCGGCGAAGCGGTCGCGGCCGACATCCTGCGCCGAGGCGGCCTGCAGCCCTGATCCGTCGCCAGGAAGTTCGGCGACGCTGCCCCACACGCGCTACCATAAAGAAGCCAAGGGGCTTTGCCCCTTGAACCCCATCAAAGGCGAAGCCTTTGAAATCCGTTCGCTTCCTTGCTCCAACGCGAGAGGACGATCGCAGGCCGACGATCTTTAAGGGAGAAGTTTCCGGTGTCAGGTAGTACCCGCCACAAAGGCAACCCTGCTCTAATGACCCGCGACGCGCCACCTCTGGTTGCAATTTCCGATCGGGCGGTTGCAGCGAATTGGCAGGAGTAAGCAGCGGTGAGTGGCCTTCGGGGAGCGTTATTGGCAGGCGCATTGGCGGCAGGCGGCTAAATCGTCCTAAATGTAGTAATTGAACGCTGGTCCTTCCGGTATCATCGAATCGGTTTCCAGATGGTAAATCCACCTAAAATGAGTTTGCCGCTCACGTTGCGATGTGTCTTCGTCAATGATAAATCCATCAAGCCAGACCTTTTGACTGCCGTCTGCAATCCCGATGGCTTGAGGCTCGATCAGTTGTGTGCCTCCGCTGGTCCAAGGGACGAAGTCGCCGTTGGCGAGGACGTTATCTGGCCACCTGCTTATAATGTACGCCGTGCGGGGGAGCAAAGTACCGCCAATCTCAGTGAAGTAGTAGTCATTGTGTCCTTTCACGCGGATCGGGGGAAAGGAGCTGACTACAATAGCGACGTGAGACTCCGTAACAATCGCAGCGGATCGCCCAAGATTCCGGAACCTAAGCGTGATTTCCGGGAATATAAGCTTGTCAGAATCGGCATACCCGACCCTCCCCATGCCAAATTCTTGGACTACCAGCAAAGGCTTCTCTAGGAGATCGGTGATTTGGAGTTGGGTGTCAGCTATTACGGTTTGTTTCTCCGCGGTCAGTTGTTGTCTATCTGCCAGCCTCTTATTCTGCTCGGCAACCACAACCTCATGAGTGTGGGCAACCTCGAATGCTGTGAACTGCTTCTCGGCAGAAGTCCAGAGTTTGTGAGTAGATCTCCACAATGTAAAAGTAAAGATAGCTACGGCCAAACCGGACAGCACGACAAAGACGTCGCTGTCATCAGCCGCACAGGCGACATTAAGTCTAAACCTAACGATGCTGTGGACTACCAGGGACCCACTATTGTGGAGGCGGTTATAGGTTTTGTGATACTTGCGCTCGTGTATGCATTTTTGAAACCGTTCCGAATAGGCGAATAGGCCTATGACTGCCAAAAATGCTGTTAGCCAGAACGCAGCCAATCTCCACTCTTTCTTTAAGACCGATCCTCCACCCGCAACGTATGTAAGCCAATCGCGCGCATGACGGCGAACAGGAACCACGCGGGGAACGCTCCACGGTTGACTTTGGCGGCGACCGACTCATCCGTCTCCGGTATCCTCATGTCGGTCAAGCGGCATCCTAGATTTCGAAGGCTTCGCCTCTGACGGGTCGAGCCGCAAAGCGGATCGATGAGGTAAAACCTCTGGCCTTTCTTGTCTTCGCGCTTATGGGGCGCTGTTCCTAGACCCCGCTGGGGCCTTTGACTTTCTCTGGGGACAGACCGATCCCCTAGAGAGGGGACGCCTACCTTCGGATGTTACAACAACTTCATTAATCTCTCGTTAATCAAGTTAGCTCTCCCGCCGGCGACGACGCGACACCCAGCCGCCGCGACGAAGCGGTCCCGGCTTGCCGGACCGGCCTCCCGGGGTCATTCACTCAAAGCGAGCCCATACGGAGATCGTCGGATGTTCAGTCTCGGATCGTCGCGCGCGCTGACGCTGGCGGCGACCTGCCTCGTGGCACCCCCGTTCGCCAACGCCTTGCTGTCAGCCATGGTCGCCCCGACACACGCGATCATCGCCGGGGTCGCGCTCGCGCGGCCGGCACCAAGCAGCTTCGCCGACCTCGCCGCCACGCTGCTGCCGGCCGTGGTCAACATCTCGTCGTCCGAAACCCTCAAGCCGGGCGCGACCGTGCCCGACGACGACGAGGACGCGCCCTCGCCGCAAATCCCGCCCGGCTCGCCGTTCGAGAAGTTCTTCCACGACTTCATGAACCGCCAGCATGGCGGCGGCGGCGACAGCGATGGCGGCGATCAGCCGCGTCGCCTGCAGAGCCTCGGCTCCGGCTTCGTGGTCGATCCGTCAGGGCTGATCGTCACCAACAACCACGTCATCGCCGGCGCCGACGAGATCACCGTGACCCTGCAGGACAACACCGTGCTCAAGGCCAAGCTGCTCGGCCACGACGACCGCACCGACCTCGCGCTGCTGCAGGTCAAGCCCGATCATCCGCTGCCGGCGGTGGCGTTTGGCGACAGCGAGGCGTCGCGCGTCGGCGACTGGGTGCTGGCGATCGGCAACCCGTTCGGCCTCGGGGGCACCGTCACCGCCGGCATCGTCTCGGCCCGCGGCCGCGACATCCAGCAGGGCCCCTATGACGACTTCATCCAGACCGACGCCCCGATCAATCGCGGCAACTCAGGCGGCCCGCTGTTCGACATGGACGGGCACGTGATCGGCATCAACACCCTGATCTACTCGCCGGGCGGCGGCTCCGGCGGCTCGATCGGCATCGGCTTTGCCATCCCGTCGAGCGAGGCGAAGCTCGTCATCGACCAGCTCCGTCGCTACGGCCGCACCCGGCGCGGCTGGATCGGCGTGCGCGTCCAGGCGGTGACGCCAGACATCGCGTCGAGCCTCAACCTGCAGCCGGCGGATGGCGCGCTCGTCGCCGGCATCGATCCGAAGGGGCCGGCCGCCACCGCCAAGCTGCGCAATGGCGACGTGATCCTCGATTTCGGCGGCGTCGCGGTGCACGAGATGCGGACCCTGCCGAGGATCGTCGCCGAAACCGCGATCGACCAGCACGTGCCGGTGGTGATCTGGCGCGACGGCAAGCGGCAGACCGTCGATCTCACCGTCCTCGAACTACCAGACGACACCGCGGCGCCCGCGCCCGCTCCGGCCCCGAAGGCGCCGGACGCAAACCGCAGCATCGCCGGCCTGGGCCTGACGCTGGCACCGCTCAGCGATGCGCTGCGCAAGAAATACCAGCTCGGATCGGAGCAGAAGGGCGTCGCGGTCACCGCGGTCGCGTCAAACAGCATCGCCGCCAATCGCGGCCTCAAGCCCGGCAACGTCGTGCTCGAGGTGCAGCAATCGGACGTGTCGACGCCTGACGAGGTGGACGCGCTGATCACTCGCGCCCGTCACGCCGGCAAGGCGAGCGTGCTGATCCTGGTGCAGGACGCCGACGGCACCCGCTACGTGCCGGTGCCGCTGACCCCGCCGCACGAGCGGCACTGACCGCCCGAGGCGCCTCGGCCCAGACCCTACCCCGCCGGCACGATCTCCTCGGCCCGATACCCCTGCGCGAACAGCAGCGCCCGCAGATCGGCATGCTCGATCCGGTTGGCGATCGCCTCCGCCAGCGCCTTGCGCGGCCGGAACGCGATCGCGAGCCCGGCCGCCCGCAGCATCGCAAGGTCGTTCGCGCCC
>CAXTPV010000156.1:4423-5573 GCA_964246135.1 uncultured Acetobacteraceae bacterium | reverse complement strand
TCACCGACTACGGCGCCTTCGTCGATCTCGGCGGCGTCGATGGCCTGCTGCACGTGACCGACATCGCCTGGAAGCGGATCAACCACCCCAACGAGGCGCTGCAGATCGGCCAGCAGGTCCGGGTGCAGGTAATCCGCTTCAACGCCGAGACCCAGCGCATCAGCCTCGGCATGAAGCAGCTGGAGGCCGACCCCTGGGATGGTGTGGCACTCAAATATCCGCCCGGCGCCAAATACACCGGCCGCGTGACCAACATCACCGATTACGGCGCCTTCGTGGAGCTCGAGCCCGGCGTCGAGGGGCTGGTCCACGTGTCGGAGATGAGCTGGACCAAGAAGAACGTCCATCCCGGCAAGATCGTGTCCACCTCGCAGGAGGTCGACGTGATGGTGCTCGACGTCGACAGCTCCAAGCGCCGGATCAGCCTTGGCCTGAAGCAGGTGCAGCGCAACCCGTGGGAGCAGTTCGCCGACGACCATCGCGTCGGCTCGACCATCGAGGGCGAGATACGCAACATCACCGAGTTCGGCCTGTTCGTCGGCGTGTCCGCCGACATGGACGGCATGGTCCACATGTCGGACCTGTCCTGGGACGAGCCCGGCGAGACCGCGATCGCCGCCTACGAGAAGGGCCAGGTGGTGTCGGCCAAGCTGCTCGACGTCGATGTCGAGAAGGAGCGCATCAGCCTCGGCATCAAGCAGTTGCAGGACGACCCCGCCGCCGACTCGCTCAGCCGCGTCACCAAGGGCGAGGTCGTGACCTGCGTCGTCACCGCGGTGCAGCCCAATGGCATCGAGGTCAAGATCGACGACGTGCTGTCCGGCTTCATCCGCCGCGCCGAGCTCGCCCGCGACAAGGGCGAGCAGCGTCCGGAGAAGTTCGCGGTCGGCGAGAAGGTCGATGCCAAGGTGGTCGGCGTCGATCGTGCGTCGCGCAAGGTCACGCTCACCATCAAGGGTCGCGAGGTCGAGGAGGACAAGCAGGCGGTCGCCGAATACGGCTCGTCCGACAGCGGCGCCTCGCTCGGCGACATCCTCGGCGCTGCCATCCGCCGCCGCAACCTGACCGGCGAAGGATAGGGGAAGCAAGTCGGGGGGGGGGGGGCCCCGGGCCCCCCGGGGGGGGGGGGGGGGGGGGGGCGCGCCCCCCC
>CAXTPV010000156.1:0-4413 GCA_964246135.1 uncultured Acetobacteraceae bacterium | reverse complement strand
GGCCCCGGACCCCTCGGCTTGGGTTGACTCTTGCTGGGGACAGACCGAGTCCTTGGCGAACGAGACTGTTCTTGAACGCTACGACGACTTGATTAATCCTCCATTAATCAAGTCGGCCTTCCGTCCCAAGGCGTCTAGCGGCCGCTTCACCCAGCTGGATGCCTAAAAGTCCAACCAGGACATGCGCCACGATCACCAGGATCAGGTTCAGGGCGAGAGTCACGATCCAGAAACGAATCGGACTTCCCAGGAAGATCGGCTTGATCGGATCGAAATGCGCAATCATCAACATGACCCCTCGTCACATGTTCGAAGCCCGCGGTCGGCACGAGAACGAGCAGGGAAAATGACAGATGCCTGCGCGCGCCGACCAGCGCGAGCGGAAACAGCACGAGGTAGAACTTCCACTCGTATTGGAGCGTACACGTGACGTTGCAGAGCGACATCCAGGTCGCGACGCCGTCGACGCTCGACCCGGCGCCGGTGAGGCCAAGCGGCAGCCAGCTTGCCAGTTCCCGCGCCAGCTGACGTGGCGGCACCGAAAGATACGGCTTCTCTAGAGCGACAACCATCAGCATCGCCGCAACCGCGACGAAACAGAGCGGCCCGATTCGGAAGATGCGTCCTATGTAGCGATCGACCCACCTGGGCGCCCCGGACTCCCTGATCACCATTCCCCAGAACAGGAAACCCGTGATCATGAAGAACATCGCGACCGCGAGCGGGCCGAGGAGGGTGAGAAACCGCGCCGTCGCCGGAAGCCCGAAGGCCCCGGTCAGCAGAAGTTGCCTGCTTTCGCCGGCATGTTGGAAGAACACCGAGAGCGCGAGAAAGCCACGCAGCCCGTCGAGAGCCTGGACGCGGCGTTTGCCCCCGCCGCCGGAGGGACATCCGCCCCGCGGAACCATCGTGATGACGTCATCAGCATCGCCACCATCACACATGCGATCAGGGGTCATGCGGGAAACACGATGATCTCCGAGCTTGTGTGGGCGGCAGCCTAGTCGCGCCGATCACATCCTGCCAACCTGACCACCTGCCGTGTTGCAGTGCACCTAATATGCAACCCGAGAGACCTCGGCTATCCTCCCCAACGACGCCTTGGACCGCATGACCACGGTCGCGTAATCATCCGCCATGAACCCGGCCACGCGCCACCTCCTGCTTCTCTCGGCGCTGCTGCTGGGCGCCGTCCTGGTGCCGCGGCTGCGCCGGCACCTGCTGGTCTGGCAGCGCATGCTCTGGCGGATCGCGACCTTCGTGGCACTCACCGTGCTGATCGAACGCACGCTCGGCTCGCCGCTGCAGCCGCATTTCGACCCTGGCCATCCCGGCCAGCGCCTCTGGGAACAGCTGATCGACGCCGGCTGGTGGCTCCTCCTCGGCCGCGTCGCCGTCGGCGTCGTGCGCCTGCTGGTGGTGCTCGAGAACCGGCCGCGCGAGACCCGCATCGTGTCCGACCTGGTGGCCGGCGCGATCTACGTCGCGACCCTGCTCGCGATCGTCGCCTTCGCCTTCTCGGTGCCGATCCGCGGCCTGCTCGCGACGTCGGGCGTGATCGCCATCGTGCTCGGCCTGGCGCTCCAGAGCACGCTGTCGGATGTGTTCTCCGGCATCGCCGTCGGCCTCGAGAAGCCCTACAAGCCGGGCGACCTGCTCTGGGTCGAGGGCGGCATCGAGGGCCACGTGATCCAGGTCAGCTGGCGCTCGACCCAGATCGTGACCGAGCACAACGACGTCGCCGTGGTGCCCAACAGCATCATCGCCAAGGCGCGCCTGGTCAACCGCAGCGCCCCCACCCAGCGCCGCGGCGACACCATCAAGGTGAACCTCGACGCCCGGGCATCGCCCCAGCACTGCCTGCGGGCGCTCGACGCCGCGGTCCGCACCTGCCGAATCGCGCTCGCGGACCCCGCGCCCGCCATCGCCTGCGTCGGCCTGCATGGCGACGGCTCGGCCTACGAGATCAGCTTCTTCGTCGCCTCGAGCGACCTGCTGATCGCCGCCCGCACCGAGCTGTTCAGCCAGGTCCACCGGCATCTGTCCCATGACGGCATCGGCTTTGGCGTGCCCGGCGCGGCTTCGCTGCCGGTGCTGGAGCCGCCGACCCCGGCCCAACTGCTGGAGCGATCCGACCTGTTCAGCGTCGTCGGGCCCTCCCATCGCGACCAGCTCGCGACCCACTTTGTCGCCGTCATCCGCCAGCCCGGAGAGACCCTGATCCGCCAGCACGATGTTCCCGAAGCGCTCTATTTGCTCGCTTCCGGCGTGGTCGAGCTCACCAGGACCGAGGACGAGCCCGGCGCGCCGGCCGACGCGACGCCCCGCGTGATCTACCGGATGGGCCCAGGCGAGACGCTCGGCGCGATCGGCCTGATCACCGGCACGCCGTTCGCCATCACCGCGACTGCGTCAACCCCGGTCAAGGCGTTCCGGCTCACCAAGGCCGATCTCGCCATCGCGGTCGAACACGACCCTGCCCTTGCCGCCGGCCTGGAGGCGCTGGCGCAGCGCGGCATCGCGGTGCTGCGTCGCGGCATCACCCCGCAGGACGACGCGCAACTCGCCCAACCGGAGCTGTTCGTCGCCAGGCTGCGCGGCTTCCTGCGGCTGCTGCGGACGTAGGCTACTCCGCCGCCATCGCGGTCGGCATCGTCAGCGCCTGCAAGTGCCGCTCCGCCTCCAGCGCCGCCATGCAGCCGCTGCCGGCCGCCGTCACCGCCTGGCGAAAGATCTTGTCCTGCACGTCGCCCGCCGCGAACACGCCCGGCACCGACGTCCGCGTGCTGCCCGGCACCGTCGCGACGTAGCCCTCGTCGTCGAGCTCGACCTGGCCACGGAAGATCGACGTGTTCGGCGTGTGCCCGATCGCCACGAACACGCCGTCGACCGGCAGCGTCCGCGTGGTGCCGGTCGGCAAATCCCGCAGCGTCACGCCGCCCACCACCGGCGGCGTCCCGGTCGGCAGGATCTCGTCGACCGCCGCGTTCCACACCACCTCGATCTTCGGATGCGCGAACAACCGCTCCTGCAGGATTTTCTCGGCCCGCAGCCGGTCGCGCCGATGGATCAGGGTCACGCGGTCGGCGTGATGGGTCAGATACAGCGCCTCCTCGACCGCGGTGTTGCCGCCGCCCACCACCGCGACCTTGCGCCCGCGATAGAAGAAGCCGTCGCAGGTCGCGCAGGCCGAGACCCCGGCGCCCTGCAGCTGCTTCTCCGACGGCAGTCCGAGCCAGCGCGCCTGCGCGCCGGTCGCGATCACCACGCTCCGCGCGAGGTAGACGTCACCCGAATCCCCGGTGAGCCGGAACGGCCCGCCACCAGTGAAGTCCACCTCGGTCACCAGGTCGTGGACGATGATCGTGCCGACATGGCGCGCCTGCGCCTCCATCTGGTCCATCAGCCACGGACCCTGCACCGCTTCGGCGAAGCCCGGATAGTTCTCGACCTCGGTGGTGATGGTGAGCTGGCCGCCCGGTTGCAGTCCGGCCAGCAGGATCGGTCGCAGGCTGGCACGCGCCGCGTAGATCGCCGCCGTGTAGCCCGCCGGACCCGCGCCGATGACGAGGAGGTCGGTGTGATGTGTCGTGCTCATGGCGCCCAGGATATCGGACCCACCCGCCGACCAGACAAGCGTGGCCCGCGAGACAAGCGCGGCCCGCCGCCGTTGGCCGCCGCGCCGTCGCGTCCTAGATTGCCGCGCGACTTCCGGGAGGGTGGCGCACGGTGCCGAGATCGTCAGGACCGCTTCCGAGGCCACCGGCGGCGCACGACACCGCCGGCGACGAGCTCGACGCCACCGACCGGCGGATCCTGCGCGAACTGCAACACGACGGACGCATCACCAACGTCGAGCTCGCGCGAAGGGTCGGCATCTCGGCGCCGCCATGCCTCCGTCGCGTGCGCCGGCTGGAAACAGCCGGGATCGTGCGCGGCTACGCGGCCGAGATCGAGCAGGGGCTGGTCGGCTGGCCGATCACCTTCTTCGCGCTGGTCGGCCTCGACACCCAGAAGCAATCGGCGCTGGCCGAGTTCGAGGGCGTCGTCGCGCACTGGCCGGAGGTCCGCGAGTGCCACATGATACGTGGCGGCGGCGACTTCCTGCTCCGCCTGGTGGCGCGCGATACCGGCCACGAGAACCGCCTGACCCAGGCGCTGACCGGCTTGGCCCTGGTCGCCCGGGTGCAGACGTTGCAGACCATCCGCACCAGCCAGCGCCTGCCTGGCCTGCCGCTCTGACGCCGGACCCACGCGCCGGTTCGGTCGGCCGGCTTGACGCGATCGCTGGCAAGCGTGCTCCTCAGCGCCAATGAACGATCTGTCCGGCCACCAGACCGCCATCGCCACCCCGTTCGGCCAGGACGCGCCCGGCATCCGGCCGCCGCTTTCGGTCCCCCCGCCCTCAGTGCC
>CAXTPV010000155.1:0-5583 GCA_964246135.1 uncultured Acetobacteraceae bacterium | reverse complement strand
GTGGCGGTCGGCGCCGCCGCCGACCGCCCCCGGCTGCCGCGCCACGACCAGGAGGTCGGCGAGGGCGCCACGGTGCGCGTCGGCGACGCTAAGGGCGCGGTGATCGAGACGCCGGGCCACACCGTCGGCCATGTCAGCCTGTTCTTCGAGGACGGCGCCGTGCTGACCTGCGGCGACACCTTGTTCAGCCTCGGCTGCGGCAAGCTGCTGGAAGGCACGCCGGCGATGATGTTCGCGAGCCTGGCGCGACTCGCCTCGCTGCCCGACGCGACCCTGGTCGCCTGCGGCCATGAATACACCGCGTCCAACGCCGCCTACGCGTTGCATGTCGATCCCGACAACCCCGATCTGGTCGCGCGCGCCGGCGAGGTCGGGCGGCAGCGGCAAGCGGGCCGCCCGACGCTGCCGTCGCGTCTCGGCGACGAGAAGCGGGCCAACCCGTTCCTGCGCGCGCCCGATGTCGAGGCGTTCGCCCGGCTCCGCGCCGGCAAGGACCGGTTCCGCGGCTGATGCGCCTTGGTGGCGGCGCGGACGGCGTTAAATCGGTGCCGGCATCGATTTCTCCCCTTGTCCCGGCGCCCCGTTTTGCCCATTCGTCATCCGCATGACAGCTTTGGAGAGCAGGCAAGGCAGTCTCCGCCCGATGGCCGAGGCTCGCGCCGCGGTCGTCGTCAAGAAATACGCCAACCGGCGCCTCTACGACACCGAGAGCTCCACCTACATCACGCTGGACGACCTGGCCTTCATGGTCCGCGCGGAGCGAGAGTTCGTCGTCTACGATGCCCGCACCGGCGACGACATCACCAGGGGGGTGCTGACCCAGATCATCATGGACGAGGAAACCAGGGGCAGGTCGATCCTGCCGACCTCGTTCCTGCGCCAGCTGATCGGGTTCTATGGCGGCGCGCTGCAGGGCATCGTTCCCGGCTATCTCGAGGCGATGATGGCGGAGTTCTCCGCGCGTCAGGCGGGCGGCGCCGAAGCGCCTCCCCGGAGCTTCGAGGCCCGAACCTTCGAGGCCCGGACCTTTGAGGCGGGGCTGGCCGGCCACCCGATCGACGAGGCGGTGGCGGTGATCGAGCACGCCGCCCGCGTGCTCGGCCCGGTGCTCGCGGCCAGCGAGGTGCAGAAGGTCGAGGCCAGGCTGCCGACCCGCGACGAGCTGCAGGCCGAAGTGGCGGCGCTCAAGCGCGAACTCGACGCCGCCCGCCAGGCCCTGCACCAGCAGGCCGGCCCACCCGATTGTGCCCAGCAGTAGCGACACGACCGCGGTCGCCCGGTGGATGCAAGCCGGCGAGGACGGTGCGATCGGTGACGGCGCGGCCATGGGCGCGGCGGGTATGCGAGCTGCGGATGGTCGACGCTGATGCGACCAGCCGAGTCATGGCAGCGACCCGAACAGGTGATCGAGAACCTCGTCGACCGAGCCGAGCCGTTCGAACTGGCTACGAGGGATCAGCCGGTGATCGGGCCGCGCGACTTTGATGCCACGGGCATCGGCCTTGGCATGCCGGGCCACCTGCATGGCTCTGACGTCGGGGAGAGGCTGACCCGGCATCCCGCCGAACCACAGGTAGGGTTGCAGCTCCAACCCGGTCGTCACCAGATCCAGAGGACGCGACCGCTCGGCTTGTCCAGCAGCTTGAGGTTGGCCTTGGTGTTCGAGACCTCGCGACCCACCGTTGCGGTCTTGAACTGGATATGCCGAACGGTCGTGCCGTGGCTCATCACCAGGTCATAGCCGCCTGCGTCGAACTCCGACCGTAGAACCTCGACATTCGTCACTCGACGTTGCCAGGGCCGGCGCGAAGCGTCTCCGACGAAGACGTGCTCGACAATGCGCTCACGCAAGGCGATTGGAGGAAGTGCGCATGGTGAACACGAGGCATCAGGTCCGTGTCGATGTCCCGCTTCATGCCAACCTCTTCCTCGGCAAGGAAGTGCTCGACCTCTCGCATACAGTACAAAAGGTCGGAGATATCATCGCGTATCTCTCGGCAGAGGGGGCGTACACCCATCTGGACACAGGCGCCTTGCCACGTGCACGCTCACATCCATGGTCCGTGCATGCCTCGCAGCAACGCCGCGCCACCAACGTCACCCTGCCGACGCCCTCCTGCAGGAAGCGCGAGCGATGGGCGTGAACCTCTCGCAGGCCTGCGAGCGAGGGCTCGCCGTCGCCGAAGGCCGGCGCGAACGCTGGCTGGCCGAGAACCGGGACGCCATGAACGCGTGCAACACCCACGTCGCCGAGCACAGCCTGCCGCTTGCGGCCTATCGGCGATTCTGATGCCCCGCCTCGATGTGCATGCGATGCCGGGCAAGAATCCCGTCCTCGGGATCAGGAGCCAGTCCTGCGTCCTGGTGACCCAGGCGATCGCGAGCATCCCGGTCCGCGCGCTTAACCGCTCCGTCGGCTCCCTGGTCGAGCACCGTGACCGCATCACCCGCGCGCTCGACACCCTTCTCGTCGGCTTCCGAGCCAAATCCTGACCACAGGATCGACGTGATGACGAATCATGGACGCGGGTTGCCTGCGGTCAGGGTTATACTGGCATTCCTGGCCGAGTGGCCTCGTCACTTCGAAGCCGACCGCCGCGAACTGCGAAAATCTTGATTTAATTTCAAGTTCCCGGCCGCCAGTCTTCAGCCCAAGCCTAGAGAAAAATGATCAGCCGCAGCCCGTAGGCGACCGCCGCCGTCACCAGCAGCCCTGCGGTCCAGAACGCCACGAACCAGCCGATCCGCGCCAGCGGCGGCGGCGGCCGCGCGTCCGCGTCCCGTCTCAGATCAGGCAGGCGCGGCGCTCTCATGCCGGGGTCAGCGTCAAGGTCAATGGTAATGCACGTCGGCGTCGACCTTGCCGCGGAACACGTAGTACGAGTAGCCCGAATACAGCAGGATGGTCGGGATCAGCACCAGCGCGCCCGCCAGCAGGAACAGCTGGCTGCTGGGCGGGTTGGACGCCTGCCAGATGTCGATCCCGGGCGGCACGATCAGCGGCCAGATCGACACCCCGAGCCCGGTGAAGCCGAGCACGAACCACCCCAGCGCGCACAGGAACGGCGTGAGGTCGTGGTGCTCGCGCATGCCGTGCCAGAACAGCACCGCCAGCCCCGCGACCAGGATCGGCACCGGGCTCACGATCAGGATCTCCGGCCAGACGAACCAGTGCCTGAGATAGGTCTCGTGCAGCAGCGGCGTCCAGATGCTGACCGCCACGATCGCGCCGAGCGTCAGGATCGCGACCACCCCAGCGTGCCGGCGCACCCGGCGTTGCAGCTCGCCCGCGGTCTTCCACACCAGGAAGGTCGCGCCCAGCAGCGCGTAGCCCACCACCACCGAGACCCCGCACAGCACCGAGAACGGCGTCAGCCAGTCCCACCAGCCGCCGGCGTAGGAGTCGTGCACGACCTTGACCCCCTGGATCAGGCCGCCGAGCGTCAGCCCTTGGGCCAGCGCCGCCATCACCGAGCCGCCGAAGAAGGCGAAGTCCCAGAACCGCCGCCCCGACCGGGTCCGCGCCTTGAACCGGAACTCGAACGCGACGCCCCGGAAGATCAGCGCCAGCAGCATCGCGATGATGGTCGGGTAGAGCGCCGGCAGGATGGTGCCGTAGGCGAGCGGGAACAGCGCGAACAGGCCGCCGCCGCCAAGCACCAGCCAGGTCTCGTTGCCGTCCCACACCGGCGCGATGCTGTTGACCATCACGTCGCGATCCTCGTCGGAGCTCTCGAGCGCGAACAGGATGCCGATGCCAAGATCGAACCCGTCGAGCAGGACGTAGACCAGGACCGCGAACGCGATGGTGCCCGCCGACAGCATCGGCAGCCAGAACGCATCGCCGTGCAGCGCCATCGCGCTCGGCGGCAGCTGCATCAGCCCGCCCGGCGTCATTCCGCCAGCCCCACCACCGGCCGGCTCTTGGTCAGCCGCTCCGGTCCGTGCGCCGGCCCCGGGTTGATGCCCGAGGTGCGGATCGGCTCGTCCGAACGCGGTCCCTCCTGGCCGCTGACCGGCGCCGCCGCCATCATCCGCAGCAGCACGACGAAGCCGAAGCCGAACACGAAGAAGTAGACGATCACGAAGGCGAGGAACGACGCCGCGATGCCCGGCAGCGCGATCGGCGACATGCTGTCGATGGTCCGCAGCTGGCCATACACCGTGTAGGGCTGGCGGCCGATCTCGGTGGTGGCCCAGCCGCACAGGATGGCGATCCAGCCGGACGGCCCCATCAGCACCGCCAGGCGCTGGATCCAGGCGTTGTCGTAGAGCGTGCCGCGCCAGCGCAGATAGAGGCTCCAGAAGCCGGTCAGCGCCATCAGCGAGCCGAGCGCCACCATGATCCGGAAGGTGAAGAACATCGCCGGCGAATAGGGCTGGTCGGCGCGCGGAAAGTCCTTCAGGCCGGGCACCCTGCCGGCCAGCGAGTGGGTCAGGATCAGCGAGCCGGCGAACGGCAGCTCGATCGCGTAGTCGGTGTGCTGGGTCTTCATGTTCGGGATGCCGAACAGCTTCTCGCCCTTGTAGCGTCCGCCGTTGAAGTCGCCCTCGAGCGCCGCGATCTTGGCCGGCTGGTAGCGCAGCGTGTTGATGCCCTGGGTGTCGCCCGCCAGCATCTGGATCGGCGCCACGATCGCCGCCATCCACAATGCCATCGAGAACATCACCCTCGCCGCCTCGGGCGGCGTCTCCCGCCTGCGCCGGGCGCGCAGCAGGTGCCAGGCGCCGACGCCGCCGACGATGAAGGCGACGGTCAGGAACGCGGCCAGACTCATGTGCACGAGGCGATAGGGAAACGAGGGGTTGAAGATGATGGCGAGCCAGTTTCTCGGCACGAACCGGCCGCCCTTGTCGATCGCGAACCCCGCCGGCGTCTGCATCCAGGAGTTGACCGACAGGATCCACGTCATCGACAGCATGGTCCCGAGCGACACCGTGCAGGTCGCCGCGAAATGCAGCTTGCGGCCGACCTTGCGCATGCCAAACAGCATCACCCCGAGGAAGCCCGCCTCGAGAAAGAACGCGGTCAGCACCTCATAGGCCATCAGCGGCCCGAGGATCGGTCCCGCCTTCTGGCTGAACACCGCCCAGTTGGTCCCGAACTGGTACGACATCACCACGCCCGAGACGACGCCCATCGCAAAGCCCACCGAGAAGATGCGCAGCCAGTACTGGAACAGGTCGAGATAGACCGCGCGTCCGGTGCGCAGCCACAAGCCCTCCAGCACCGCGAGGTAGGCCGCGAGCCCGATCGAGAACGCCGGGAAGATGATGTGAAATCCGATCGTGAAGGCGAACTGCGCCCGCGCGAGATGGAAGGCGTCGATACCGTGCATCCTCGGCTCCAGTGCGGCGTGTCGATGGGACCGCCAGCCTTCACCCGGCCGGCAGGGTCCGCCTCGTCGCGTTGCTGCACCGCGACATAAGGACGCCCGACCACGCTGTCGACGCCTTGATCATGGCATTTCCTTCATCGTCGAACCTCGTGATCAGGTAAGCCCCCAGCCTGATGCCGTCAGGCGCGAGCGCAAGCGTCGCGATGGCCTCGTCGTCGCCCGGACGCGCCAGCAGGCCCAGCAC
>CAXTPV010000154.1:0-5604 GCA_964246135.1 uncultured Acetobacteraceae bacterium | reverse complement strand
AACCTCTATGGCTGGACCAAGCACGTGTTCGACCGCGAGGTGGAACGCCGGCGCCCGACCTCCACGAGGAGGGCGGCCTGGGCGGGCCGCCACCGCGCGACC
This sequence comes from uncultured Acetobacteraceae bacterium, assembly GCA_964246135.1. Taxonomy (GTDB): domain Bacteria; phylum Pseudomonadota; class Alphaproteobacteria; order Acetobacterales; family Acetobacteraceae; genus CAXTPV01. The sequence goes on along the minus strand of CAXTPV010000154.1, from coordinate 5,502 downwards.
CCACCTAGGAGCGCCGCCGCGCCGAGGGCAGCCGCGACTTGCGGGCCTGCCACTTGGACCATACCCTCGGTTTGCCGCACGCGCCCTCGCGCGTGACCGCGTAAGGCCTTCCTCCAGCTGGGGAGACCCACATGCCTGCCCTGAGCCTGTCCCACACCGACCACGCCGCCAATCCGATCGACCTGATGGAGCAGATCGTCACCGCCAATGAGTGGGCGTTTGATCGTCGGAGCGACTCCGAGATGGCGGCCGAGGCACCGGGAAAGTGGTGCGATTACGGCCTCTACTTCAGCTGGTCGCGCGAGATCAGCGCGATGAACTTCACCTGCACCTTCGACCTCAAGGTGCCCTCGCCACATCGTCGCGAGCTCTACGAGCTGCTGGCACTCGCCAATGAGCGGCTGTGGTTTGGCCATTTCGGCATGGATCAGGATGACGGCATGCCGCTGTTCAGGCACTCGATCCTGCTGCGTGGCACCCATGGCGCGTCCGCCGAGAGCCTGGAAGACATGGTCGACATCGCGATCACCGAGTGCGAGCGCTTCTATCCCGCGTTCCAGTTCGTGCTGTGGGGCGGCAAGCCGCCGGCCGAGGCGCTGGAGGCCGCCATGCTCGAGTGCGCGGGAGAAGCCTGACCTCGCCGCCCGACGGGGGTCTGCCGCCGCTGCTGCTGGTCGGCTGTGGTCGGATGGGCGGCGCGTTGCTCGCCGGCTGGCTGCGGGACGGCCTGCCGCCCTCTGTGGTGATCGACCCGGCGCCGGCGGTGACGGTGCCGTCGCCGCACCGCGTCGTCGCGTCGATCGATGCGCTGCCGCCAGGCTTCGCGCCGGCGGTGCTGGTGCTGGCGATCAAGCCGCAGGTGGCGGCAAGCATGCTGCGGGCGCTGGGCGCGCGGTATCCGAACGCGCTGCTGTTGTCGATCATGGCCGGCCGCACGATCGCCTCGATGCGCCGGGACAGCGGCATCGGCGCGATCGTGCGCGCGATGCCCAACATCGCGGCGTCCGTCGGACACGGCATCAGTGGGGCGGTGGCGACGCCATCCGCGCTCGCGTCGCGTCCGCTTGCCACCCGCCTGCTGGAGGCCGGCGGCCCGGTGGTCTGGCTGGAAGACGAAAAGCTGCTCGACGCGGTGACGGCGGTGTCGGGCTCCGGGCCCGCCTACGTGTTCCTGCTCGCCGAGCTGCTGGAGCGGGCCGGCGTCGCGGCCGGCCTGCCAAACGACATCGCGCGCAGGCTCGCACGCGCGACGCTCACCGGTGCCGGCCGGATGCTTGAGGCCGACAGCCGCGATGCCAGGCTGATGCGCGAGGCGGTGACCAGCCCGGCGGGCACCACCGAGCGCGCGCTGGCGGTCCTGATGCGCGACGAGGCCTGGCCGGCACTGGTCGAGCAGGCGGTGGCCGCCGCGGCCTCGCGCTCACGCGAGCTGGCGTCCTGAGCGCCCGTCGCGCGTTGCAGGGCGGATGCAGGGGAGCGGGTCGATGAGCGAGGCAATGGGACAGGAGGCGATGACCGGGCTCGGCCCTGATACGCCTGACGATCAGGCCTTTGATCAGGCGGTGATCGCGAGCGCGTTCGAGCGCATCGCGTCGAACGGTTGGCCGAGCCTCAGCGTGGCGGCCGCTTGCCGTGACGCGGGCCTGCCGCTCGACAGGGCACGCGCGCGCTTTGCCTCGACCGCCGAGATCCTGCTCCGCTTCGGGGCGCTTGCCGATGGGGCGGCGTTGATGGAGGCGGATGGCGTCGGTTTCGTGGGCGGTGCCGGTGTCGAGCCAAGCGGCCGCGAGCGGTTGTTCGACATGCTGATGCGGCGCTTTGATGTGTTGCAGCAGCACCGTGGCGGCGTGGTCGCCCTGCTCCGGGCCTTGCCGGCCGACCCGGCGACCGCCCTGATGCTGGCGGTCGAGACCGGTCGCAGCATGCGCTGGATGCTGGACGGCGCCGGCATCGACGCCGCGGGACTGCGCGGCATGCTGCGGGTGCAGGGGCTGCTCACGGTATGGGCGGTCGTGCTGCGGGCGTGGGAGCGTGACGAGACGCTTGACCTCGCGGCGACCATGGCGGCGCTCGATCGAGCACTCGATCGCGCCGGCAGGTTCGATGCCGCCTTCGCCTCGCCGGCCGCCAGCGATGCCCGCGAGGCACCGGCCGAGGACGACGGTCTAGCCGACGTGATCGTTCCCGAGGATGAGCCGCCGCCGGCCTGAGCGCCGTCCGCCCCACCATGCTGACCTCCCTCCGATCCACGACACGCTACGCGCTGCACGAGGTGTTCCTGACCTTGCAGGGCGAAGGGCTCAACGCTGGCCGGGCGGCCGTGTTCTGCCGCTTCGCCGGGTGCAACCTCTGGTCAGGCCGGGAAGCCGACCGGGCGGACGCCACCTGCCGCTTTTGCGACACCGAGTTCGTCGGCACCGGCGGCCAGAATGGCGGCCGCCATGACGCGTCCGCGCTGGTGGCGTTGGCGTCGCGGCTGTGGCAGGGGGGCGGCGCCGACCGCCTCGTGGTGCTGACCGGCGGCGAGCCGCTGCTGCAGGTCGATGCGGCGTTGCTCGCGGCGTTCCACGCGGCCGACTTCGAGGTCGCGGTCGAGACCAACGGCACCGTCGCCCCGCCCGCCGGCATCGACTGGCTCTGCGTCAGCCCCAAGGCGGGAGCGACGCTGGTGGTGCGGGCGGGCGACGAGCTCAAGCTCGTGTTCCCGCAACAAGGCGCGCCGCCGTCGGTGTTCGAGCACCTCGCCTTCAGGCACTTCCTGCTGCAACCGATGGATGGGCCGGACCAGGCGGCGGCGACACGCGAAGCGATCGCCTACTGCCTCGCGCATCCGCGCTGGCGGCTCTCGGTGCAGACGCACAAGGTGCTGGGGATCGCATGATCGAGCTCAGCCAGTCCTTCGGCTTCGAGGCGGCGCATACGCTCGACCGCGCGATCGACACCGATGCGAGCCGTCGCGTCCACGGCCACTCCTATGCGGTCGACCTGGTGCTGCGTGGCGAACCCGATCCGGTCAGCTCCATGCTGATCGACCTCGGCGAGGTCGAGGCGGTGATCACGCGGCTGCGGCTTGCCCTTGACCACCGCCTGCTCGACGAGGTCGAAGGATTGGGTCCTGGAACGATGGAAAACATCGCGACCTGGATCTTTGACGCCGCGCGTGATCGGCTGCCGATGCTGGCACGCGTGGTGGTGCGACGTCCGAGCCTGGGACAGGCCTGCGCCTACGAGCCGGTGCCCGGGCCGGCGCTTGCGGCGATGACGGCACCGGACCTATGAGGAGAGCCGGCGGCATATGGGGCGTAGCCAAGCGGTAAGGCAGCGGATTTTGATTCCGCCATTCGGAGGTTCGAACCCTCCCGCCCCAGCCACGCCGTCCCGCCGCCATCCTGGGGGCGCCTCAGACCGCCTTCTTCAGGTTCGGGCTCGCCTTGAAGCGGACGGTGCGCCCTGCCTTGACCTTGACCGGCTCGCCGGTGCGCGGGTTCAGCGCCTTGCGTGCCTTGGTCTTGCGGACCGTGAAGGTGCCAAACGAGGGCAGCGTGAACCCGCCTTCCTTCTTCAGTTCCTTGACGATAGCGGCGATCAGGTCGGTCGCGGCCTGGTTCGCGGCGACGCCGGTGCACTCGATGGAGTCCTGAATGACGCCTGCGATGAATGCCTTGCTCATGTGTCCTGAATACTCCTTTGCAAAGGGACGCTGAAGCAACCGTGCCGCTTGCGACTCGGCGCGATCCGCCTTTCTTGATCTTTCTAGCCCCCGGCCTTCGCGTCGGACCAGAGGCTTTTGCCGGCATTGCCGAAGTTGCTCGTATAATCAGGACAGATGCGCTCGCTTTGCCACACTTCCCAAAAGGTCACGCAATATGAGCGCCGGTCGCCCTGGCTCACCCGGCCGTGAACACCGTTTCGCGAACAGCCCGATAAAGGATGCGCTCGACACGACGCCGGTCTGCCTGTTCGCGCATCATGACGCGTCGGGCCGCATCGGCCGGCATGTGCTGCACTACCTGACCGAGCTCGCGGTCGCCGGCTTTAAGGTGCACGTCGCGCGTTCCGATGCGCGGCCGATTTCGTCCGCGGATCGCGCGGCGATCACGACTGCCGGCGCGACGCTGCATCTGCGTCCCAATCGCGGGCTGGATTTCGGCGCGTGGCAGCATCTGATCGGCCAAGGCTGCGTCGCGGGCGCGAGCGAAATCCTGCTCGCCAACGATAGCGTCATCGGCCCGCTCGCACCGCTCGCGCCGATCAGGCGCGCGATGGCGGGCTTTGATGCCTGGGGCATGGTGCAGAGCCGTGAGGGTCGCACGCATCTGCAATCCTGGTTCATCGTCATGACCGCTGACGCGTTCGCAAGACCCGCGGTACGGCGGGTGTTCGCGCAGGATTTCGGTGCCATGAGCAAGTCCGAGATCATCGTGCATGGCGAGCTCGGTCTCGGCGCGGCGTTCGAGACCGAGGGACTCGATTGCGGCGCGCGTCATGTCGACGCGTTCGGCCTGCGTCCCTCACTGCTGCTGCCGACCAACCCCACGCACTTCAAGTGGCGGTCGCTGCCGGCTCGCGGCGTGCCGTTCATCAAGATCGAGCTGCTCGGGCGCAACCCTGCCGGCATCATCGGGATCGCCGGCTGGGAGCGGACGCTGTCGCGTGTCTCCGACTACGACGTCGACGTGGTGTGCGATCCGGCGATGCTCCTTGCCTCGGCGAGCCACCCTGACGCACCCGCCGGGCGACGCAGGAGACGCGACAAGCTGGGCGCGCTCCTGCTGCGCCTGGCGCTGCAGGACCGGCGCCTCGACGCCATCGCCGATGCCTGGCGGCGGCGAGGCAGGGCTTGACGGGGGCTGAGGACGGGCGGCCGCGAACTTGAAATTAAATCAAGATTCTTGACGTCCGCGGCGGCGCCGGCTCGAGGCGCCACCCTGCTGGCGCGTCCGGTATAACCCTGACCGCAGACGGCGCCGCGTCCAGAATGCGTGATCGGTCGTCCGTTTCGAGGCCGCCGGGAGGGCGCGGGGTTCGGGTGCCCGCGACCTGGGCGGACATGAGACGCGGCGTGCCGGGCGCCGCCGGCGGTGCCGAGGGGTGTCGCGTTGCGGGCGAGCAGCGTGCCGTCGCCTGGTGGCGCGTAGGCGCCGGGTCAAGCCGATCTCGGCCGTCATGCCCGCGAGCAGGCTTGCGTTGGCGGCGAGGTCGTTGTTGCTGATCGCGATCGCGGTGCGCGCGATCGTGACCGTCGTCGGATCAGGTGCCATGTCCCGACACGTCCGTTCGAGCCGACCGCCAGCATCGCAGCAAGGTCCGGGGCGATCCGCGATGGAGTTACATGGCCGGAACGTCGTCGCACCCTATCCTGCGTCGGCGGGGACGAGGCGGCGTGATGGATGAGGTCGGTGATGATGGCGTGACACTCGCGGCGGACGACGCGTCGCGAGCTCTCGCGCTGCTTTGCGCGCCGGCGATGGACGGGCTGTTCGCGATGCCGTCGCACCCGTC
>CAXTPV010000153.1:0-5611 GCA_964246135.1 uncultured Acetobacteraceae bacterium | reverse complement strand
CGCTACTACATCGACATCGCCGTCCGCCGTGTGCTCGAGGCGATCGTCCAGGGCCGCCAGCGCATCCTCCTCACCATGGCGACTGGCACCGGCAAGACCTCCGTCGCCTTCCACATCGCCTGGAAGCTGTTCCAGAGCCGCTGGAACCTGACCGACTGGAATCGCGACGGGGACCCCGTACGCCGCCCGCGCATCCTGTTCCTGGCCGACCGCAACATCCTGGCCGACCAGGCCTACAACGCCTTCTCGGCCTTCCCCGAGGACGCGCTCGTGCGCATCGACCCGGAGATCATCCGCAAGAAGGGGCGGGTGCCGAGGAACGGCAACATCTTCTTCACCATCTTCCAGACTTTCATGAGCGGGCGCGACGCCGCCGGTCAGCCCGCCCCCAGCTTCGGCGACTATCCCCCGGATTTCTTCGACCTCATCGTCATCGACGAGTGCCATCGCGGCGGCGCGAACGACGAGGGCAACTGGCGCGCCATCCTCACCCACTTCGCGCCCGCCGTGCAGCTCGGCCTGACCGCGACGCCCAAGCGCCAGGGCAACATCGACACCTACGCCTATTTCGGCGAGCCGGTTTACACCTACTCGCTGAGGGAAGGGATCAACGACGGCTACCTGACCCCGTTCAAGGTGCGGCAGATCGCGACCACGCTGGACGACTACGTCTACACCAGCGACGACGAGCTGATCGAGGGCGAGGTGGAGGCGGGCAGGCGCTACGTCGAGACCGACTTCAACCGCGTCATCGAGATCGCCGAGCGCGAACGCTACCGCGTCCGGCTGTTCATGGACGCGATCGACCGCACGCAGAAGACCATCGTGTTCTGCGCGACCCAGGACCACGCCGCCGCCGTGCGCGACCTGGTCAACCAGATGAGGGCAAGCCCCGACCCGAACTACTGCGTCCGCGTGACCGCCCGCGACGGCGAGGAGGGCGAGCGTTTCCTGCGCATTTTCCAGGACAACGACAAGACCGTTCCGACCATCCTCACCACGTCGCAGAAGCTCTCGACCGGCGTCGACGCGCGCAACGTGCGCCACATCGTGCTGATGCGGCCCGTGGGCTCGATGATCGAGTTCAAGCAGATCATCGGCCGCGGCACCCGCCTGTTCGACGGCAAGGACTACTTCACGGTCCATGACTTCGTGCGGGCCTACGAGCACTTCAGCGATCCCGAGTGGGACGGCGAGCCGGCCGAGCCCGTCGCCCCCACGCCCAGGCCGGACGGGCGCGAACCCGATGAGCCGACCGGCGACGAGCGGGAAGGCACCGACGCCGCCGGCGACGATCCGCCGCCCAGGCCCCGGAGGATCAGGATCAGGCTGGCCGACGGCAAGGAGCGGGTCATCCAGCACATGACCGCGACGACCTTCTGGAGCCCCGACGGCAGGCCGATGTCGGCGGCGGAGTTCGTCTCCCGTCTGTTCGGCGAGCTACCGACGCTGTTCAAGGATGAGGACGAGCTGCGTGCCTTGTGGAGCCGGCCGGATACCCGACGCGCCCTGCTGGGAAGCCTTGCCGAGAGGGGCTTCGGCGGCGAGCAGCTGCACGAGATCGAACGCATGATCGATGCCGAGAAGAGCGACCTGTACGACGTGTTGGGCTACATCGCCTTTGCGTTGTCGCCGATCACGCGGCGGGAGCGCGCCGAGACGCGCAAGGCCAGCATCTTCTCCCAATACGACGTGAAGCTTCAGGCCTTTCTCGACTTCGTCCTGTCCCAATACGTCAAGGAAGGCGTGGGTGAGCTTGACCAGGCGAAGCTGCCGCATCTTCTGGAGCTGAAATACCGAGCCATCAGTGACGCGGCGGCGGAGCTGGGTGGGGTTGCAAGCATACGGGAGGCTTTTGTTGGCTTCCAAGCTCACCTGTATGCTCGATGACGTCCCGAGTGACTCCCGCGGTCTCCTTCGAGTAGCAGTCCATATCGGCCGTCGGCGACGTCCGTTGTTCGGATCGAACACCAGCGCTCCGGTCTCGCCAGTTATCTCCGCGCGGCCAAGCGCCATTTGGCTTGGCCTCTCGGGGCGGAGTGGTACCGCCGCGCGCAAAGTCGTAAAGGGGTCCGGGGCCCGCGGCCCCGGCGGGGTCGAGGGGGGCCCCCCCCCCCCTTGGCTTGCTGCTCGGCGCTACTCGGCGGCGGCCTGGTGGGTGGTGTGGCCGAGGCCCTGGGCGATGGCGGCGCCGAGGTCGGGGTGGATTTTGAACCAGTGACGCAGCATGCGCTGCTGGATTGGGCGGGGGTCGTCGATCATCATCATCGGGTTGCTCATCGACGCGACGAGGTTCTCGACGAGGTGGGCGCGGCCGGTGTCGTCGAGAACCTTCTGCCAGAACTGGCGGGGCTGGCCGTAGTAGTCCTCGTCGTCGCACTTGTACTCGTAGCGGGCGGCGTCGCCCTGGAGACGCAAGGGCGGCTCCTGGATGCCGCCGTTCTGGACCGGTCCGCCGAACGAGTTGGGCTCGTAGTTGACGCCGCCGCCGCCGTTGCCGTCGACGCGCATGGTGCCGTCACGATGGTAGGTGGCGACGTGGGCGGCCTTGGCCTGGTTGACCGGGATCTGGTGGTAGTTCGGGCCGCCGAGGCGGTAGCGGTGGGCGTCGCTGTAGGACAGCACGCGGTTCTGCAGCACCTTGTCGGGCGAGAAGCCGATGCCGGGGACCACGTTGGAGGGCTCGAAGGCGGCCTGCTCCACCTCGGCGAAGTAGTTCTCGACGTTGCGGTTGAGCTCCATCACGCCGACTTCGTGGAGCGGATAGTCGCCGTGCGGCCAGGTCTTGGTGAGGTCAAAGGGGTGGATGCGGTAGGTGTCGGCGTCGGCCTCGGGCATCACCTGGACGAACAAGGTCCATTTCGGGAAGTCGCCGCGGGCGATCGCCTGGATCATGTCCTGGGTGGAGTAGTCGGGGTCCTCGCCGGTCATCCTGGCGGCTTGGGCGTCGGTGAAGTTGCGGATGCCCTGCTGGGTCTTGAGGTGGAACTTGACCCAGTGGCGTTCGCCCGACGCGGTCCAGAACGAGTAGGTGTGCGAGCCGTAGCCGTTCATGAAGCGGGCCGAGACCGGGGTGCCGCGGTCGCTGTAGAGGAACATCACCTGGTGCAGCGCCTCGGGCGACAGGCTCCAGTAGTCCCAGCGCGGCCAGTGCGGCTTGAGGTGGGTGGCGGGATCACGCTTCTGGGTGCGGATGAAGTCGGAGAACTTCAGCGGGTCGCGGATGAAGAAGATCGGGGTGTTGTTGCCGACCAGATCCCAGTTGCCCTCCTCGGTGTAGAACTTGAGCGAGAAGCCCCTGGGGTCGCGGGCGGTGTCGGCCGAGCCTGACTCGCCGCCGACGGTGGAGAAGCGGGCGAACATCTCCGTTTGCTGGCCGATCCTGGAGAACAGGTGGGCGCAGGTGAGATGGGAGATGTCGCGGGTGACGGTGAAGGTGCCGTAGCCGCCGTAGCCCTTGGCGTGGACGACGCGCTCTGGCACCCGCTCGCGGTTGAAGTGCGCCATCTTCTCGATCAGGTGGTAGTCCTGCATCAGCATCGGGCCGCGTGGCCCGGCGGTGAGCGAGTTCTGGTTGTTCTCGACCGTGCGTCCGAACGACGTGGTCATGGTCGGCGATGCCTGGGTGGCGGGTTTGTGGTCATCCATCGGTCAGCCTCCTGCTGACGGAAAAACGGGTATGGCCGGGGCCGGTTGCACGCCTTGCGCCGATGTAAGGCGGGGCTACGCGGCGGCGACGGCGGCGTAGGCGGCGGGTCGGGTGCCGGTGGCGAACTCGGCGCAGGCGGTGACGGCCTGTTCGAGCGAGCTGGTGAACGCGTCGGCGCCGATCGCGCTCCTGGTCGCCTGGTTGCGCAATGTCGGGTCCTCGATCGGCCAGAGGCCGACCAGGATCGGGGTTCCGCGCGGCAGGCGCTGGCGTAGCCGCTCCAGCAGATAGCGGAGATGCGCGGGGTTGCCGGAGATGTTGAGGTAGGAGATGCAGACCATGGCGGCGCCCGCGATGTCGAGGCTGTTGATGCGGTCGCGCGACACCGCCTCGTAGCCGACCACGCGGGCGCCCATGCCGTGCTTGCCGAGCAGCTGCGCCAGCATCGACGACGCCGCGTCGTCGAGCGGGCCGCGGCCGGCGATGCAGAGCACGGCGCCGGGGCCGCGCCAGGCGTCGGGCAGGGCCGGATGGCGGCGCTGGTGGTCGGACAGTCCCTTCGGGTCGGGGTGATCGGCGAGGGCCTGGCCGTCGTCGCCGTCCTCGTCCTTGTGGGCGTCCCGGCGGTTTGGGGGGGTGATGTCCTCGTGGTCGGCGAGGCCGTCGACCAGCAGGCGCACCACCTCCTTGACGCGTTCGAGCTGGGCGGCGCCGAGCTCGCCGCGCTCGGCGTCGTTGGCGGCGAGCTGCAGGCCTTTCAGCGCCACCGCGTCGTAGTAGGTGGAGAGCGAGGTGTCGCGCAGCAGGCGCTCGGCCTGGTCCTGCGCCTCGTCGGCGTCGCCGGCGAGGATGCGCTGGTAGAAGCTCTCGACCGGGGTGAGGGCCGGGCGGTCGCCGAGCAGCACGTCGAGGAACTCCAGGCGTTTGACGTGACGGCCGATCACCACCAGGCAGAGGGTGAGCGGGGTGGACAGGATCAGGCCGATCGGCCCCCACAGCCAGGACCAGAAGATCGCGGCGACCACGACCGAGAACGGCGACAGCCCGGTGCTGTGGCCGTAGACCAGCGGCTCGATGATCTGGCCGGTGACGCCTTCGACCAGGGCGTAGAGGGCGGCGGTCCAGATCACCATCGACCAGCCTGGCGAAGTGGCGGCGGCGAGCGTCATCGGCAGCACCGCCGAGATCAGCGAGCCGACATAGGGCACGAAGCGCAGCAGGGCGGACAGGATGCCCCAGAGCACCGGGTTGGGCACGCCGATCCAGAGCAGGCCGAGGCCGATGACGATGCCGAACAGGGTGTTGATGGTGAGCTGGCGCAGGAAGTACTTGATCAGGCGCTGGGCGCCGTCGTCGATCGCGATGGTGGTGCGGTGGAGGTCGTCGGACCCCATCAGGCGGATCAGGCGGTCGCGCAGATCTTCGCGCTGCAGCAGCGCGAACACGGCGACGACGAAGACGATGCCGATGGTGCCGAGCGGCGACAGGATCGGCGAGAGATAGTGCATCGCGGTGGCGATCGGAGACTGGCCGGAGCCGCCGGAGGCCGCGGGCTGCGGCTGTGCTTGCGGCGGCGGCTCGTTCTCGGTCTGCTCGCCCGCGAGCGGCACGGTGGCGTTGCCGCTGGGGGCATGCTTCTGGTGCGGGCCGATGCTGTCGGCGAGATGCGACAGGCGGTCGATCGTGCTGTGGCGGACGGCGGTGATCTTGGCTTCCACCCGCGGCAGGTCGCGCGGCAGGTCGCGGGTGAGCTGGGCGATCTGGGTGCCGATCACGGTGCCGATCGAGACGATGACGCCGAGTGCGAGGATGACGGCGAGCAGCACCGAGGGCACGCGGCCGAGATGGATGCGCCGGAGCAGGCCGACCAGCGGCGCCAGCACGAAGGCGAGCAGCAGCGCCAGCGTCACCGGGACCAGCACGTCCTTGCCGAAGTAGAGGGTGGCGACGACCATCACGAAC
>CAXTPV010000152.1:0-5618 GCA_964246135.1 uncultured Acetobacteraceae bacterium | reverse complement strand
GCGCCAGCAGTGCCGTCTTGCGCGGCACCCGCGCGGGGGCGATGGCCAGGAGCGGCGCGCCGACGACGACGCCGAGCGCGTAGCCGGTCACCAGCAGGCCGGCGCGCGGGATGGTGACGCCGAGATCGCGGGCGACATCGGGCAACAGGCCCACGATGACGAACTCGCTGGTGCCGATGGCGAACGCGGCGAGCGCGAGGGCGAACAGGCGGATCGGCATGATGCGGTTGGTTGATCCTGGTCAGTGGGGCGCTCGGCCGTTCCCTCTAGCCGTTGTTTTAGCGAGCATCTTCACCCGACGCGTGATCCCGTTCGATCGGATGATGCTCTAGCCGCGCAGCCGGCGATGGAGCTTGCGCCAGGGGCTGGCGCCGTCATCGGCGACGACCGGAGTGGTGGGCGAGGCCAGCTGCTCGACCAGGCGCCGGGCGAGGAGGCCGCGATGGCCGCCCTCCCAATGATCGGCGCTGTCCTCGGCGGCGAGCCAGGAGGGCAGCGGCAGCAGCAGGTAGCGCGCGAGGCCGTCGAGTAGCGGCTCGTAGGTTGAGCGTAGCGCGCGCAGCGTCTGCTCGGCGTCGGGCTCGGCGTCCCAGGTCAGGCCGGCGCCCTCGAACTCCGCCCGCATGCGTGCGAACGCGTCGGGCGTGAGCCGGTCGCCGCCGTCATAGCGCGAGGGCTGGATGCGAAAGGACCGTGCCAGCTCGACCACGACCTGACGCGTCATGCTGAAGGTCATGCGGGCCTGCAGCGGCGCGAGCTCGGTGCCGCCGACCAGGATCAGGGCGCAGCAATCCATCACCGCGACGATGGCGGCGAGCCAGGACTGGTTGTCGTGCTGCGAGCGGTAATAGGCGAGCATCGGGTAGGAGAGATGGGACTCCAGCAGCTCGGCGCTCCAGAACTCCCAGTCGCGCAGCAGCTCGTCCAGCTTGGGCAATCCGTCCGCCTCGGCATGGCGACAGAGCAGGGCGACGGCGGTGGGCGGCGAGCCGGCGCGGCCGTCGAGCTGGATGACGTATGCCTCGCGTCGGGCAAACAGCTGGTAGAGCACCGGCAGGTAGCCGATGACGATGGCGATGAAGCCCAGCCCGGTGCCGGCCTCGACCACGGTGACCAGGCGGGCGCTGCCGGAATGCGGCACGATGTCGCCGTAGCCGAGCGTGAAGAAGGTGACGCCGCTCATGTAGAGCTGCTCCGGGAGCGTCGTGTTGCCGCCGGTGGCACCTGAAGGCGGCCGCAGCGCCCATTCGAGCAAGCCGAAGCCGCCGATCAGGCAGGTGGCCCAGGCGCCGAACAGGCCGAGCACCGACAGCGGCCCGAAATGGCTGAGGATGTTCTCGCGCCGACGGCTGGCCGGCACGCGCATGGCGAGCCAACGCCAGGACTTCCAGCTGACGCGATAATAGCCCCGCACCAGCCGCACCCGACGGTGCACCCGGCGCGGCAGCAGCATGACCTCGAACGCGTCCTGCACGACCAGCGCGATGACGGCGACCGCGAGGAGGATGGCCAGCGTGTTCACGGATGCCTCCTCCAGGGTCGGCATGGGCCAAAAAGGCATGAATCCAGACAGGCATAGATGGTGCGGGCGAGGGAAAGGTGATCCCGGCCTAGCCGGCCTTTGGCCAGCGGCGATGCAGCCATAGCCAGGAGGCTGGGTTTTCCCTGACCCAGCGCTCGATGATGGCGTTGATCTTGCCCATGGCAGCCCGAACGTCAGCCCTGGTGTCGCCGGTTGGGGACAGCATGATCGGGGGGTCGATGATGATGCGGATCCGGGCGGGGCCGAGGCGGATGGTGTGGACCGGCAGGATCGGCAGGCCGAACCGCAACGCGAACTGGGCGGGGCCGGGCGTCGTCATCGCATCGCGGCCGAAGAACGGCACCGGGATGCCGTCGTTCATCTTCTGATCGGCCAGCAGCCCGAGCGACCCGCCGGCGGAAAGGTGGCGCAGCGCCGCGATCGCGCCCTCGCGGCCCTTCGGGAACATTGCCGCCCGCGGGCCGAGTGCCGTCTGGCGCAGCGACTGGATGGCGGCGTCGACGCGCCGGTTCGACGCCGCGCGGTAGATGCCCGACACCGGCATCCCGAGCCAGGCAGCGAGCGGCAGGACGAGTTCCCAATTGCCGAAATGGCCGGAGATGAAGATCGCCGGGCGGCCGGAATCCCGCAGCGCCGCGAAGTGGTGCTCGCCGGCGATCTCGAAGCCCGGACCCTTGGTGGTTCGCTCGAACGAGGCGAGATGCGGCAGCTCGGCGACGGTGCGGCCGAGATTGTCCCAGACGCCGCGGATCACTTGGACGCGGGCGCCGGCATCGAGCCCGGGCAGCGCGCGGGCGAGGTTCGCGTCCGCGACCCGGGACACCGGCAGCCAGGGACCGATCAGGCGCGCGAGCCGGCCGCCGAGATCCGACGCGCGGCGCGGCCCGAGGCGGCGGAGGAGGAGGAGCGTGGTGCGCAGAGCCGCTGCCTCCAGCAGCTCGCGCCATCCGCTCATGGCGCGCCCGCTTGTCGGCGCCGTTGGTCCGGGGCAAAACCTGGCTGGGGGACCGGATGGACCAGACTGCGCACATCATCGGCGACGACCATCGCGGGAGCGGGGCCGAGCGCGACCTGAGACGGGTCGGTGCGAACCCCGATCACTGGTATCCGCTTGCCTGGTCGCGCGAACTCAAGCCCGGCCGGACGCTGGCCCGCGCGTTCGCCGGCGAGCCGATCGTGCTGGTGCGGCCGAAGGTGGGGCCGGTGTTCGCGCTCGCCGACCGGTGCGCGCACCGGCAAGTGCCGCTGAGCCATGGGCTGGTGGAAGGCTGCGCCCTTCGCTGCGGCTATCATGGCTGGGCCTATGACGCCTCGGGGCGCTGCACCGATGTTCCGTATCTTGGCAAGGACAAGCTGCCGAACGGGGTCAGGAGCTATCCATGCCGCGAGGTCGAGGGATTGATCCTGGTGTTTCCGGGCGAGGCGTCGCGGGCCGCCGCCGTGCCGTTGCCGGCGCTCGGATCGGTTGCCGACGAGCACTACCTGACCCGCCGGTTCGGGCGCGAGATCGCGTGTCACTACAGCTTCATGCATGAGAACCTGATGGACATGAACCATCAGTTTCTGCATCGGCGCCAGATGGGCAAGATCATCCCCCGCTTCCTGGGGCATGATCGTGGGCCGGACTGGCTGGAGGCGCGCTACAGCTTCGCGCGCACCGGAGGCAAGCAGCCGCTCGGCGAGGCGGCGATCTTCGGCCAGCGCCGGGTCGCCAACGACCAGACGGCGAACACCGACATCATGACCATCCGGACCGAGTATCCGTATCAGACGTTGCGGATCGTGATGAAGGACGCGACCCCGGTGATGGATCTCTGGATCGTCTACGTGCCGCTCGACCGGGAGCAGCGTCGCTGCCGCAGCTTCGGGCTGCTGTCGGTGCGCCGCCCGAAGATCCCGGGGCTGCTGGAGGCGGCGTGGCCGCTGCTGGTGCTGTTCACCGAGCGCATCTTCAAGGAGGACCGCGACGTGGTCGAGCAGGAGCAGGCGGCGCATGACGCGCAGGGATCGGACTGGAACCAGGAGGTGTTCCCGCTGATCCGTCACCTGCGGGCGCTGCTGCGCGATCAGGGAACGCGGGACGAGTTGCCGGCTTGGCGGCCGGCATGACGGGCCCCAGGCGCCGCGGACCAAAATCATGGTGATCGTGGTGATCGAGGCGGCCGTCGGCGCGCTGATCGTCGCCGTGCTGTGGACGCTGGTGCTGCGCCGACGCCGGCACCTCGATGACGGGCCGAACGACGGCACCGGGCCCGGACGGCCGGGTTCCTAGGCTCCACGTCGGCCGATGATCGGGTCTGGCCCGGCGCAGAGGCGCGCGGCCGGACTGCGGAGACGGCGTGGCGTTGGTGCTGAGACGTCTTGTTCAGGATCAAATGGATGAGGTCGCGATCATCCATCGCACTTCGTTCGATGGTTCCTCAAACAGCCTGACGCTCTGGACTTTCCAGCGACACCTGGCGGCTCGACGCTTCTACGAGAGGCGTGAATGCAGGTAAGGATGGCCTGCGTGGAGCTGCGGGCTGGGCCGAGGCTTAGCGTGGCGAGAGCAAGCCGGTCGCGATCAGGGTCCACTCGTCGGACAGCGACGTGGTTGGGACCGGGCTGCCGGCGCGCCGATACCAGTACGCCGCGTTGCCGAGATCGCCTTCCTGGCGGTGCAGGTGGGCATGGACCAGGTCGCAGGCGGGGATGCCCTCGTGTTGTTGCACGCCCTCATGCGCACGGTGCCAGTCACCCCGGTGCGCCCACCAGAGCGCCTGCAGGGCAGGGTCGACGCCGGCGGGCGGGAGGCTGCTGGACAGGCTGGACCTGAATTCATCGATCGTCATGAGGGGCGTAGCTCCAGGATCGCCTCGGTGTAGGTCTCGGCGACCTCGCTGAAGGGGGTGCCGTTCGGGAGTGCGAGAATGGCGTGGTGGCGCAGCACCGCGGGCGGGAGGCCCGGGATGACGAGATCGGGCGGCCAGATGATCTCGGCGGACAAGTTCCTCCGGCGGAACCTGAGATCCTGTGTCACGCGGCCGAACGAAAGATCCGTCGTTTCAAGAAGCCGATTCATCGCGTTGGTCAGCCGGGCCGGCACGTACCAGTTATCCGCCTCCGACAAAATCCGGTCGCCGTAACGGAGCCTGACCCGGCGGTAGCGGATATCGGTGTCCCTGGTCACCCGCAACGATTCGCGCCGCGCGGCGCAGGGTGGCGTCTCGGCAACATCGAGGCGCCGCACCGTGACGGAGGCGGGAGGCGCGTCCGCGCTGGCGCGGCACCAGCGCTCCAGCGTCAGGGTCGCGCTGTCGTTGGCGAGCAGGGCCGCGTTGAACCGGTGCAGGAGGGCGGGGACCTCCCCGCCGGTCAGGTCTCCCAGAATTGGCTGACGAGCTCGGCTCGGAACGAGAGCCGGACGGCGTCGGCGTCGATCTCCTCGATCAGCGAGGTCGGGATGAAGTAGTGCTCGCCGGCGCTGCCGCGATCGGTCTTGGTGAGCTTGATGCGGTCGCCCTCGACCTTGTCGATCGTGCCGACATGGCCGCCATCGGCGCCGATCACCTCCATGTGCTCGCGTATTCCGGTCAGGTCGATCATGGTCGGGCCTCCTCCATCGGCGTGCTGGTGTGACACGTCACATCAGGCGCTTCCAGAGCAGGGCGGTGAGCTCGCCGATGTGCTCGTGGCGCGAGCGGCCGCGCCAGGCTTGCCACGTGATCTCCTCGCCGGATGCGAACCAGCGCTGCATCATCGACGCAACGGCGTCGGCGGTCTCGCGGCCGAGCACCACCGCGTCGACCTCGTTGTTCAGCACGGCGCTGCGGCGGTCGAGGTTGGACGACCCGATCGAGGTCCAGACGCCATCGACGGTGGAGACCTTGGCGTGCAGCACCGCGTGGCGCAGCTCGTGGATGCGGATGCCGGCTCGCAGCAGCCGTCCGTAGGTGGCGCGGGCGGCGTGCACCGCGCCCTGGACGTCGCTGACGCCCGGCAGCACCAGGCGGATGTCGACGCCGCGGGCGGCGGCCTGCTCCAGGGCGCGGAGCTCGTCGGGCATCGGCACGAAGTAGCCGCTGGCGATCCAGAT
>CAXTPV010000151.1:0-5683 GCA_964246135.1 uncultured Acetobacteraceae bacterium | reverse complement strand
CGCCGCCACCTTCAGCCCGCCGCGCAGCTTGTTCACCACGAGCGTCGCGAGCGCCTCGCCCTCGACATCCTCGGCGATGATCACCAGCGGACGGCCGGACTGCACCACGCTTTCCAGCAGCGGCAGCAGCGGCTGCAGGCCGGAGAGCTTCTTCTCGTGGATCAGGATATAGGGCTGGTCCAGCTCGGCGATCATCTTCTCGGCGTTGGTGATGAAGTACGGCGACATGTAGCCGCGGTCGAACTGCATCCCCTCGACCACGTCGAGCTCGGTCTCGATGCCCTTGGCTTCCTCGACGGTGATCACACCCTCGTTGCCGACCTTCTGCATCGCCTCGGCGATCATGCGGCCGATATCGGCCTCGCCATTGGCGGAGATGGTGCCGACCTGCGCGGTCTCGGCCTGGGTGCTGATCTTCTTGCTGCGGGCGGCAAGCTCGGTGACCAGGGCGGTGACCGCCTTGTCGATGCCGCGCTTCAGATCCATCGGGTTCATGCCGGCGGAGACGGCCTTGGCCCCCTCGCGCACGATCGACTGCGCGAGCACGATCGCCGTGGTGGTGCCGTCACCGGCCACGTCGTTGGTCTTGCTCGCGACTTCGCGCACCATCTGCGCGCCCATGTTCTCGAACTTGTCGGACAGCTCGATCTCCTTGGCGACGGAGACGCCGTCCTTGGTGATGCGGGGTGCACCGAAGCTCTTGTCGAGCACGACGTTGCGACCCTTGGGGCCGAGCGTCACCTTCACCGCGTCGGCGAGCGTGTCGACGCCGCGCAGCATGCGCCCGCGGGCTTCACCGCCAAAACGAACATCCTTGGCTGTCATGTGATATCCTCAATCTTTCAGTTCAGAGTGACGGGGACGCGGGCTGGTCAGCCGACGATGCCCATGATGTCGCTTTCCTTCATGATCAGCAGCTCTTCGCCATCGAGCTTGACCTCGGTGCCGGACCACTTGCCGAACAGGATGCGGTCGCCGGACTTCAAGTCGAGCGCGACCAGCTGGCCGGCCTCGTTGCGCACCCCGGGTCCGACGGCGACGACTTCGCCCTCCATCGGCTTTTCCTTGGCGGTGTCGGGAATGATGATCCCGCCGGAGCTCTTTTCCTCTGCCGTCACCCGCTTGATGACGACGCGATCGTGCAACGGACGAAACTTCATGCCTGTGGTTTCCTGTGTTCTGGTTGGCCGGTGCCGCTCGTGGAACCGGGCCGGTAGCGGCAGGGCGTGACATGACAGTTTCCGCCGCCGATTTCAAGCAGCACTCCCCCAAGGAGAGTGCCAATCGCCTCATGGCTGGGCTGCAGCCGATTGCGAGCCACCCGGCACCGGCCCATACAGGCTGCACCCGAACAGCAGGAGCGAGGGGGATGAGCGGGCCGCTCGAGGGCATACGCGTGGTCGACCTGACCTACAACGTCCTCGGTCCGATGGCGACCCAGGTGCTGGGGGATGCCGGGGCGGAGGTGTTCAAGATCGAGCCGCCGCAAGGCGATCCGACCCGCCATTACGGTCCCAGCCGCACCGCCGACATGGGGGCCTATTTCTACCAGCTCAACCGCAACAAGCGCAGCCTGGTGCTCGACCTCAAGCGCCCGCCGGCGCTCGCCGCCCTGCTGCGTCTGATCGGCACCGCCGACGTGTTCGTGCACAACATACGCAGCGGGGCGGCGGAGCGGCTCGGCCTGGGCTACGAAGCCCTCTCACGCGCCAACCCGAGGCTGATCTACGCCTCCTCGACCGGCTTCAAGAAGACCAGCAGCCTGCGCGACCGGCCCGCCTTCGACGACATGGTGCAGGGCGCCTGCGGGCTTGCCAGCGTGAACCAGGGCAGCGACGGCGCGCCGCGCTACGTGCCGACGGTGCTCGCCGACAAGTTCTGCGGCCATACCCTCGCCTCGGCGGTGGCAATGGCGCTGTTCCACCGCGAGCGCACCGGGCAGGGCCAGGAAGTCCATGTGCCGATGATGGACACGATGGTGGCGTTCCTGATGGTCGAGCACATGTCAGGCGCCAGCCTGTGCGAGCCCGAACGCGGCGTCGGCTATGCGCGCATGCTGACCCCGCATCGCCGGCCCTATGCCACCGCCGACGGCTATATCTGCGTGATCGCCGGCAGCGACGAACAGTATCGACGCCTGTTCGCCGCGCTCGGCCGACCGGCGCTGATCGAGGACCCGCGCTTTGCCACCATGGCCGCGCGCGGGGTGCATGTCGATGCCGTCTATGCGGTGCTGACCGCGGCGATGACCGAGCGCACGACCGCCGACTGGATGCGGATCCTGCATGCGGCCGATGTGCCCAACGGCCCGGTGAACAGCCTGACCGATCTGCTGGATGATCCCTATCTGGCAGAAAGCGGATGCTTCCAGAAGGCCGAGCACCCGACCGAAGGGGCGACCAGCCTGCTCGCCAATCCGGTCAGCTTCTCGGCCACGCCTAATAGCGTCCGAAGGCTGCCGGCCAGGCTCGGCGAACATACCGAGACGGTGCTGCGCGAGATCGGGCTCGATGAGGCGGCGATCGCGGAGGCTCTCGGCGGCTCTTGAAGGAAAGGCCTTATTTTTTTAAAAAAAGAAGCAAAAAACTTTTTTACATTTGTTTTGCGTGGCTTTGATTGATTTCTCCAAATATCAAAATGCTTTAAATGATAAAAAGTTTTTGGTTCTTTTTTCAAAAAGAACGCGCTTGCTTTTGCTGAACCTTGTGTTTCCTTCACTCGCCGCCAAGCAACGCGCCGGCCGTCCGGTCCGGGTCGTCTGGGTCCGGCGGCGAGGCTCGCGAGATCGCGTCAGACGGTCTCCGCGGAGGCCGAAGGGGTCGAAACGGGAGAGAGCCAGTCGGTCTCGCGCACCACCACGCCGCGCAGCATCTCCAGCACCTGCTCCCCGGCCCCGGGGGACCCCGAGAACACGCTCGGCAGGGCGATGCCGGCGAGCGGGCTCGCCTGGTCCGCAGCACCGGTGAACGCCATCGACCAGTCGGGGAAATCGCGCTGCTCGATCGGGCCGGACTGCAGCACCGCCACGTCGCTATGGTGCTCATCGCACTGGATGCGTTCGAAGGTGGTTTCGACGGCATCGAGCGGCCCTTCGAGCACCTGGGCGAAGCAGCCCTGGCTGAACAGCAGGCCGCCGGTGATGCCATCGCGCGCGTTGTTCCGGCGCGACGCCGCGAGGATCGCGCGTATCTTGTCGGAAACGGCCTCGGGCGGCCCCGAGATGCAGTTGCGGCTGCAGTAAAGCACGCGGTAGAGCTGGGTCATCGTCCTCTCGTCCCGTCAAGGGTTGTGGTTGAGGGTGCGCCGGGCAGCGAATTCGGCAATCAGCTGGTCAACCTGGTCGACCGGGACCGGCCGGCTGAACAGATAGCCCTGCACCGAATTGCATCCTTCGGCACGGATGCGGTCGAGCTGGTCGGAGGTCTCGACCCCTTCGGCAATGGTGGACATCCCGAGACTGACGCCGAGCGCGGTGATCGCGCGGATGATCGCATTCTGGCCCTGGACATCGGCGCGGTCCTTCACGAAGGAACGGTCGATCTTGATCTTGTCGAACGGGAAGCTGTGCAACTGGCTGAGCGAGGAATAGCCGGTGCCGAAATCGTCCATCGCCACCCGCACCTTCAGCGCGCGCAGATGGTGCAACACCCCGAGCACCGCCTGCTCGTTGCGCAGCAGCACGCTCTCGGTGATCTCGACCTCGAGCCGGCTGCCCGGCAGACCCGAGGCGGCGAGCGCCTTGGTCACCACGTCGATCAGCCGCGCGGTGTCCTCGAACTGGTGCGGCGAAATGTTCACCGCCACCGAAATGGTATCCGGCCAGCGCGCCGCCTCCCGGCAGGCCTCGCGCATCACCCATTCGCCGAGTGGCACGATCAGACCGATCTCCTCGGCGAGCGGGATGAATTTGACCGGCGAGACCAGGCCGCGCTCGGGATGGCGCCAGCGCAGCAAGGCCTCGAAGCCGACCACGGTATCGGATTCGAGATCGATCTGCGGCTGGTAGTGCAGCTCGAACTGGCGCAGGGCCAACGCCTTGCGCAGGTCCATCTCCAGCGAGCGGCGCGCCAGCGCCCGGGCATCCATCGCCGGCAGGAAGAAGCTGCACATGCTGCGGCCGGAGTTCTTGGCATCATAAAGTGCGAGATCGGCGCTGCGCAGCAGCTGGTCGTGGTCGTTGCCGTCTTTCGGCGCCTGCGCGACACCGATGCTGGCGCCGACATTCACCAGATGCCCGTCGATCAGATAGGGACGGCCGAGCAGGTCGACGATGCGCTTGCCCATCTGGCCCAGATTTTCCCGCTCCGGCGAGGGCGCGATCAGCATCGCGAACTCGTCCCCGCCCAGGCGGGCGACGACATCCTGCTGGCGCAGCAGCGAGCGGAGGCGTTTGGCCACCAGGCGCAGCAGCTGGTCGCCGACCGGATGGCCGAGCGTGTCGTTCACCGCCTTGAACCGGTCGAGATCGACCAGCATCACCGCCAGGCTGGCCTCCTGGCCGCCGCCCCCGCCTCGCGGGATTTCGGCGAGGACTGCGGTCACGCGCTTGTGGAACAGCTCGCGGCTCGGCAGGCCGGTCAGCGGATCGCACATCGCCTGCTCGATGGCGCTGGCTTCGGCCGCGCGCCGGTCGGTCACCTCTTCGAAGGAGGCCATCCAGGTGCCGTCGTCGAGCGGTGCGATCTGCAGGGCGAAGAAGCGCGATGCCGGGTCGGCGGCGACTTCAAGCGTGCTCAGATGTCCGCCCGACTCGTTGATCGCGGCCATGCACGCCTCGTGCAGCGTCTGCGTCGCCGCCCGGGTGAGCACGGCACTGGCCTCGAAGATATCGAGCAGCGAGGTGGCGTGGCGCACGACCGCGCCCGGCACCCCCAGCATGACGGTCAGCCGGTCGCTGGCGATGAGCGGTTTCAGATCCGAGGTGAAGGTCATCACGCCGACTGCCATGCCGTTCAGCGTCGCGCGCAGATGCGGCATCGACCAGGCGGGTTCGGGGCCGTCGCTTCGTTCGGTCCCTGACACGGCCGACAGCGAAGAGGAGGAGAACAAATGCGAGCTCCGCCGGAATGTCGCGCCGACCGGAAGGGTCGGGTGCAGCGGGTCGCATTTAACCCCAGAAGGGCTTCCGTCAGGTTAACGCCAGGGCGGGCGCGGGGTCAGCCGACCCCGCGTGCCACCACGCTCTTGAAATTGCTCGACCAGTGCCGGTTGGGGTAGAACTCGATGAGCTTCATCGGCCGGACGAAGCTCTCGCCCGACTTGTAGGTCTTGACCCTCTTGGTGCCGAGGGTGAAGGGGCCGACCTGTCGCGGCGTTGTGGTCACGGACCGCTGTATGGCAGACGACAGTGCAGGGTGTTTGTAGAGGCCGGGCACGTCAAGGGGCGTGAGTTCGGAACGCTTGTAGAACTTCACCTTGTTCATCACGAGGTTGGTCTGCAGGTACAGCGTCCAGTGGCGACCATAACGGATCCCGAAGATGCAGCCGAAGCCGGTCGCGACATCGATCGTGAAGGGGCGGGTATCGTTCTGATCCTGGTTCAGCCAGGCTGCGTATTCCTCCGCGAGCGCGCGTTCGCGCGGATCGTTGAGCATGTACTCGTCCTTGTGCACCTCGCCCTTGATCGCGGCCGTCGAAATCCCAGTCTGGGCCTTGGCCATCTGGTCACGCCAGAACGCGGCGG
>CAXTPV010000150.1:0-5699 GCA_964246135.1 uncultured Acetobacteraceae bacterium | reverse complement strand
CTGAGCCTGGTCGGACCCGGCTTCGCACCGGTGGCAAGCCTGCTCGGCCTGGTCACGTTCGCCCTCGCCTGCGCCTGGCTCGCCTGGTCGGTGCTGCGCCGCAAGCCGGCTACGTCACCCGGATGACCTGATCCGCCCGCTCTCGACCGCGCGCGATCAGGCGCGCGTTCGGCTCGTCGGTCGCCTCGACCCAGGCCTGTGCCGCCTCGATCGTGCGTCCGAACGCCACGTGCCGGGCCAGCAGCCAGGACCGGCGCGCATCCGCGTCGGTCTCGAGATACCACGCCTCGTCCAGCAGCGGTCGGACCTCGCCCCAGCCGGCGTCGTCGTGGAGCAGGTAGTTGCCCTCGGTGATGACCAGGCGGACCTCACGCCCCACCGGGATCGCGCCCGCGACCGCCTCCTCGATGTCGCGGCGGAACTCCGGCGCGTAGACGACCGCCTCCCGCCGCGTGCGGAGACGTCCCAGCAGCGCCACATAGCCCTCGACATCGAAGGTGTCCGGCGCTCCCTTGCGGCCGGCGCGGCCGAGGCGAACGAGCTCGCTGCCGGCGAGGTGAAAGCCGTCCATCGGCACGATCGCGGCACTCCCGCCGACCGCCACCCGGATCGCCTCGGCAAGCGTGCTCTTGCCGGCGCCCGGCGGACCGCAGAGGCCGAGCACGTGCCGCGCATCGCCGGCGGCGATCATCCGCAGGCGCGCGACCGGGATACCGGCAAGCAGGTCGTCAGGTCGGGGCGTTCTGGTCCTCCCTGCTCATCGTGGATGTCCCGCATCGGCGCCGACCGCGATCACGTCGCGCGCCCCGTCGTCATACAGCACCGGTGCCCGGCCGCGCAGCCGCAGCAGCATCGCCTGCACCGCCCCGGTCCTTGCCTCGATCGCCGACTGCCAGTGGCTCGGGCCGGGCAACGTCCCGATGAACCAGGTCCCGAGCGCCGCCGAATCATCGGCCTGGTCACCATAGGCGTAGGCGATGAACGGAACGTGAATGCGATCGAGGTAGCGTCGCCAGGCCGCGACCCTGGTCTCGGCCGGCATCCCGGGCGGTGGCCCGATCTCGCCGGGATGGTCCATCACCCAGATCGGGTTGCGCCGGAAGTCGAGCAGGAACGGCGCGTCCAGCCGCACCAGCAGGCGCTGCCCGGCCGGCACCGCGTCCTGCATCGCGCGCAGGCTGGCGGTCAGCGCACGGCGCTGCGCCGGGTCCGACGCATCGACCGGCAGCAATGCCCGCATGAACGCCGATTGCGGGGCGCCGGCGAGCGTCGATGCGCGCAGCGCGTCCGACGGGTGCCGGACGAGGAGCAGCACGAACACGGCGAGAAGCGCCGGCACCGCGAAGCGCAGAACGCGCGGCCTGGCAGGAAGCGGATGGTGCAGGGTCTCGACGGCCAGGAAGAACGGCACCGTCACCAGGCCGACGAAGCTGTAGCGATAGGCATAGACGGTGAACTTCAGCTGCTCGACGCTGAGGACGGCCAGCATCGACCCCGCCATCACGATCACGAACACCATCGCCGCCAGGCCGACGTCACGGGAGCGGGCGAGCGCCAGCACCGAGGCCGCCGCGAGCGCGTAGTAGGCGAACACCAGCGCCACCGAGTGCAGGAAGACGTGGCGGGTGGCGCGACCGACCACCTCGTCATGGGTCAGCGTCCCGAAGCCGAGGAACGGGTAGAGCGGCGTGCCCGCGATCCGATAGCAGACCAGCATCCAGGGCGCGCACAGCAGCAGGATCGCGGCAGCCGACAGCACCGCCCGGAGCCCGACGAGGCGGCCGCCGGCGAGCAGCGCCGCCTGGAGCGACGCGAACAGCATCACCGCGGGCACGATGTAGGTCGAGCGCAGGCAGACCAGCGCGAACAGCAGCAACGCGAGCCGCAGATGCGCGGCCAGATCGGTGCGCCCGGCCCGGACCATGTCGAGCGCCAGCATCAGTGCGGCATAGAGCAGCGCGACCCCGCAGATGTCGGGCGTCAGGTTGGCAACCGGCGCGAACACGACGATCAGCATCGCGACCGCGAGTGCCAGCGGCGTCGCCCGCAGCCCGCGCGCACTCCGCCCCGCGTGGCTCGCGACCGTGACCCCGAGCAGCACGCTGCCAACGCCAAGATCGGCCAGCCGCAGATGGGTGAAATCGGTGAACGCGAGCACCAGCGCGTAGAGATACTGGCTGCCGCCGAGCCCGGCCTCGATCCGGCGAAACAGGAACGGGTCCCGCCCGGTGCTGCCCACCTGCAGGATGCGCTCGGGCCCGACCAGATACCCCTGGAGATCGTCGAGATTGTCAAAGCGCCACCACACGATAAGGATGACGAACACCAGCTGCGCGATCAGCAGCAAGATCAGCAGCCTCCTGGTCGTCGCGTTCCACGCCGGCAGCACCGGCCGATCGCGCGCAAGCGCGGCCGCCGCCAGCAGCACCCCCACGACGACGAAGGCGATCAGCACCCACCGGCTGGCCAGCTGCGACAGCTCCAGCCCGCCGCACAGGGCGAGATAGGCGCCCAAGCCGAGACAGGCCGTCGTGCCGGGGTCAAGCCGGCGCGCATCGCGCGGACCGGGATCGAGCAGCCGGCCATAACCCCAGAACGCCGCGAGGACGGCGACCCCCACCAGCATGGCGCCGGCGGTGGCGAACGCGACGTGGAGCGGAGCAGGCAGCATGTGCACGTTATAACACAGTGACGGCCTAAATGGCAGCAGGCTCGCCGGTCCCGCGCCCAAGCAATGGTGTCAGGCTCAGCCGTCCTGCGCCAGCAGCGCCGCCTGCTCGTCGGCGATCAACGCCTCGATGATCTCGTCGAGCTCGCCCTGCATCACCCGGTCGATCTTGTGCAGAGTCAAGTTGATGCGATGATCCGACACCCGTCCCTGCGGGAAGTTGTACGTGCGTATCCGCTCGGAGCGATCGCCGGTGCCGACCTGCCCGCGTCGGTCCGCACTCCTCGACGCCGCGTTGGCGGCACGGGTCTGCTCGTAGAGCCGCGCCCGCAGGATCTTCATCGCCTTGGCGCGGTTCTTGTGCTGGCTGCGCTCCTCCTGCATCGCCACCACCACCCCTGACGGCAGGTGGGTGATACGCACCGCGCTCTCGGTCTTGTTGACGTGCTGGCCACCGGCGCCCGACGCCCGATAGACGTCGATCCGCAGGTCGCCCTCATTGACCTCGACATCGATCTCCTCGGCTTCCGGCAGCACGGCGACGGTCACGGTCGAGGTGTGGATGCGGCCCTGGCTCTCGGTCGCCGGCACCCGCTGCACCCGATGCACGCCAGACTCGTATTTCAGCCGCGCGAACACGCCGCGCCCCGACACCTCGGCGATCGCCCCGCGCAGCCCGCCAAGCTCGTTCTCGTCGAGTTCCAGCGTCTCGTGCCGCCACCGGCGCAGATCGGCATAGCGCCGGTAGGCATCGAACAGCTCGCGCGCGAACAGCCCGGCCTCGTCGCCGCCGGCCGCCGGCCTGATCTCGAGGATCGCGCTCCGCGCATCCGCCTCGTCGCGCGGCAGCAGCGCCAGGCGAAGCGCATGCCGCAGTTCCGGAACTCGCGCCGACAGCCCGGCAAGCTCGGTCTCGGCCAGGCCGCGCATCTCGGGATCGCCCAGCAGCGCCCGCGCCTCCTCCTCCGCCGCCTCGGCGTGACGCAGCTCGCCGATCCGGGCCACCACCGGGTCAAGCTCGGCGAGCTCGCGCGAGGCCTGGTTGAACGCCTCGCCGCTGAGCCCGCTCGAAAGCTCGTGGCTGAGCTCGTCGGCGCGCGCGACGATGCGGCTGAGACGCTCCTCGAACCTCCCCTCCATCATTACCGCCGTGTCAGCCCCGCCCGGCCAGCGCGGCAACCAGATGGCGCGGCACCTCGTCGAACGCCACCTCGACCTGCGCCCCGGTCGCCAGCAGCCTGATCCCGGCCACCCCCCGCGCCTGCTCGTCCTCACCGATGATGACGGCGGCGACCGCAGCCACCCGGTTGGCGCGCTCCATCCGGCGCCTGAGATTGCCGCGATAACCGATCTCGGCGCGCATCCCCGCCCGCCGTATCCGCTGCAGCAGCCGCAGCGCGTCCGCCTCGGCCGCCTCGCCGAGCGGGATCACCGCGATGGTCTCCGGCGTCCCCGCCTCCTGCCCGACCAGCATCGCGAGGCGCTCGATGCCGGCGGCCCAGCCGATCGCCGCCACCGGCGGGCCGCCCAAAGCCGCCACCAGCCCGTCATAGCGGCCGCCGGCCAGCACGGTGCCCTGCGCCCCGAGCAGGTCGGTGGTGAACTCGAACGCGGTGTGGCTGTAGTAGTCGAGCCCACGCACGATGCGCGGATTGACCACGAACGGAACCTCCAGCGTGCCGAGATGCGCCCGCACCGCGTCCCAATGCGCGCGCGCGGCCTCGGTCAGGAACGGCTCGATCGCCGGGGCGTCGGCCACCAGCGCGCGGTCGGCCGCATCCTTGCTGTCGAGGATGCGAAGCGGATTGCGCACCAGCCGCGCGCGGCTGTCGTTGGACAGGCTGCCGGCATGGCGCTCGAAATGCCCGACGAGCGCCGCCCGCCAGGCCTCGCGCGAGGCGACGTCGCCCAGCGTGTTGACCTCGATGGTGACCGCGCGGGCGAGCCCGAGGGCGGCCAGCACATCGCGTCCAAGCGCGATCGCCTCGGCATCCGCCAGCGGCTCGGACGGCCCGATCAGCTCGACCCCGACCTGGTGGAACTGCCGCGCCCGCCCCTTCTGCGGCCGCTCGTAGCGGAACATCGGCCCGGCATAGAACACCCGCTGCGGCAGGCTCTGGGTCAGGCCATGGCTGATCAGCGCGCGGCAGATGCTGGCGGTGCCCTCGGGCCGCAGCGTCAGCGCCTCGCCGCCGCGATCGGGAAAACTGTACATCTCCTTGCTGACGACGTCGGTGGCCTCGCCGATCGAGCGCGAGAACACCTCGGTGTGCTCGAAGATCGGCGTCTGCCACTCGTCAAAGCCGTAGCCGTGGGCGATCCGTCGCGCCGTCTCGGCCACCAGCCGATGGCGACGCATGTCCTCGCCAATGAGGTCATGGGTGCCGCGCACCGGCTGCACCTCGGCCCCGGCCATCAGCAGGCCGCTGAGAAAGCAAGGCGAGGGCTCTGCCCCATCGGCGCTACCTCAAGAATCAAGGGGCCTTGCCCCTTGAACCCCATTAAAGGCAAAGCCTTTAAAATCCATTTGTTTACGCGCTCCAAGGCGGAAGAATGATCGCATGCTGATGGCGCGACACCCCCGGCCCGTCCTGATCTTCGCACTCATGGGGCGCTGTCCTGGACCCGCTGGGGCCGTTCGGCCCCAGGCCCTAATCTTCTGACGTAAAGGATTTCAAAGGCTCCGCCTTTGATGGGGTCCAAGGGGCAAAGCCCCTTGCCTTAACGTCGCGACACTTCGAACCGCGCGACGCACCCCGCTACACCGCGGCCGCATGCTGGCGCGACGCCACGCCGTCCGCATGGATCGCCTCGCCCGAAGCCGCCGTGCCGGCGCCCTCGTTCTCGCCGCGGAGCCGCTCCACCCGCGCCTCCACCAGGTCGACGATGTGGTCGATCATGCCGTCGGCGCTCATCGTGTGGTCCTGGCGCCCGGCGGCGTAGACCATGTGGCGGCCAGATCCGCCGCCGGTGACCCCGATATCGGTCATCAGCGCCTCGCCCGGTCCGTTGACCACGCAGCCGATGATCG
>CAXTPV010000149.1:1386-5830 GCA_964246135.1 uncultured Acetobacteraceae bacterium | reverse complement strand
GCCACCGCATGCCCGATCGGGTGCCTCCGGCGCTCGCGACGCTGGTCGAGGCCGCGCCCGACGGTCCAGGATGGATCACCGAGATCAAATATGACGGCTATCGCCTGCTGGCGCGCAAAGCCGGCGGCGTCCGCCTGATCACCCGCAACGGCCTCGACTGGACCGCCCGCCTGCCCACGATCGCCGGCGCCGTCGGCGCGCTCGGCCGGGACGACACCATGCTCGATGGCGAGCTGGTCTCGGTCGGCCGCGATGGCATCACCAGCTTCGCCGGCCTGCAGGAGGCGCTGTCCAGCCATCGCGACGACCGGCTGATGCTCTACGTGTTCGACCTGCTGTTCGACGCCGGCGAGGACCTTCGCGGGCTGCCGCTCACCGAGCGCAAGCGCCGCCTGCGCGCGCTCTGCGACGACACCGGCCCGATCCGCTACTCCGACCACCTCACCGAGGACGCGGCCCGGGTGCGCGAGCGCGCCTGCCATCTCGGCCTCGAAGGCGTCATCTGCAAGCGCGCCGACAGCCCGTACAAGCCCGGCCGCGGCTGGGACTGGCTCAAGGTGAAGTGCGAGCAGCGCGACGAGTTCGTCATCCTCGGCCTGACCACGCCAAAGGGCACCCGCCGCGGCCTCGGCGCGATCCATCTCGGCTACCACGATCAGCAGGGGCGCCCCTGGTATGCCGGCGGCTGCGGCTCCGGCTTCACCGACGCGGTGCTCGGCACGCTCACCGCGGCCCTCACCGAACGCCCCGCCGCGCGGCCTCCCGGCCTGATCACCCCCGAGGCGCCCCCCGCCGGCCTGATCTGGGTCCGGCCCGAACTCGTCGCCGAGATCCACTACACCGGCTTCACCGGCGCCGGCCTGCTGCGTCACGCGACCTTCATCGGCCTGCGCGAGGACAAATCCGCCGACGAGATCATCCGCGATCCGCCCGAGGACGCCGCGCCCACGTCGCGCTCGCGCAAGCCGCGACAGGCGACCAGCGACGGCGTCCGCATCACC
Source organism: uncultured Acetobacteraceae bacterium (assembly GCA_964246135.1). Taxonomy (GTDB): domain Bacteria; phylum Pseudomonadota; class Alphaproteobacteria; order Acetobacterales; family Acetobacteraceae; genus CAXTPV01. The sequence continues at coordinate 4,829 of CAXTPV010000149.1, read as the reverse complement.
CATCCCGAGCGCGAGCTCTGGCCCGGCATCACCAAGCAGGACCTCGCCACCTACTGGCAGCGCATGGCCGCGATCGCGCTGCCCGGCATCGCCGAGCGCCCGCTGGCGCTCGTCCGCTGCCCCGACGGCATCGCCGGCCAGAGCTTCTTCCAAAAACACCGCAGCCCCGGCTTTCCCGCCGGGATCGAGGAGGGCGCCCATGACCGCGCCCCCTACCTCGCGATCACCGACGCCGCCGGCCTCGCTTCCCTCGCGCAGATGTCGGCGATCGAGCTGCACGTCTGGGGCTCCAGCCTCGGCGATCCCGGCCATCCCGACCGGCTGGTGCTCGACCTCGATCCCGGCGACGGCGTCGCCTGGGCCGCCGTGATCGAGGCCGCGCTCGACCTCAGGCGCGCGCTCGATGCCATCGGCCTGCCGAGCTTCGTCCGCGGCTCCGGCGGCCACGGCCTGCACCTCGTGGTCCCGCTCAGCCCCGGCGCCGCCGACTGGGACACCGCCCGCGCCTGGTGCCGCGCCTTCGCCGTGTCGCAGGAACGGCGCGCGCCCGATCGCTACCTCGCATCCACCACCCGCAAGGCACCAAGGCGCGGCCGCATCCTGATCGACTGGCTGCGGAACGGTCTCGGTTCGACCGCCATCGCGTCGTTCTCGCCCCGCGCCCGGCCGGGCGCCACGGTCGCGACCCCGCTCGCCTGGCGCGAGGTCAACGCCAAACTCGACCCGTCCGCCTTCAATCTCGGCACCGTCCCAGCCCGCGTCGCCCGGCAGAAGCGCGACCCCTGGCAGGGCTTCGCCGCCGCCGGCGCCAACACCCTCCCGACCCTGGAGCCCGCCTGATGGCCGACCGTCCGATCTGGCGCGGGCATCTCCGCCTCGCGCTGGTGTCCTGCCCGATCGCGCTGCACACCGTGCACAAGAGCACCGCCGGACTGCACTTTCACTTCATCAACCCGAAGACCGGCAACCGCGTCCGCACCGTGACGCTCGACGCCGAAACCGACGAGGAGCTGTCGCGCGGCGACCTCGCGCGCGGCTTCGAGTTCGAGCGCAACCGCTACGTCACCCTCGACGAGGCGGATTTCGAGGGCGCGCGAGTCGAGAGCTCCTCACTGCTCGCGATCGACAAGTTCGTGCCCGCCGGCAGCATCGATCCGATCTACTACGACAGCAGCTACTACGTGACACCCGACGAGGATTTCGGCGGCGGCATCGACGTCTACGTCGTGCTGCGCGACGCCATCGCCCGCACCGGCAAGGTCGCGCTCTCCCGCCTGGTGATCGCGCGGCGCGAGCGGCCGGTCGCACTCCACCCGCTCGGCCGCGGCCTCGTGCTCCACACCCTGCTCGAACCACGCGACGTCGCCGACCCCGACACCGCGTTCACCGCCGTGCCCGCCTCACGCCCCGAGGAGGACATGGTGGACCTCGCCCGCCAGCTGATCGACCGCCAGTCCGGCCGCTTCGAGCCCGGCGATCTCGAGGACCGCTACGAGGCCCGGCTGCGCGAAGTGATCGCCGCCAAGGTGCACGGCCAGGACCCGGCACCACCCCCCGCCGAGGCCGCCGAGGAGGGCAAGGTCGTGGACCTGATGGCGGCACTCCGTCGCAGCCTGGGGCAGAGCGAGCCTGCGAAGAAGGCTCCAAAAAAGGCAGCGAAGCGGCGGGCGTAGGCCAGGGGCGCCGCCCCTGGACCCCGCTGGGGCCTTTGGCCCCAGACCCCATCCAATACGCTCGGAGTTCCGGCGGGCGACTCCCTCGCAAGGCGATGTCGATCTGATGGGCTTCGCCCGAAGCAGCAAGTTGGGGTTCCTATGGATGGGGTCTGGGGCCAAAGGCCCCGGCGGGTCCAGGGCAGCGCCCTGGCCTTCCATTCCACCCCCCTGCTAGGAAGCCCCCAACTCAAGGGGACCGGACATCATGGCGCAGCAGGACTTCAAGGTGGCCGATCTTGGCCTGAGCGGCTGGGGCCGCAAGGAAATCTCGATCGCCGAGGACGAGATGCCGGGCCTGATGGCGCTGCGCGAGGAGTATGGGCAAGCCAAACCGCTGACCGGTGCCCGCATCGCCGGCTGCCTGCACATGACGATCCAGACCGCGGTGCTGATCGAGACGCTGACCGCGCTTGGCGCCACGGTCCGCTGGTCGTCGTGCAACATCTTCTCGACCCAGGACCACGCCGCGGCCGCCGTCGCCGCCGCCGGCACCCCGGTGTTCGCCTGGAAGGGGCTCAACGAGGAAGAGTTCTGGTGGTGCATCGAGCAGACGGTGCGCGGGCCTGACGGCTGGACGCCGAACATGATTCTCGACGACGGCGGCGACCTGACCAAGCTGATGCACGACAAGTATCCGGCGCTGCTGGCCGATGTGCGCGGCATCTCGGAAGAGACCACGACGGGCGTGCATCGCCTATGGGACATGGCGCGCGACGGGACGCTTCTGGTCCCCGCGATCAACGTCAATGACAGTGTCACCAAGTCGAAGTTCGACAATTTGTATGGCTGCCGCGAGAGCCTGGTCGACGGCATCCGGCGTGGCACCGACGTGATGATGGCGGGCAAGGTCGCCGTGGTCGCCGGCTTTGGCGATGTCGGCAAGGGCTCGGCCGCCAGCCTGCGCAATGCCGGGTGCCGCGTGGTGGTGACCGAGGCCGACCCGATCTGCGCGTTGCAGGCGGCGATGGAGGGCTACGAGGTCACCACGATGGACAAGGCGGCGCCGCGTGGCGACATCTTCGTCACCGCGACCGGCAACATCGACGTCATCACCATCGAGCACATGCGCGCGATGAAGAACCGCGCCATCGTCTGCAACATCGGCCACTTCGACAGCGAGATCCAGATCGAGGCGCTGCGGAACTACCCTTGGGAAAACGTCAAGCCGCAGGTCGACGAGGTGGTGTTCCCGACCGGCAAGCGCCTGATCGTGCTGTCGGAAGGCCGGCTGGTGAACCTCGGCAACGGGACCGGCCACCCGAGCTTCGTGATGTCGGCCTCGTTCACCAACCAGACGCTGGCCCAGATCGAGCTCTGGACCGCGCCCGCCGGCAAATACGAGCGCCGCGTCTACGTGCTGCCCAAGCAGCTCGACGAGAAGGTCGCGGCCCTTCACCTCGCCCATGTCGGCGCCGAGCTCACCCGGCTGAGCGCCGCGCAATCCTCCTATATCGGGGTGGGCGCGCAGGGTCCGTTCAAGCACGACCTTTATCGCTACTGACCTGCCTCGGATCGACGCATGACATGACGCGACGGGCGTTTTGTGCGTCGCGTCATGTCCAGATTTTAGCCCGCGCTCATTTGTTTTGACGTTTACCAATTAGAAACGGACAGTCCGGCATTCTTCGCTTGGTCGCGACCGGCCGAATGCCTTGGTTCTCCACATCTTCATTTGCCACCTTCTTGGCCGTGACACCTAATGCGCGCGGCGCATGGTCGTGGCACGGC
>CAXTPV010000149.1:0-1376 GCA_964246135.1 uncultured Acetobacteraceae bacterium | reverse complement strand
CCCGCCGTGGGGGCCGTCCCCCTCGTGGCGGGGGGGGTCGGGGGCGGCCCCCCCCACGCCGCCGTTGAGCCGCGCTTGGGGGTCTGCTTGAAGATCACGATCGAGCCCAGGACCGACGCGTTGCGTCGCGCCCTGACCGGCTGCCCCGAGGCGAACGCCGCCGACCTCCGCTTCCTCGAAGCGTGGGAAGCCGAGCCCGCGCCGGGCCCAGGGATGGCGCTTCGCATCACCCAGATCAGGCGCGCCAATCCCGCCCTCGCCGCCGCCATCCGGGCCGAGCTCGCCGGCGCCGCCCACGCCAGGCATCAGCGGAGGCCGTGACGGCCGTGCCACGTCGCGGCCGGACGCGTGAAGCTTTCGAGACACCAAGCGGGCCACCTTCCGGCGGCTGCCCCATTCCCTTTTAATGGACCGGCAAGCTACGGACCGGCAAGCGCGGGCCGCGCGGAGTACAGGCATGAGCGACAGCTCGATCAGGGACTTGTTCTCCGGCCCCGCCTCGACGGAGCGGAGCCTGCGCCGGGCGCAGCCCTACGTCTTCGGCGCGATCCTGCTCGGCGGCCTCGCCAACGCCTTCCTCAACCTGCACGGCGAGATCAGCGCGGTCGGCTCGCAGACCGTCGCCACCGGCGCGATCATCCTGCTCGGAATCGCGCTGCTGATCGCGCTCGGTTTCGAGTTCGTCAACGGCTTCCACGACACCGCCAACGCGGTCGCGACCGTCATCTACACGCGCAGCCTGCCGCCGCTGATCGCCGTGATCTGGTCCGGACTGTTCAACTTTCTCGGCGTCGTGCTGTCCTCCGGCCTGGTCGCCTACGCGATCGTGTCCCTGCTGCCAGTCGAGCTGATCCTGCAGGCCGGCAGCGGCGCCGGCTATGCGATGATCTTCGCGTTGCTGATCGCGGCGATCGTCTGGAACCTCGGCACCTGGGCGTTCGGCATCCCGAACTCGTCGAGCCACGCGCTGATCGGCTCGATCCTCGGCGTCGGACTGGCCAATCAGCTGATGGCGCCGCCGGGCCACGCGACCTCGGGGGTGCAGTGGGACCAGGCGACCAAGGTCATCGAGGCGCTGCTGTTCAGCCCGGTGGTCGGCTTCGTGCTCGCCGCCCTGCTGCTGCTGCTGATGCGCCTGCTGGTGCGCAGCCCGAAGCTGTTCCGCGCGCCCGAGAATGATCAGCCGCCGACCCCGGTCGTCCGTGGCCTGCTGATCCTGACCTGCACCGGGGTGTCGTTCTTTCACGGCAGCAATGACGGCCAGAAGGGCCTCGGCCTGATCATGCTGATCCTGATCGGCGCCGCCCCCACCGCCTATGCGCTCAACCGGTCGATGTCGGACAGCGTGACGCCGCAATTCGTCGCGGCCGCCAGGC
>CAXTPV010000148.1:0-5855 GCA_964246135.1 uncultured Acetobacteraceae bacterium | reverse complement strand
CCTCACCCGACCCCGCGCGGCACCCGCCCGTCCGCCCAAATTCGTCGGGACCTCTCACCGAGGCAAGCGCGGTCGCTCTCTCGCGTCGCGCCGGCATCGTCACTTCAGGGCCGCGGTGACGCCGCCCGCCTCCGGGGCATCGGCCAAAGCGAGCACCGGCTCCGATTGGTAGTCGGCCGGCAGCACCTGCCGCAGGGCCGCGATCTTCGGCTGGTCGTAGGTCGCGATGTAGGGGCTGTCCGGATCGTGGACGAGGTAGTTCTGGTGATACGCCTCGGCGGGATGAAACCCGCTATCGGCGGCGATCGCGGTCGCGACCTTGCGGCTGAACACGTGGCGCGCGTCGAGCTCGGCGATGTAGGCGGCCGCGACGCGCCGCTGCTCCGGCGTGCCGACGAACAGCACCGAGCGATACTGCGTGCCCTGGTCTGGGAACTGCGCGTCGATCTGGGTCGGGTCGAGCGCCACCGAAAAGAACACCCGCAGCAGCTGGCCGTAGCTCACGACGCGCGGATCGAACCTGACCTCGACCGATTCCGCGTGGCCGGTGGTGCCCGAGCTCACCTGCTCGTAGGTCGCGGTGTCCGGCGTGCCGCCGTCATAGCCGGCGAGCGTGCCGGTCACGCCACGCACATGCTGGAACACCCCCTGGACGCCCCAGAAGCAGCCGCCGGCGAAGATCGCGGTCTCGGTTCCAGCCGGGGCGGCCACGGCGTCCACTGCGGGCGCCGGCACCGCGAACCGGCCCGGATCGCCGGCCTCGGCGCGGCCGGTCATCGTCGCGACCCCGAATGCCAGCGCCAGACCGCCGGCAACGGCGCCCGAGCACAGCAGCGCGCGCCGCATTCCCGTTCCAGGCTGCATCACACGCTCTCCTTGAAGGTCATCGCGACGCCGTTCATGCAGTAGCGGAGGCCGGTCGGACGCGGCCCGTCATTGAACACGTGGCCAAGATGGCCGCCGCAGGTCGCGCAATGCACCTCGGTGCGGTCCATCCCCAGGCTGCCGTCGCTGGCCGTCCGCACCGCGGCGGCGAGCGGCTGGTAGAAGCTCGGCCAGCCGGTGCCGCTCTCGAACTTGGTGCGGGCGTCGTAGAGCGCATGGGCGCAGCCGGCGCAGGCAAAGATGCCGGCGCGATGCTCGCGCTCGAGCGGGCTCGACCACGGGTACTCCGTGCCCTGCTCGCGCAGCACGTCGAACTGCGCCGGGCTCAGCAGATGCCGCCACTCCGCCGTCGTGTGGGTGACGGGGTAGTCGCCGGGGGCCGGCGCCGGCTCGGCCGCCGCGCCGTGACGAAGGCGCCCCGCGATCAACGCGGCGACCGCGATCGCCCCGGCCACGACCGTGGTCCTTCGACCCATCGACATCACTCTTCTCCATCATCCCGAGGTGACACGCGCCCTGATGTTCGGGCCGGTTCCCCCCGCGGTTACAGACGGGGTGCTGTAGCGGATCGGAGGCGGTCGCGACGCTGCGTCCCGCTCTGCCAGCAGCGACCTGCGCCAGCCAGCAATGAAGGCCCGCCGCAACGGGAAGGCCGCTTGCAGATCGTGCCCTGGAACCACATGCCGCCCGCGGGCACGCGCATCGCCAGAGCCGACAGTTGGGCTGGCCGGTCTCCTCGACCAGCTGGCGCAGGCGATCGCGAGCGAGGCCGTCGGCAGCAGGAGGTAAAAGCCGACCGATAGGTCTGTCACCGCGCCGAGACGGTTGTCATCGCCGGTCCCGCCGAGCAGGCGCCGGATGGTGCCGGTGATCGGGTCGGTGACTAGGTCTGGTTCGCCTGTTGGCCGCACCGGGATCGGCTTGCCGGAACCACTCCGGCGGCGTCGCCTGGCCACGCCGCTCGGGCGGGTTTCGTCGCCCCGGCCAGCAAGGTCACGGCCGCGTTCGCGGCCGGCGCGGCGTTTGCGAGACTCCCGAACCGGGATGAGATTCTGCCGGTAGTCGCGCCACCCGCCGGTCGGTAGGGTTGAAGCACCCATCGCGACCGACGGCGGCAGACGCGGGGTCGGATCGGGCGAGACGAAGGTGATGGCGGGACGCTGTAACGTCGGTGCGTGCGGCCCGAACAGGGTGGCATGATGACCGGACTGAAGGCACCTGACGATCGACACCGAGCGCCTGTCGCCGCCGGCCAGTGGCACGCCGGCCTCGCCGAGCCTTCGCTCCGCGGCACGCTCGGTCTCGATCCGCCCCTCGTGCTGCTGCGGTTTCGCGGCATCGGTGCCAGCATCACCCAGCCCGCTTTGGCCGAGACCGTGCTGGCGATCCATCTCGGCGGCCCCAAGCGCATAACCCGCGCGCAGGGACGGTCCCGTCGCGTGTTCGACGTCGACGAGAACGCGCTGACCATCATGCCGGCGCTGCAAGCCTACCAGTGGCGGACCGAGGGTCCGGTCGACTTCGCCCACATCACGCTGACCCAGGACTTCCTCGCGCGGATCGCGATCGAGGAGTTCGACCGCGCGCCGGATCGCCTGCGCCTCCGCCCCGTCGTCGGCGCCGGCGACGCCCTGGCGTCAGCTTTGTGTCACGCGCTGCTCGCGGAATGCGCGGCGCCGGCGGCGGGCAGGCTCTACCGCGAAAGCCTCCTGGTCGCTCTCGGCTGTCACCTGGCGCGGCGCTTCTCTGATCCGAGCATCCCCTGGACCCGGCCCGCGCCGGCGAAGGGCGGCCTGGCCGGGTGGCAGCTTGCCCGCGTCACCGAGCACATGCAGTCCCGTCTGGCCGAGGATTTCGACCTGTCGGTGCTGGTAGCGCTGACCGGCCTCAGCCGGGCGCAGTTCTTCCGGGCGTTCAACCGATCGCTCGGCCGCAGCCCCTACGCCCACCTCACCGACCTCAGGGTCCGGCGTGCGACCGAGCTGCTGGCGGGCACGCGCCTGCCGGTGGGCGCGGTGGCGGCGTCTGTCGGGCTGCCGCTCGCGCAGCTGGGGGTGGCGTTCCGCAAACGCCGCGGGGTCTCACCGACAGCGTACAGGCGCGATCTCGGCCGGGCGGCCTGAGCCTTGCCGATCCGGACCCTGACCGTCACGACGACAGAACATCCCGCGCGGCCTCGCAGGCCGGCGCCGCCAGTCATGATGGAACGATGCTGATGCCTGAGCCGCCCGACATCATGGCGCCACCGCCGGGGCGTGTGTCGCGTCGCCTCGTGCTCGCCGCAAGCGCGATGCCGGCCGCGCTCGCCGCGGGCAAGGGCACGGCGCGCGCGAGCCCCAGCCGCGCCCCCGACGTGGTGGTGTTCTGCGACCCGACGCTGCGCCCCGCGATCCGGGCGCTCGGCCGCCGGTTCGAGCACCAGACCGGCGCGCCGGTGCTGGCGATCTCGGCGCCGTCGCGGCTGATGCAGGCCCAGCTCGCACGCGGCGAGCGCGACGACGTGCTGGTGACGCTGCTCACCACCGTGTCGGCCTCCGAGGCGAAGGGCCTGGTGACGCCACGACCCGAACTCGGCATCTTCCGCACCGGCATCGTCATCGCGACCGCCGCGCCGGGGGCTGATCTCGCCGTGCCCGATGGCCTGCGCGCGCAACTGGACGCAGGCCAGCTCGGCGCGCCCGACCGCACGGAGAACGCGACGTTCGACACGCCAGCCGTGCTGCAAGGGATGGGGATCGACGCCGCGACCGCCGGCCGCTTCGTCGGCGAGATCGACACCACCGGCGTCAGCGCCCTGATCGGCACCGGCCGCACGCGCTTCGGCCTGGTGCTCGAAACCGACGCGCGGGCGCATGGGCTGGCCATCGCGCTACGGGTCCCGGACACGCTGCACCCGCCGATCACCTTCGCGATCGCGGTCAACCGACGCGAGATGAGCCGCAACACCGCGTCGTTCATCGCGCTGATCGGGTCCGACCAGGGCCGCGCGGTCCTCGCGGGCGCCGGCCTGGAGCGGATGGCGTGAGCGCGACCGACGCCGCCCAACCTGCGGTCGAGAAGCCTGCGATGGACAAGCCCGTCATCGAGGAGCAGCGACACCCGGCGTTGCGCCGCCTGTCGCACTGGCTGTTCGCGCTCGCGATCATCATCATGATCGGCAGCGGCTGGCGCATCTACGACGACGTGCCGATCCTGCCGTTCCGTTTCCCGCTCTGGGCGACGATCGGCGGCGACACCGATTACTCCTACGACTGGCACGGCGAGTCGGGCACCGCCAACGCGCTGCTCTGGCACTTCGCCGGCATGTGGCTGCTGGCCGGCTCAGTCGCGCTCTATCTCGCGCATGGCGTGCTGACCGGGCATTTCCGGCGCGACTTCCTGCCCGTCGGGCCGCGCGCCTTCCGGCGCGACTTCGTGGCGGCGCTGCGGTTCCGCCTCGACCACCATCTCGGCACCTACAACGCGGTGCAGAAGGTGCTGTACTGGGCGGTGCTGTTCGCGATGCTGATGATGATCGCGTCCGGGCTCGCGATCTGGAAGCCGGTGCAGCTCGGCTGGCTCGCCTGGCTGTTCGGCGGCTTTGGCGTCGCGCGCATCGTCCACTTCGCGTTCATGGCATCGATCGTCGGCTTCCTGGTGATCCACGTCGCCCTGGTGGTTCTGGTGCCGAGGACGCTGGTCGCGATGACGCTCGGGCGAGCGCGGGCGAAGGCGCACGCCGCCCCGCCGGCCCAGACGCCGCCGGGAGTTCAGCCATGATCACCGATCCCGCGCTCCGTCGCGAGCTTGCGACCCTGCTCGCGCGCCGCCGCCTGTTCGGCCGCACGCTGAGCCTCGGCGCGCTCACCCTGCTGACAGGCTGCGACATCAGCGACACCGACGCGGTGCAGACCGTGCTCGGCGCGGTCTCGCGCTGGAACGACGACGTGCAGCACGCTCTGTTCGGCGAAAGGCGTCTCGCCCGCGAGTTCAGCCCCGCCGCGCTCGCACCACACGATCGCTTCAACGCCTACTATGCCGCGAGCGAGGTGCCGCGCCTGAGCGCGACCGATTACCGGCTGTCGCTCGCCGGCGCGATCGCGTCGAAAACTCCCTGGAGCGTCGCCGACCTGCACGCCCTGCCGCGAACCTCGCAGATCACCCGCCACATCTGCGTCGAGGGCTGGAACTACATCGGCCAGTGGGGCGGCCCGACGCTGCGCTCGTTGCTGGAAAAAATCGGCGCCGACACGACCTGCCGCTATGTCGGCTTCGAGTGCGCCGACGGCTACTACAGCGGATTGGACATGGAGACGGCGCTGCACCCGCAGACCCTGATCGCGCTGACCCACCGCGGCGAGACGCTGCCGGCGGAGTTCGGCTACCCGTTCAAGATCCGGGTGCCGACCAAGCTCGGCTTCAAGAATCCGAAATTCGTGACCACGCTTTACGTCACCAACCAGCGCCCCGGCGGCTTCTGGGAGGACCGCGGCTACAACTGGTTCAGCGGCATCTGATGCCGCCAGTGCTGCCGGCAGCACGCTGCGCCATCGCGGTGATGGCCAAGGTGCCGCAGCCCGGAAAATCGAAAACACGCCTGACGCCGGCCGTGACCCCGGAGCAGGCGGCAGCCCTGAGCGCCGCCTTCCTGCGCGACACCACCGGCAACATCGCGCTCGCCGCCGCCGAGGCGCCGATCAGCGGCGTCGTCGCCTACGCGCCCCTTGGGCACGAGGCCCTGCTGCGTGCGCACATGGCGCCCGGCACCGACCTGTTGCTGGCCGACGGCGCCGGCGCGATGCCGGACGGCGTCGACGGCTTCGGGCGCTGCCTGCTGCAGACCATGCAAGTGCTGCTTGGCCAGGGTTACGGCTCGGCCTGCGTGCTGAACTCGGACGGCCCGACCCTGCCGACCGCCCACCTCGTCGCGGCGGCACGCCTGCTCGCCGAACCGGGCGACCGCGCGGTGCTCGGGCCGGCCGAGGATGGCG
>CAXTPV010000147.1:2371-5881 GCA_964246135.1 uncultured Acetobacteraceae bacterium | reverse complement strand
CCGCAGGGCCGAGCGCTCGCTCGACGGCCTCATGCGTGAACAGGCAGGGCCTGATGACCGGCGAGGCGGCACCCCGGACCACGCCCGGGAGGAGAAACACCACGGCGAGCGCCCCCAGCAGAAAACGACCGGGCCGTCGACGGTGTGGCGCGGCGGCAAGCCAGAGCGCGGCGGCAAGGCTCGCCACCAGCGACACAAGCAGGCCGATCCGGCAGGGCAGCGCGCCACGCAGCAGCGGCAGATAGGTCGCCACGATCCACGGCAGCGGCACACTGTAAACCTTGCCTAACACATGCAGCCAGGGTCCGAGGCTGGCAAGCACGAGGCCGGCGAGTATCGCGGCGAGCGACACCCGCCAGGTGCGCGGGATGCGTCGCTCGAGCGCGAACAGGACCAGGATCAGCAGCAGCGGCAGGCCGAGATAGAGGTCCTGCTCCTCGGCGTTGCCGGAAAACTGCGCGGCGAGGCCGGGCGCCAGTGGGAAGCGCTCGGCCTCGGTCGGGATGAACAGGTTCAGGAGGTCGTTCGAGTAGGTGATCGGCGGGTTGAGGAATGCCGGGATGTCGGCGGCACCCCGCGCCATGCTGAGCAGCATAGGCGAGGCGAACACCACGACGAGGATCAGGGAGGCGGCACACTCGGCGCCGAGCCGCACCGCCGACCGGCGGGTATCCCCGGCGCCAAGCAGCAGCAGCAGCGCCATCGTCCCGCCGCCAAGCACCACCGTGGTCGCGAACAGCTCGGTCGACACCCCGAACTGCGCGAGCAGCACCAGCGCGAGCAGGGTCACGAACCGGAAGCGGGACAGCCTGCCGCGCCCGCGCCGGACCGCCAGCAACACGGCGAGCGGGATGGCCGCGATCAGCGCGAGGTTGAGGTGCCCGAGGATCTGGCCGTTCTCGTAGCCGGAAAAGCCGAACAGGAACCCGGCGAGGAACGACGCCGCACGATCGGCGGTAACGTCGTGGGCGAGCGCGAACATCGCGCATCCGGCAAGCGCCGGCGCGGTCAACACCAGCAGGTTGTAGGCGAGTACCGGGCCGCCAAGCAGCGTCACCGGCAGGGCAAACAGGGAGGCGGTCGGCACCGACGTGCCCCACGCCATGCTGTAGCCGACGGGCGCGAACACCAGCCTCGACCAGAACGGGTCATGCCCGTGGCCGACCGCCCAGGGCCACCAGGCGAGATACCAGACGAACGATTCCGGATCGCTGCCGATGCCCAGCAGAACCTGGGTGAGGTCGGGAAGCGCCCCCCGAAACAGCACGCTCGCGGCAAAATAGAGAAAGCTGACCGCGAGCAGCAGGCGCGGCCCGGCAATCGCGCCGCCGCTCACCGCGGGATCAGTTGACGCCGCCCCATCGGCGCGGTGCCGACCCGGCCAGGAAACATCCTGCGGCCGAGACGATGACCGAGCCTGATCCCAGGACGCTCGGCCACGACGTGCAGCAGCGTCGACAACGCCAGGATCGCCACGATCGTGGTGACGAGGGCGATGTCATAGGATGCACCATATCGTCCGGTGAGACACCGGAGCAGCGCGTAGCCCAGCACGCTGTGTGTCATGTAGACCGGGTAGCTGACATCGGCGAGGCGGTCGAGCGGCGCGAACGGCCTGGCGAACCGGCGCAGGGCATAGAGCAGCACGAACGCCACCAACGCTTCCAGATAGGACAGCGTCACGATCGGGAACTCCGACGCGATCGGGCTGAGCCGCCAGGTGAGGCACGTGGCGGCGGTGCCGATCAGCACCAAGCCGAGCAACGCCGGCCATGACAATCCCTGCCACAGATGCAGGTAGAACAGGGCGCCGATCGCCATGAACGACAAATAGACGGCGTCCTCCCCGATCATGGTGGCGACCGGCTCTGCGACCAGGCCTGCATGCACCGCGAGCGCCGCGAGAACGCAGGCGGCACCGAACGCCGGGACCACCACAATGCGGCCGCGGCGCAGCATCGGCGCGATCAGCGCCGCGATGACGTAGAACTTGACCTCGACGCAAAGCGACCAGTTCACGTCGTCGAGGCTAGGCAGTCCAAACCAGTCGTAGACCAGCAGAAGGTTGGCCAGCACGAGGCTCGGGGGCGGCCAGGGCGCCTGATGATGCGCCGGCAGCAGCAGGTGGACGGCGGCCAGACCCGCCAGCGGGCCGCAGATCGCGACCGGCAGCAGCCTCAGCGCGCGTCCGACCAGGAACGCGCCGGCGGTCCGGTTCGCCAGCGAGATCGGGATCACCAGCCCGCTGATCAGGAAGAACAGGGCGACGCCAAACGGTCCCGGCTGCCAGTGCGGCCAGACGATCCACCGGAACAAGGCAGGCGGCGCTTGTGGCTGGGGTGTTGCGGTGTTGGTCAGGCTGGAAACCACCGCCGGCATCGCCCAGAACACGCCGACCAGGTGACTGATAACCACCGAGATGACGGCTACGGCGCGAAGCTGATGCGCGAAAATCAGCCGCTTCACGCCTGGTCCTCGCTGCCTCGCAGCAGCGGCTCTAGCAGGGCCGGGACGGCTCGGCCAGCAGGTCGACGTGATCGACGCCGCGAGCCTGGTGCACGCGCATGACGGCGTCGGGTTCGAGCGGCCCGGTGGCGCTGCCATCGGGCTCGATCACCGACACCGCGTAGCCACGGTCGATCAGCCAGGCGATGAAGCCGGCGCCGTCGATGCCGGAGATGCCGGGCAGCATGCCAGGGCTGAACTCGCTCACGATCACCGGATGGTCGCGGTCGATGACGGCGCGGCACCCAGACAGCGCCAGCCATTCGGCGCCCTCGACATCGGCCTTGATCAGGTCGATGCGCCGGCCGGCCGGCACCAGCAGGTCGGGCGGGATGGCGGCCACCGTGCGTGCGGAAGCCAACCCCTCAAGGCCGGAGTCAGGTGCCGAGGTGGTGCCGTTCGAGAACGACGCGTGCAGCACGAGCAGCTCAGTACGTGGCCCGGCCGCGCACTGGCAGACGGTCAGGTGTTCAAAGCCGTTCAGGCGTCGGCTCGCCTCCAGCAACCGCGCGTTGTCGCCGTTTGGCTCGAACGCGATTACGCAACCCTGCGGCCCGACGATGGAGGCGGCGAGCAGCGACACGTAACCGATATTGGCGCCGAGATCGAGCACGCCCATGCCGGGATTGAGGTATCGCCTGAGGCAGGCAGTCACGTCGGGCTCGTAGGAGCCGGCGAGCACGTAACGGCCGACCGCGAGATCGTCGTCTGCCGCGTAGATCGAGAAGCCCTCGATCTTGGCCAAACCGATGCGTGACGCGGGTGGCCGCTGCAAGCCGCGCCGCTCGAACTCGAGGCTGCCGAGATAGCTTGCGACAACGGCACCGAGATCATCGCCGATCCGGGCGAGATGGCCGCGACGCTCCTCCCGGTTCGGCTCTCGGCCAAGCAACAGGCGGAAGCACGACAGGATGTCGGCCTCCGTCGCGCGTTGCGTTTGCTCGTGGTTCAGATCTCCGTCGCCCGGAAGCGTAACAGCCTCCCCGCGACGGAACAGGCTACCCC
>CAXTPV010000147.1:0-2361 GCA_964246135.1 uncultured Acetobacteraceae bacterium | reverse complement strand
GGGTTGGGTTTGGGGCGTGTTCCACACCCCGGGCGCGGTGATCGTTAACCCCCCCCGGGCGACGGAACAGGCTACGCCTCAGATCGGCGCCTGCGGATTGAAGGTGTCGCCTGAATTGGTGATCGTCCCCTGGAGGCCGACCGGGAAGAACAGGCCGCCCGAGACGGACGCGCCACCATAGACCACGTTCAGCACCTCGTTGAACGTCCGGCGATAGGACTGTCCCTGGCTGTCGGAGTTCACGATGTTGAACGGGTTGCCGCCCGGGATGCTGGTGCCGTTATCGACCGCGCCTGGGGCCGAAAGCTTGGCGCGCAACGACGAGATCGCGTCGGTGACGACGCTGCCACCCTGGCTCGCCAGGTAGGCGCGGATGGCGCCGGCATGGAAGCCCTCGACCGCCAGCACGCTCGCCGCGTACGAGACGATGTCCGGGTTGGCGAGGTAGGGCGCGCCGCCGCCGTAGGCGGTCACGCCGACATCCTCGAAGATGTAGGAGCCGATCAGGAAGGCGAGCTCGCTCGAGAACGGATTGAAAGTCTGGCCCGGCGCGATGAGGCCGGACGCCACTGCGAGGGTGGTAAAGGACTGCATCAGGTCGATCTGCGGCTGCGGCACCGCAGCCGAGCCCAGCGCCGTCTGCAGGAACGAGACGTGCACCTGCTCGTCAACCGCGATGCCTTGAAAGTAGTAGGCGAGCTGCGGAGTCTGGAACGGCACCAGCGTGGTCGACGGCTTGAGCGTCACCTGCGGGCCGCCAAGCGTGTTGGTGACGCCCTGTCCGGTCACACCGAGCAGGTAGTAGTTCGCCTCCAGGTATTCGAGATTGAGCGCGAAGTTCAGCACCTCGGTGTCGGTCACCGTGTAGGTGGTGTAGGCGTTGGCGGCGCTCATAAACGGCAGCGTAGCGGCCGTTGCGCCGGCAGCCGCGAGCGACGCGGTCTTCATCAGGGAGCGGCGCTTGATCGCCGCCTCCATCATCCCGTCAAAGCCCTTCTTGGTGTCAAACATCTTGGTGTCCTCGTGTGCGGGGCGTGCGCCCCGGGGCATCGGAAGCAGGCTCGGCTGTCTCGCGGATCAGGACGACGCCAGCGCGGGGTTCGAGTAGTTCACGCCGGCGGGGAAGATGCCTCCCTTCGACGCGCCGGTGGCGCCGTAGGCGATCGCGAGGATTTGGGCCGGAGTACGGCGGAAGGCCTGCGCCTCGACGTCGACGTTGCTGATGTTGTACGGGTTACCGGTAATAGACGTGCCTTGGTCGCCGACGCCCGAGAGCTTGGCGCGTAGCGCCGAGATCGCGTTGGTCGCCGCGCCCTGATTGAACCCGGACAGGAAGCCACGAACCGCGCCCGCCTGCTGGCTCTCGACGCCGAGCAGACCGGCGGCGTAGGCGAGGTTGGCACGGCTGGTGACCAGACCCGCGGCGCCCGCGAGTGCGGTGACGCAGGTGTCTTCCAGCAGATAGGCGCCGAGCAGGAAGTTGATCTCGCTCGCGAACGGGTTGAACGTCTCGCCCATGCTGATCAGGCCGGCCGCCTGCGCGATCGTGGTGTAGGCGGTGGTGAAATCGATCGACGGCTCGGCGATCGCGGCGCTACCGATAGCCGCGCGAATGAAGCGGACATGGGCGAGCTCGTCATTGGCGAGCTGAATCGCGAAGTAGGCGACTGCGTCGGTCACGAACGGTACGATCGTCGAGCCGGACGGCGCGGTGACGGTGCCCTGGGTACCGGTTCCGGTCACCAGTGACGAGTCGTAGCCGGCAAGGCCGGTGCCAAGCACCGCCCGCAGATAATATTCCGCGCCGAGATACTCGAAGTTCAGCGCGAAGTTAAAGATGTCGGCGTCGGTGATCGCCGCCGTCGCCGCCCTGGCGCTACCGGATGCAAGCGCCATCCCGCCTATCGCCGCCGCGGACAACGCCGCGTTGATCCCGAGCCGGCCCTTGGCGCTGCTCAGCAGGCTCCGTCGCGACGGAAGTTCCAGCTCAAGCTCGGCCGCGTGGGTCTCTTGATTAGACATGTTCTGACAACCTCCCGATTGCGTAGCCTATCGGCGACGCTCGGAAGCTTTAACGTGAAACGCATGAAAGTGGATGTTCCTCCACCCACGCTTCATCGTTGATTCACATACGAACACGGTAACGTATGCGTGAACGAGACCGCGCGGTCCCGATGCGGCGCTAACGCGCCGCCTTGGCGTTAGGGCCGCCTCAGCGTCTGGCCCGCATCCGGGCCAGCAGGGTCTGGATGCTGGCCGGCGGCGGCACTGCGTAGTGCGGGACGGTGTTGTTCTGCAGCTGCTGCAGCAGCGACGGCCCGGGACCGGTCCCCGACACCGGACGCGCCGCGTCGCCCGCCG
>CAXTPV010000146.1:0-5884 GCA_964246135.1 uncultured Acetobacteraceae bacterium | reverse complement strand
CCCCCTTGCCTTTTCAACAGCCGGTCAGGGCGACCCCGCCCCTTGCGCCAGCATCAACGCCCGCCGAAGCCGCACGATGCCGCCGCGCACCCGCCCCTCGTCGCACATCGCGCGACCATCGGCGGCCAGGCGGCGCGCCTCCTCGCTGAGCCCATCGCGCGCCGACACCCGCCGCGCCAGCGCCGCGCAATACGCCCTGGTGTCGGTGGTCACGGTGAGCGGGGCTTCGTCGTGGGCGCTGGCCGCGAGCAGGATTCCGGGCACCACGGCGAACGCGGCCAGCAGCGCAAGCAGGCGCGCGAGTGGCCTCACATCGTGTTCCTCTGCGCCCTCGGCGATCCGGTCGGCAGGTTCAGCGTCGCCAGCAGCCCGGGGCCGGCGTCGTCCAGCCTGAGCTCGCCGCCATGCAGCTGCATCACCGCCAGCACCAGCGCGAGCCCGAGGCCCGACCCCGGCGTCGTCCGCGAGTTCTCGCCGCGAAAGAAGCGCTCGGTCGCGCGCGCGCGGTCGGGCTCCGGGATGCCGGCCCCCGCATCGGCGACGCGTATCACCGCGCGGCCATCGATCTCGTCCGCCTCCAGCCTGATGCTGCCATCCGCCGGCGAGAACTTGATCGCGTTGTCGAGCAGGTTGGCGACCGCCTGCTGCAGCAGCGCCTGGTCGCCCCTGACAAGCAGCCGCTCCGGCGTCCGCACCACCAGCGCCAGCCCCTTCTCGTCGGCCAACGCCGCGTAGAACTCGCCGAGATTGGCGAGCAGCGGCGGCAGCTCGAACGCGGCGAAGGCCGAGCGCCGCGATCCGGCCTCGATCTCGGAGATGCGCAGCAGCGCCTCGAACACCCTGGTGATGTCGTCGAGATGGTCGACCGCGCGGCCGATCGCCTGGCGCAGCTCGCCTGGCGGACGCGACCCGGCGAGCGCGTCCTCGAGCTGCGCCCGCGCCCTGGTGATCGGGGTGCGCAGATCATGCGCGATCGCGTTCGACACCTGCCTCACGCCGTCCATCAGGCGGGCGATCCGGTCCAGCATGTCGTTGATGGTCGCCGCCACCTGGTCGAACTCGTCGCCGGCGCCCGATACCGGCACACGCTGCCCGAGGTCGCCGGCGGCGATCCGGCTGGCGGTGCCGGCGACGTCGCTCACCATGCGCTGGAACAGGCTGCGCATCACCACGGCACCCATCGCCGACAGCGCGATCACCATCAGCAGCGCGTAGAGCAGGGTCTGTCCGAGCAGGCGGCGCAGCAGGTTGCGGCCGCGGATGTCGCGCCCGACCAGCAGGCGGTCGCCGCCGGGAAGCTGGAACGCCCGCATCTCGGCGAGCCCGCGCATGCCGTCGCGCGAGATCGGCAGCTCGTACCAGAGGTCGGTCGAGGTGATGCTCGCGGGCCAGCGCGCGAGGTTGCCGGCCAGCCGCAACCCGCCCGCATCCTGCAGCAGGTAGACGCCCTCGTCGTTCACGTCCTGATCAAGCCGGGCCTGGATTGTCATCATCAGCGCGCCGAGGCCGCCGAACTCCCAGCGCTGCGACAGCGCGCCGGCATCGGTGCGGATCGCCTGCTCGACCTGGCGCTCGATCAAGCCCAGGCTCGCCCACCACAGGAACAGCATGAACAGCACCGCCGAGAGCCCGAACAGGGCGG
Organism: uncultured Acetobacteraceae bacterium; assembly: GCA_964246135.1. Lineage (GTDB taxonomy): Bacteria > Pseudomonadota > Alphaproteobacteria > Acetobacterales > Acetobacteraceae > CAXTPV01. The sequence goes on along the minus strand of CAXTPV010000146.1, from coordinate 4,242 downwards.
CGTAGCCCACCGCCAGCCGCACGCTGGCCGAGCGCAGCACCGCCGGCCGCCCGAACCGGCGTCGACGCGGCGCCGGCACTGGTGCCACGGTCAGGCCAGAGGCCGCATCCGGCTTGCCGACGCGGGCCAGCATGCTAGTCGGCGCGCAGCATGTAGCCGGCGTTGCGCACCGTATGGATCATCCCGCTCGCGAACGGCCGGTCGATCTTCTGTCGCAACCGCGAGACGTGCACGTCGATCACGTTGGTCTGCGGGTCGAAATGGTAGTCCCACACGCCTTCCAGCAGCATGGTCCGGGTCACCACCTGGCCCGCGTGCCGCATCAGGTATTCGAGCAGCCGGAACTCGCGTGGCTGCAAATCGATCTTCTGGCGCTCGCGACGCACGCTGCGCGACAGCAGGTCCATCTCCAGATCGCCGACGATGATCTTGGTCTGCGGCGCGTCGCTGCGGCCGCGGCGGCTCAGCGCCTCGATCCGCGCCAGCAGCTCGGAGAACGCGAACGGCTTGGTCAGGTAGTCGTCGCCGCCGGCTTTCAGCCCCGCGACCCGCTCCTCGACCTCCGACAGCGCCGACAGCAGCAGCACCGGCGTGGTGTTGTTCTGCGAGCGCAGCATCTCCAGGATGCGAAGCCCGTCGATGCCGCCCGGCAGCATGCGGTCGAGCACGATCGCGTCGAACGCCTCCGACACCGCGAGGAACAGCCCGTCCTTGCCGTTGTCGGCGCGCTCGACGACGTGCCCCGCCTCGCGCAGCCCCTTGCAGACGAAGCCACCGACGGTGGGATCGTCCTCGACCAGCAGGATGCGCATCAGTCGTCCTTCGCGCCAAAGCCTGCACCATGTCGCCGATCGGCGCCCGACGCCAGTTTCGGGCGCGTGAGTTCTGTGACATGCACGTCCCGCAGTGGCGGACCATGGCGTGCCTGGACGGGGATCGATGATCGCGGCGCCTCGAGAGCACACCGAGATCCGCGCCCGACTCCCTCGCTGGATCATCGCCGCGGCCGCCATCACCCTGTTCGACATCTGGCTGCGCGCCGGCTTCCCGGTCCACGCCATCGACAACTCGAACTACGACGACGATTTGTTCCTGCGGCTGGCGCGCAGCATCGTGCGCGGGCAGTGGCTCGGGCGCTACGACAACACCACGCTGGTCAAGGGCCCGTTCTACTCGCTGTTCATCGCCGCCGCGTTCGGGCTGCACCTGCGGCTCAAGCTCGCCGAGCAGGTCGCCTACGACGCCGCGTCGGCCCTGGTCGCGTGGGTCCTGATCACCAGCCTGCCGCGCTCGGGCCGCCACACCCTGCTCGGCCTCGGCCTCTACGCCGCGCTCTGCCTCGATCCGATCCTCTGGTACGCGGAGCTCGGCCGGGTGATCAGGGAAGGCCTCTACATCAGCCTGTCGCTCGGCGTGTTCGGCCTCACCGCGATGATCAGCTTCCCGCCGGCGGCGATCGCGCGCCGCCGCGCGATCCTGTCTGGCGCCGCACTGGGGCTGGTCGGCGGCGCCTACTGGATCACCCGCGAGGAAGGGGTGTGGCTGGTCCCCTCCCTGCTCGCCATCGTGCTGATCGGGCTGATCCGCCGCCGGCCGGTCCGCCTCGCGCTGCCACCAGGCATGCCGACATCCGGGCTCGCGGCCGCGTCCGGGTTCGCCGCCGTGATCCTGTCGGTCTCGGCGCTGAACGACCGTCACTACGGCGTGTTCGAGACCAACGAGGTCAAGTCGGCGGCGTTCGAGCACGCCTACGGCGCGATCTCGCGCATCAGGCCGGACCACTGGCAGCGCTACATGGTGTTCCCCAAGGATGCCCGCGCGCGCGCCTACGCCGCCAGCCCCGCCGCGCGCGAGCTCGAACCGGTGCTGGAAGGCCCGTTCGGCCAGCAGTGGTCGCGCGTCACCTGCGCGCGATACGGCATCCGGCCCTGCACGGGCTTTCACGCCGGCTGGTGGCAGTGGGTGTTCCGCGAGGCCGTCGCGCAGGCGGGCCACTACACCTCGGCGCCGGAGGCCGCCTCCTACTACCGCCGCCTCGCGCGCGAGATCGACGCCGCCTGCGCCGAACGCCGTCTCGACTGCCTGCCACCGCGGGCGACGCTGGCGCCGCCGTTCCGCTGGCACTATGTCGGCGACACCTGGCGCGAGGCCGGGCGCATGGTGGCGATGCTGCTGGCGATGGGCGGCGGCGACATGACGCCGCAGCCCAGCGTCGGCGACCGCGCCAGCCTCGACGCCATCGAGGACCTGGTCGGCCCGGTGGCGCCATCGAGCCCGACCCGGTTTGACGCGCGCGGCTGGGTCGCGGCGCCGCAGGGCCGGCCGTCGATCCGGGTGCAGCCGAGGGGCTTCGGCAGCGACGACACCTCGGTCGATCTGAGCCCGGCCGGCGACGTCGAGCTCGCCTATCCCGGCCTGCACGCCGTCCGCTTCACCATCACCACCGATTGCCCGCCCGCCGCCTGCGACCTGGTGCTGTCCGCCCCCGGCGAGCCGGAGACCAGCGTCGCGCTCACCGCCCTGCTTGGCAACACGATGCCGCTCCACGGCACCGAGAAGATGCTGATCGACGCCGCATCGGCGCAGCCCGCCTGGCCCTACTCCTCGCGACTGCAATTGCTGCAGGCCAGGATCGCCAAGCCGATCGTCCATGCCTACGCGCTGGCGATGCAGGCGCTGTGGCCGCTCGCAGCACTCGGCCTGCTGCTGGCGGTCGCGATCGGCCCGCGCAGCGGCGTCCCCGCGGTGTTTTACGCCATGGCGATCGGCTCGCTCGCGGCGCTCGCCTGCCGCATCGCGCTCCTCTCCTACCTGCAGGTGACATCGATCCCGGCAACCCCACTCTATCTCGCGCCGGTGACGCCGTTCCTGATCCTGTTCGTGGCGACCGGCCTGGTCCTGGGCGGCGCCAGCGTGTCGGCGCTGCTGCGAGGCCGGCATGCCGCTAATCCGCCTCCGCGCCCCGTCGCCCGATGATCACCGGCAGGTCCTGCGCGTGACCGTGCCGCAGCACCGCGAGGCTGATGCGGCTGCCCGATGACGCGCGCGCGACGTCGCGTATCAACGCGCGCGCGTCGTCGAGGCGCTCGCCGTCGACCGAGATCACCTCGTCGCCGATGTGCAGCCCCGCCTTGGCGCCGGGACCGGCGCGATCGACCGAGGCGATGATCACCCCCTGGCCGGGTCCCGGCGCGTCGCGCACCGTGACCCCGCGCCAGCCGCGCTCGATGTGGCCGGTGGCGCGAAGCTGGGCCACGATCGGCGCCACGATCTCGCTCGGGATGCCGAACCCGATGCCGACTGAGCCGCCGGTCGGCGACACGATGGCGGTGTTCAGCGCCACCACCTCGCCCGACATGTCAAACGACGGTCCGCCCGAGTTGCCCGGGTTGATCGGCGCGTCGAGCTGCAGGAAGTCGTCGAACGGCCCGGCGCCGATGTCGCGTCCGCGCGCCGACACGATGCCGGCGGTGATCGACGAGCCGAGCCCGAACGGGTTCCCCGCCGCCAGCACCCAGTCGCCGATCTCGACCCGCCGGCTGTCGCCCCAGGTCACGAACGGCAGCCTGCCCTTGGCGTCCACCTTGATCACCGCGATGTCGGTCAGCGCGTCGGTGCCGAGCACGTGGGCATCGAGCTCGGTGCCGTCGGCCAGCGACACCACGATCTTGTCGGCCTGCCCGACCACGTGATCGTTGGTCACGATGATCCCCGAAGGATCGATGATGAAGCCCGAGCCGGCGCCGATCATCTGCTCGCGCCTGGACCGCATGCGCTCGCGGAACTGCTTCTCGAACGGCGTGCCGCGCAGCGCCGGCGGCACCTCGCCGGCTTCCGACGGCGAGGCCACGCTCTCGGTCACCGCGATGTTGACCACCGCCGGCACCACCCGCCGCGCCAGCGGCGCGAACGAGAGCGGCCCCATGCTCACCAGCGGCGTGCTCACCGGCGGCGCCGCCGGTGACGCGAAGGGCGCGGCAAGCAGGCCGACGATCAACCCGGCGACCGCCCATGGCATGACGTGGACTACGGCGGCGCGCGTCATGCCAGCGTCAGGGCTCCGGGTTCGGTCCGCGCATCAAAGCACAACCAACGCCGCCGGAACATCGCGCCTGTGCTTAGGAAGTGAGGCAAGGGCTCGGCCCTTGACCCGCTGGGGCCAGTCGGCCCCAGACCCCGTTTTCTGGAGTAAAGGATTTCAAAGGCGAGCCTTTGATGGGGTCAAGGGGCAAAGCCCCTTGC
>CAXTPV010000145.1:0-5900 GCA_964246135.1 uncultured Acetobacteraceae bacterium | reverse complement strand
CCCGACCCTCCACCCGACCCTCCAGGCCACGCCCCGGCAGCGCGCGCGTGTCGCTCGCCGCCGGTACGTCATGCCCCCCGTCTCGCGCGATGATTGCGCGCGCCAGGACGGCGCGCGCGAGCGGGTGCTCGCTGCCGGCCTGCAAGGCGCAAGCGAGGCGCAGCACCGCCTCGGCGTTCTCGCCGGCGGCCGGCTCCAGCGCCAGCAACTCCGGCCGGCCGGCGGTCAGGGTCCCGGTCTTGTCGAACACCACCGTCCGGATCGCCCGCGCCTGCTCGAGTGCGGCGGGGTCACGGATCAGGATGCCGTGCCGTGCCGCGACCCCGGTGCCGACCATGATGGCGGCGGGCGTCGCGAGACCCAGCGCGCAGGGACACGCGATCACCAGCACCGTGACGGCGTTGACCGCGGCCGCCGCGATGCCGGCGCCCGCCAGCCACCATCCGACGAAGGTCAGCGCCGCGATCGCCACCACCACCGGCACGAACACCGCGCTTACCCGGTCCACCAGGCGCTGCACCGGCGGCTTGGCCGCCTGCGCGTCCTCCACCAGGCGCACCATCCGCGCGAGCTGGCTTTCGGCGCCGGTCGCGGTCACTTCCGCGAGCAGCAGCGCCTCGCCGTTGAGCGCGCCGCCGACGATCCGGCTGCCGGGCTCCTTGCCGACCGGCAGGCTCTCGCCGGTCAGCAGGCTCTCATCGACGCTGCCGGTGCCGTCCTGCACCACCCCGTCGGCGGCGATCCGCTCGCCCGGCCGCACGATCAGCAGGTCGCCGATCCGCAGTGCGGCGGCATCGATCTCGTGCTCGGCGCCATCCCGGCGCACCCGGGCCCGATCCGGCCTCAGACGCTGCAACGCGCGTATGGCGTCGCCGGCCTGGCGACGCGCCCGCCCCTCTAGCCACTTGCCGAGGCGCACCAGCGCGATCACCGCGGCCGACGCCTCGAAATACAGATGTCCGGTGCGCCCGGTCGCCAACGCCCAGAGGCTCAGCCCGAAGGCGGCGCTGGTGCCGAGCGCCACCAGCGTGTCCATGTTGCCGGTTCGCCCAAGCAGCGCCTTCCAGGCACCACGATAGAACCGCGCCCCGAATCCGAACTGCACCACGGCGGCGAGTCCGAGCTGTGCCCAGCCGGGAAGTGCGGCGCCGACCCCGAGCGGCATCAGCAGCATGGGCAGCAGCAGCGGCGCCGCGAACGCCAGCGCGAGCGCCGCGAGCACGCCGTCCCGACGCGCGGCGCGCTCTCCGGCGCCGCTCCCCGCAAGCTCGCGTCCCGCTCCAGTCGCGGTGGGCGCGACATCGTAGCCGGCGCGGCGCACGGCCTCGGCCAGTTCGCCCGCACCCGCGGCGTCGGCGATCACCTGCACCCGCGCCATCTCGGTCGCGAGGTTGATCTCGGCCGAGCGTACGCCGGGCACCCCCAGCAACGCGCGCTCGACCCGGCTTGCGCAGGAGGCGCAACTCATCCCCGTGATCGCGAGATCGAGCGTCTCCAGCGCGGCGGGATAGCCGGCCCCGGCAAGGGCGTCGGTCAAGCCGGCCGTCGTGAAGCCCCGGCCGGTGGTGACGGACGCGCGCTCGGTCGCGAGGTTGACCGAGACCGCGTCCACGCCGGGCACGGCGGCGATCGCCCGCTCCACCCGGCGGACGCAGGACGCGCAGCTCATGCCGGTCACGCCGACATCAAGCCTCGTCGCCGCGCCAACCCTCGTCGCCGTGTCCGCGCCGTGCTGTCCCGGTGCGAGAATGCCCTGATCCATCGTCACTCCCTCAACCTGTCGGTCAGGCAGATGGGGCTTCCCATTGTGGGAAGGTCAAGGCCCGACGCTTGACCTTCCCACCGTGGAAGGGCGCAGATCGCGGCACAGGGATGGAGGACGAAGATGCTCACGTTGAAGGTCGAGGGAATGACCTGCGCCCATTGCGAGCGCGCCGTCACCGACGCGATCCGGGGCGTCGACCCCGCCGCCCATGTCGAGGTCGAGCGCGCTGCCGGGACCGTCCGCACCGACAGCCAGGCCGGGGTCGCGCGGCTGGCCGAAGCGATCCGGACCGAAGGCTATCAGGTCCACCCTCTCGCCACCTGAGGCACGCCGCCCTCCGGTCAGATGTCGACCATGCCGCCATCGACGAACAGCTCGGCGCCGGTGGTGTACGAGCTGTCGGCCGACGCCAGGAACAGTGCCGCCGCCGCCACCTCGTGCGCCTGCCCGACCCGGGCGAGCGGGATGGTCGCCAGCAGGCTCTTGACCATGCCGTCCATCTGCTCGGCGGGAATGCCGGTCTTGCCGAAGATCGGCGTCTCGATCGGGCCGGGGCTGATCGTGTTGACGCGGATGCGGCGCGGCGCGAGTTCGCCCGCGAAGGTGCGTCCGAACGAGCGCAACGCCGCCTTGGTCGCGCCGTAGACGGTCTGGCCGCCGCCGCCCTTCACGCCGGACACCGAGGCGGTCAGCACGATCGAGCCGCCCTCCGGCATCACCGCGGCCGCGTGCTTGATGACGAAGTAGGCGCCGCGCACGTTGATGCCGAACATGCGGTCGAAGAACGCCTGGTCGACCTGTTCGCTGGGCACAAACTGCGCGATGCCGGCGTTGACGAACAGCACGTCGATCCGCCCATGCTTGGCGACGACCGCATCCACCAGCGCCTTGGTGCCGGGCACGTCGGCCGCGTCGGCGGCGATCACCTCGATGCCGGGCAGCTCGCCACGCGCGGCTTCCAGCGTCTTGGGGTTGCTGCCGGTGACGATGACGGTCGCGCCCTCGGCCTGGAACAGTTTGGCGGTTGCGGCGCCGATGCCGGTGGTGCCGCCGGTGATCAGGGCGATCTTGTCGGTGAGCTTCATGAGGTCCTCCGGAATGGGTAAGCGAGTTTCATACCGGCCGATATAGAACCCCGCTCGCGCTTGTCCAGTGCCCCGCCGGCGTCGCCGATGCCGCCGCCCGGCTGACGCGAACCCGCTGCCGTGCCAAGACACGCCGCGACGTGGTGAGGGGACAGCGACATGGGGCAGGACATCGGCAAGCCGGCACTGGCAACGGCGGGCCTGGCCGCACTCGGCATAGTCTACGGCGATCTCGGCACCAGCCCGCTCTATACCTTCCAGACCGTGGTCGGCGACGCCGGCGGCAAGATCAGCCCCGACGTGGCGCTCGGCAGCCTGTCGCTGATCGTCTGGGCGCTGATCATCACGATATCGGTGAAATACTGCCTGTTCGTGATGCGGGCCGACAACCATGGCGAGGGCGGCATCCTCGCGCTGATGTCGCTGCTGCACAAAAGTTTCGAGGGCGGCCTGTTCAGCCGCGGCAAGCTGCTGATCGCCGCCGGCCTGTTTGGCGCGGCGCTGATCTATGGGGACGGCATCATCACGCCGGCGATCTCGGTGCTCGGCGCGCTGGAGGGCCTCAACGTCGCGACCAACGCCTTCAAGCCCTACGTGGTGCCGCTCGCGGTGGTGATCCTGGTCGGGCTGTTCGCCGCTCAGCCGTTCGGGACCGACAAGCTCGGGCGCCTGTTCGGACCGGTGATGCTGGTGTGGTTCGCGGTGATCGCGGTGATCGGCGCGCTCGCGATCATGCGCAGCCCCGGGGTGCTCGCGGCGCTGAACCCGTTGCTCGGCCTCGGCTTCCTGGTCCGCCACGGCTGGGGCAGCTTCGTCGTGCTCGGCGGCGTGTTCCTGGCACTCACCGGCGGCGAGGCGCTCTACGCCGACATGGGCCATCTCGGCCGCCGGCCGGTGCGCGTCGCCTGGGTCGCCATCGTGCTGCCGGCGCTGCTGCTGAACTATGCCGGCCAGTCGGCGCAGATTCTGCGCGACCCCAAGCTCGCCAGCAACCCGTTCTTCTCCGAGGTACCGCACTGGGGAGTCTACCCGATGGTGATCCTGGCGACGATGGCGACGATCATCGCCAGCCAGGCGATCATCACCGGCGCGTTCTCGCTGACCCGCCAGGCGATGCAGCTCGGCTGGTTCCCCGGCCTGATCATCCATCAGACCTCGGACCGGGAATACGGCCAGATCTACGTGCCGCTGGTGAACTGGGTGATGATGGTCGCGACGATCGCGATCACAATCGGCTTCGGCAGCTCGGCCCGTCTCGCCGGCGCGTTCGGCACCGCGGTCTCGACCACCATGCTGCTGACCACCCTGCTGCTGTACGACGCCATGCGCGAGCAGTGGCACTGGAGCAGGGTGGTCGCGATGCCGGTCGCCGGGCTGTTCCTGTTCGTCGACCTCGCGTTCTTCAGCGCAAACCTGCTAAAGATTCGCGAGGGCGGCTTCGTGCCGCTGCTGTTCGGCTTCGTGCTGTTCGTCGTCATGGTGACCTGGCATCGCGGCGTGAAGCTGGTGCGGGCCCGGCTGGCGCCGTCCGGCGAGGCCGCCGACAAGCTCCTGGCCGACATACGCAGCCGGGCGCTGCCACGCACGCCAGGCAGCGCGGTGTTCCTCAGCCGCGGCGACCAGCCGGTTTCGCCGCTGATGGAGCGCCACATCATGCTGTTCGGGGCGCTGCCGGAGCGGCTGGCGACACTGACCGTGAGGTTCGAACAGGTGGCGCGCATCGCCCCGCGTGACCGGGTGACGGTGCGGCAGGTGCTGGAGAATTTCTGGTTCATCGAGGTCAGGTTCGGCTTCGTCGAGGTGCCGAACCTGATGGACGCGATGGCCGAGGCGGCGCGCGGCGGTTGCGGCATCGACCTCGACCACGTCCTGTTCTTCGCGTCGCACGACGACGTCGTGCGCAGTCCGGACCGGCCGAGGATGACCGGCTGGCGGCGCGTGCTGTTCGCGCTGATGTATCGCAACGCGGTGCGGGCTTCGGATCGCTTCGCGCTGCCGCGCAGCAAGCTGGTCGAGGTCGGCCGCCCGATCGAGATCTGATACCAGCGGCACTAGACTAGGCTGTGGCCGGTATTAAAGAGCCAGGGCTCTGCCCCGGACCCGCTGGGCCGGTGGCCCCAGACCCGCGGGATTTTCAATCATGGTGCCAAGGGCGAAGCCTTTGGCGGGGTGCAGGGCCAGAGCCCCTGGCCTAGAACGAGTCATGGCCTACCGCCATTGGTATGACGGCGAACACATCGAAACTTTATGACGGCCGGTGCATGTATCATCGGTTGCGCGACGGGATCACGGCCGTCGCAGGAGTAACCCCATTTGGCCGACGACACACCCTCGCCCTGGATACAGCAGTTCCGTCAGGTCCCGCCGCTGCGCCGCCGGAACATCGGCTGGCCGGCGCTCGCCGGTGGCGCCGCGGTGGTGGCCGCGTTCCTGCTGTTCAACTCCTTCTACACGGTCGAGCCGACCGAGCTCGCCTTCACCCGCACCTTCGGCCACGTCAACCAGCTTCCGAGCGATCCGGTCGGGCCGGGCGTCCACCTCAAGCTGCCGTTCGTGACCGATGTCGACCGGCTGCAGGTCAGCGTCGACACCGTCAGCATGCCGGGCGACCTGCGTGTCCTCAGTCATGACGGCCAGGTGATCGAGCTCAGCGTGTCGCTGACGCGGCGGGTGCCGTCAGAAGCCGTCTACAACATGCTCTACAACTTGGGCGGGGTCGGCAACGCCGACATCGACCACAACATTTTCTCGATCGTCGCCGACCGCACGATGACGATCTTCGGCCGCGAGGACGTGCTGAACATCGCCGCCGAGCGCTCGCGGATCATCGGATTGATGAAGACGGTCATCACCCAGGATCTGCGCCGGCTGTTCGGCGTCGACCTCATCGACCTGCAGATCACCGGCTTCCGCTTCAGCCCGGAATACGAGCAGGCGGTCAACCTGAACACGCTCGCCAAGACCAACGCCTACCGCGCCGAGCAGATCCTGCGCCAGAAGCAGATCGAGGCCGAGCAGGCCGCCGCCGAGGCCAAGGGCTTCGCCGACGC
>CAXTPV010000144.1:1187-5919 GCA_964246135.1 uncultured Acetobacteraceae bacterium | reverse complement strand
GCCCATGGCGGCGAGGAGCTCGATGGTGCGGGCGCGGGCGGCGCGGCGGGACAGGCTCTCGTGGGCGAACAGGGTTTCCTCGACCTGCTGGCCGATGGTCATCACCGGGGTGAGCGCCGTCATCGGGTCCTGGAAGATCATCGCGATCTCGGCGCCGCGGATGTCGCGCCACGCGCGTGGCGGCAGGCCGACGAGTTCCTGGCCGCGATAGAGGATGGAGCCGGAGACGGTGGCGTTGGGGCTGTCGATCAGGCCCATGATGGCGAGCGCGGTGAGGCTCTTGCCCGACCCGCTCTCGCCGACGATGGAGAGGATCTCGCGCGGGTGGATGGTGAACGAGACGCCGTCCAGCACCGGGACGAAGCCGCGTCTGGTGCGGAAACCGACGGTGAGGTCGGTGACGGTGAGCAGCGAGGCGGGGAGCAGCGAGGCGGGGAGCAGCGAGGCGGGGAGCAGCGAGGCGGGGAACGGCGGCGCTTGGGTCATGGTGCGTCGCGCACGCGGGGGTCGAGCGCCACGTAGAGGATGTCGACCAGGGCGTTGGCGAGCACCACGAACACGGCGGAGTACATCACGGTCGCCATGATCATCGGCAGGTCGAGATTGGCGAGCGCCACGTAGGTCAGGCGGCCGACGCCCGGCAGGCCGAACACCACCTCGGTCAGCAGCGCGCCGCCGCCGACGAGCTGGGCGAAGTCGAGGCCGAACAGCGAGACGAAGGTCACGAGCGAGGTGCGGAGCGCGTGCCGGAGCATGATGCGGGAGGCGGACAGGCCCTTGGCGCGGGCGGTGCGGATGAAGTCCTCGCTGTAGGCGGCGACGAGATCGGAGCGCAGCACCCGGCCGTAGATGCCGATGTAGAGCACGGCGAGCGTGATCCAAGGCAGCACCAGCGAGCGGAACCAGAGGCCGGGATCGGTGGTGAGCGGGGTGTAGCCGAGGCCGGGGACCCAGGAGAACGCCCAGCTGTCGTGCCAGCGGCTCTGGGTGAGGAGGTTCACCACCTCGCCGAGCCAGAACACCGGGATCGAGATGCCGATCAGGCCGGCGGTCATCAGGCCGCGGTCGAGCGCGCTGCCTCGTGTGGCGGCGGCGAGCGTGCCGATGCCGACGCTCGCGATCACCCAGATCACCGCGGCGCCCAGCGTGAGCGAGAGGGTGACGGGAGCGGCCTCGGCGACGGCGGGGACGACGCGCTCGCCTCGATTGACGAAGCTGGTGAGGTCACGGGTGACGAACAGCTTCCCCATCATGCGGAGGTACTGGATGTAGATCGGGCGGTCGAAGCCGAACTCGTGGCGGACCAAGGCGAGCGTTTCGGGCGAGGCGTTGCGGCCGGCGATGCGCGACGAGGGGTCGGCGCCTGGGGTCGCGAAGAAGATCAGGAACAGCAGCACCGAGACGCCGACGAGCACCAGGACGGTCTGGATCAGGCGCTGCGCGATGGCGGCCAGCATGGGTTAGCGGGACGCTGGGGGCGTGAGGCGGGGGCGCTGCGTCATGCGCGCTGCCTCAAGAAGCCAAGGGGCTTTGCCCCATCGATCCCCTCTGCGGCTCGATCCCAATCAAAGGCGGAGCCTTTGAACTCCATTTGTTTGCTTGCTCCGGCGCGGAAGGATGAGTGCATGCCTACGATCTTCCGGGGAGACGCTTGGTGATAACCGATGGATCGGATTTCAAAGGCCTCGCCTTTGATGGGGTTCGAAGGGGCAAAGCCCCTCGCCTTGGCCTGATCGCGCATTGACGTTTCGCATCCTGTCAGCGCTCGCGGCCGCGTGGGTCCAGCGCGTCGCGGACGCCGTCGCCCAGCAGGTTGAGCATCAGCACGGTGAGGACGACGGCGAGGCCCGGTGCGATCGCGACCATCGGGCGGGTGTAGATCAGGCCCTGGCCCTCGTTGATGATGGTGCCCCAGCTGGCGGCGGGCGGCTGCACGCCGATCGACAGGAACGAGAGCGCGGATTCGGCCAGGATGTTGAGCGCCATCAGCAGCGGCGCCAGCACCAGCAGGGTGGTCGCGACGTTGGGCAGGATGTCGCGCAGCAGGATGCGCCAGCGGGGCACGCCGAGGCAGCGGGCGGCGAGCACGAAGTCGCTCTCGCGCAGGGACAGGACCTGGCCGCGCACCGGGCGGGCGATGTAGGGAATGTAGACGATGGCGATGATCACGATCGGCAGCAGCAGGTTGTCGCTCTCGATGGTGATGGGGCCGAGCCTGAGCCCTTGCGAGACGGTGACGATCGAAAGCGAGATCGCGATCAGGTAGACGGGGACGGCCCACATCACGTCCATCAGGCGCGACAGGATGGCGTCGGTGATGCCGCCGAAGAAGCCGGCGCAGATGCCGATGACGGCGGCGAGCACGGCGCAGATCAGCGTCGAGGTGACGCCGATCAGCAGCGAGACGCGGCCGCCGTAGAGCAGGCGGGCGGCGACGTCGCGACCCTGGCTGTCGGCGCCGAGCGGGTCGGCGTCGAGGCGCCAGGTGGGGCCGATCGGGGTCATGCCGAGCTGCAGCGGGTTACGATCGGGCTGCATCACGCCGACGTCGTGACCGTCGATGCTGACGGTGGCGCCGATGTTGGACGTGAACGGGTCGGTGTGGGCGATGCGCGACGCGTAGAGGGGCGCGAGCAGGCAGGCGGCGACGATCAGCAGCAGGATCGCGAGCGCCGTCATGGCGACGCGGTCGCGACGGAGGCGGGTGGCGGCCTCGGCCCAGGGGCCCTGGGCACGGCGGCGTGGCCGGGCCGGCGCGGGTGCCGGGATCGCGGACGCGCTCAGCGGACCCACACCTTGGAGAAGATCATGTGGTTGATCTGCGAGAAGGTGTAGTTGCCGAGGCGGATCGAGACGATGTCGATCCATTTGTCCTGGATCAGATCGGCGGCGAGCGAGAGGTTGGTCACGTCGCGGTCGACCTTGGCCCAGAGCGCGTTGCCGCGGGCGGGATCGATCAGAGTCGCGGCATCGGCCGCCGCCATCTCGGCGTCGAGCGCGTGGTCGCAGTAGCCGGGGATGTTGTTGGAGCTGTCGGAACCCGGATGGAACGAGCCGCAGCCGTAGAGGATGCGGAGGAAGTCGGACGCGGCGGGATAATCGGCGCTCCAGTCGGTCAGGCTGATCTGCACCTTGTTGTTGGTGTTCTGGATGTAGTTGAACTGGATGTTGAAATCGAGCGCGCGCAGGCTGGCATCGTAGCCGAGGCCGCGCAGCATGCTTTGCAGGTAGGCGCCCATCGCCAGCGTGAAGGCGTAGTTCGGCGTCACCAGCGTGATGCGCGCGCCCTTGGTGCCGCTTTGGGCGACCAGGCGGCGGGCGCGCGCGAGGTCGGGGGCCTGCCAGGTGGCGGCGGGATGGGCGATGTCGGCGCCGCGGGTGAACGGGCAGTAGGGCGCGCTGCCGGGAAAGTCGGCAGGCAGGACATGGCAGATCGGCGCGGCGGCGCCGGGGCCGCCCTTGAAGATCGCGATCGCGCGGCGGTCGACGGCGTAGTTCACGGCTTCCCGCGCGAGGGCATTGTTGAACGGGTAGAGGTTGGTGTTCATCGCGAGGTACATCGTCTGCGGCACCACCGTCACGTGGGTGCGGGCGGTGAAGCGGTTGCCGAGTTCGCCGAGCCGGTCGAGCGGCTTCTCGTCGTACATCCAGTCGTACTGGTTGTTCTCGACCGCGGTGATCTGCGACTCGTCGGCCAGGCCGAAATCGTACTCGATGCGGTCGACGTAGCCGTCGGGCTGGGCGTCGGCGCTCCACTGACGGAAATAGGGATTGCGGGTGAGCGTCATGTGCCGGTTGGGGTCGTAGCTCGCGATCATGTAGGGACCGGTCGCGGGCGTGGGCATGCCGCCGATGTCGTGCGGCGGGGTGTCGGCGGGCACGATGCTGGAGAGCGAGATCGCGAGCTTGTCGAAGAACTCGGGATCGGGCCTGGTGAGATGAAAGGTGATGGTGCGGGCTTGCGCGTCGGCGCTGATGCCGCCCGCGAGGGTGCAGGTGGCGGGGGCGCGCAGGCAGGCATCGGCGCCGACGATGACCGAGAAGAAGGCCGAGCCGGGGCTGCCCACCTTGAAGATGCGCTGGAAGGTGGCGACGACGTCGGCGACGGTGACGGCGGCGCCGTTGGAGAAGCGGGGGCCGTCACGCAGGTGGAACGTGTAGGTGCGGCCGGAATCGGTCGGCGCCGGCAGGCTGTCGGCGAGGTCGGGCACGGTGTCGTTGCTGCTGGGACCGTCGGATTTGCGGAACGCGACCAGGCCGTCATAGGTGACCGTGAACACCTCGGCGAAGCCGAGCGCGTAGTTCAGCGTGGGGTCGATGGTGCCGAACGCGGTGCCGGCGACCAGGCGCAGCGTGCCGCCACGATGGGCGGGCAGCGTCGCGCGCACGGCGGGCGCCATCGCCAGGGCGGCACAGGCGATGATGATCGCGCGTCGGCCCATGCGTCGGTTCCAGCCTCCAAGCCATGCGGCGCGCCGGCCGGTTAGCGTCCGGCGACGGTCTCCGCAAGGGCAGGGCGGGTGATGCAAGTTCCACGCCTTCGCTGCTGGTCTGGGGTTGGCCCGGGCGGGAAGGCGGAGCCCCGGAAGCGCTACGGCAAGAAGCTAAGGGGCTTGGCCCCTTAAACCCCATCAAAGGCGAAGCCTTTGAAATCCATTCGTTTTCTTGCTCCAGCGCGGAAGAATGATCGCATGCTGACAGATGGATTGGATTTCAAAGGCTCCGCCTTTGA
>CAXTPV010000144.1:0-1177 GCA_964246135.1 uncultured Acetobacteraceae bacterium | reverse complement strand
GGTAATAATGAGCGCAGGCTCACAGTGGTTTTGCATTAAAAGGGCGCCGCTTTTTTGGGGGTCCAGGGGTGACACCCCTGGCCCTTATCTTCGCGCCGATGGGGGCCCTGGCCTCGCCGTGCGTCAGCCCGCCAGGGCTGCGCGCATCAGGTGGGCGGTGTCGCGGAGCACGCGGCGGGCGCGCGGGCTCATCATCGCGAAGTTGAGGAAACCGTGCAGCACGCCGCCGACGCAGCCGTAGCGGACGGTGACGCCGGCCTCGAGCAGGCGGCGGGCGTAGATTGCGCCCTCGTCGCGCAGCGGGTCCATGCCGGCGGTGACGATCAGTGCCGGTGGCAGTCGGGCGAGATCTGGGGCGAGTGCGGGCGCGTAGTAGGGCGAGTGGGTCTCGCCGGCGTCGGGCACGTAGCGGATGCGGAACCACTCGATCATCGCGGCCGTCAGCATGTGGCCGTCGGCGAACTCGGTCGCCGACGGTACCGGCTCGCGCCCCATCGTCGGCGGGTAGTAGAGCACCTGCAGGCGGGGCGCGGGTGCACCGCGGTCGCGCGCCATCATCGCGACCACGGTGGCGAGGTTGGCGCCGGCGCTGTCACCGCAGAGCACGACGGGCGCGTCGTCCGGCAGGCGGGCGCGCAGCCAGAGATAGGCGGCGTAGCAATCCTCGGGCGCGGCCGGGAACGGGAACTCGGGCGCGAGACGGTAGGCGACCGACACCACGGTCGCGCGGGAGGCGCGGGCAATGCGGCAGCAGACATCCTCGTGGCTGTCGAGGCCGCCGAGCACGAAGCCGCCGCCGTGGAAGAACAGCACGTGGCCGCGCGCGCGGCGCCGGCGGTAGACACGAGCGGGCAGCATGACGGTGGCGCCGCCGATCTCGGTATCGGTCACGGCGTGCAGGCCGAGGCGGAGATAGGCGCGGGGCGCGGGCGGGCGGTCGACCCTGCGCCGCAGCGCGGCGAGGTCGAGATCGGGCGGGAAGCCGCCGTGGGCGCGGCGGATGATCAGGCGGGAGATCAGGTCGGGACGCTGGGCGCTGGTGGCGGACATGGTGTCGGACATGGGCGGTTCTCCGGGACACCGGCAGGTGGGGTTCGCGCCGGCAAGCGCGACCTGCTACATCGGCGATTGCCAGACGGCTGGACGACCGCGGTCCGGGCTCGCGCCCGGGTCGAGG
>CAXTPV010000143.1:2564-5931 GCA_964246135.1 uncultured Acetobacteraceae bacterium | reverse complement strand
GACTTAAGGCGAGGGCGCGGCCCTCGACCCGCTGGGGCCATCGGCCCCAGACCCCAACTTCTACCCGTCCTCTCTCCGCTTTCTTCCGCTTCCACGGCGAAGCTACGGACAGCGATACACTCGCGGTCGCATGACCCTCGCCGCCGGAGCCCTCCGAACCGACCGCCTCAACAGCAAAACTTGATTAATTTAATCAAGTTCAAGTTCGCCCAACCCTCCCTCGCCCCACCACGCTGAGCTCAGTCGCATTTCGACCAGCCGCATTGGTGGCAGGTGAGGCAGGCACCCTCTTTCGCGACCCCGGGCTGGCTGCAACGCGGACAGAGCGCGCCGAGGCCGCGGGCGGACCCGGCCTCGGAGGCACGCGGCAGCATCGGCTCGGGCGCCGCGAGGAAGCCGATCGCGATCATGTGCTGCTCCAGGATGCCGCCGATGGCGGCGATCAGCGACGGCACGTAGCGGCCCTCGCTCCACTGGCCGCCGCGCGGATCGAAGATGCCCTTCAGCTCCTCGGCGACGAACGCGACGTCGCCGCCGCGCCGGAACACCGCCGAGATCATCCGCGTCAGCGCCACCACCCAGGCGAAATGCTCCATGTTCGCCGACGAGATGAACACCTCGAACGGCCGGAGCCGGCCGCCCTCCTCGATGTCGTTGACGGTGATGTAGAGCGCATGCGCGCTGTCCACCCAGCGCAGCTTGTAGGTGCGGCCGGCCAGCGCCCGCGGCCGCGGCGTCTTCTCATGTTGCGGCGCGCTGGCGGCGATGGCGGCGGCCGGAACGGCGGGCGCCGGGGCGGACAGGATCGAGCCGGTGATGTCGTTCGGCCGGTAGGTCGTGCAGCCCTTGCAGCCGCTGTCATAGGCGAGCTGGTAGACCTGCTTGAACGCCTCGAAATCGATGTCGGCCGGCACGTTCACCGTCTTGCTGATCGCGCTGTCGACGTGTCGCTGCAGCGACGCCTGCATCCGGATGTGGTCGTCCGGCGCCAGCGTCTGCGCGGTGACGAAGTGGTCGGGCAGAGCCGCCTCGGCGCCGAACATCGCGCGGTAGAGCCGCACCGCGTAGTCCTCGACCAGCTCCTCGCGCCTGGAACCGTCCGGCTCGGTCACCTTGCGGGTGAAGCTGTGGGCGAACACCGGCTCCACCCCCGACGACACGTTGTCGGCCAGCAGCGAGATGGTGCCGGTCGGCGCGATCGAGGTCAGCAGCGCGTTGCGTATGCCGTGCGTCGCGATCGCGTCCCGCACCTCGGGATCGAGCCCGCGCACGGTCTCGCCGGCGAGATAGGCCTCGCGGTCGAACAGCGGGAAGCTGCCCTTCTCGGCCGCGAGCCCGGCCGAGGCGAGGTAGGCGGCGCGGTTGACCAGCGCGCCCCAGCGTCCGGCGAGCTCTGCCGCCTCCGGCGAGCCGTAGCGCGAACCCACCATCATCAGCGCGTCGGCGAGCCCGGTCAGGCCGAGCCCGATCCGACGCTTGGCCATCGCCTCCTGCCGCTGCGCCTCGAGCGGAAAACCCGACGCGTCGATCGTGTTGTCGAGCATCCGCACCGCGACGCCGACCAGATCGGCAAGCTCGGCCTCGTCGATGCGGGCGACGGGCGTGAACGGGTCGCGCACCAGCGGTGCGAGGTTGATCGAGCCGAGCAGGCAGGCGCCGTAAGGCGGCAGCGGCTGCTCGGCGCAGGGGTTGGTCGAGCGGATGGTCTCGCAGTAGCGGAGATTGTTGCGCGCGTTGATGCGGTCGATGAACAGCACGCCCGGCTCGGCGTAGTCGTAAGTCGCCCGCATGATGGCGTCCCAGAGCCCCCGCGCCCGGATCGTGCGGTAGGTCTCGCCGCCAAACACCAGCGGCCAGTCGGCGTCGGCCGCGGCCGCGGCCATGAAGGCGTCGGTCACCAGTACCGACAGGTTGAAGTTGCGCAGCCGCCCGGGCTCGCGCTTGGCGGCGATGAACGCCTCGATGTCGGGATGGTCGCAGCGCAGCGTCGCCATCATCGCGCCGCGCCTGGCGCCGGCCGACATGATGGTGCGGCACATCGCGTCCCACACATCCATGAACGACAGCGGCCCGGAGGCGTCGGCGCTCACGCCACGCACCACGGCACCCTTCGGCCGCAGCGTCGAGAAATCGTAGCCGATGCCGCCGCCCTGCTGCATCGTCAGCGCCGCCTCGCGCAGATGCGCGAAGATGCCGCCGAGGTCGTCCTCGATGTCGCCCATCACGAAGCAGTTAAACAGCGTCACCCGTCGCGAGGTGCCGGCGCCCGAGATGATCCTGCCGGCCGGCAGGAAGCGGAAATCCTCCAGCGCCTCGGTGAACCGCCGCTCCCAGAGCGCGGGGTTGGTCTCGACCGCGGCTAGCGCCGTCGCGACGCGGTGCCAGGTGTCCTCGATGGTGAGGTCGAGGGGCGTGCCGTCCTCGGCCTTCAGCCGATACTTGTCGGCCCAGATCTGTCGCGAAATCGGCGCGATCCGATCATGGACCGGCGGACGCGGCGATCCGATCAGGGTGTCCATCCCAGTCTCCTCAACCCCAGTCCCGTCAATCCCAGTCTCCTCAACAATGCCTCGGGCGCACGCCAGCGACTCGGCGCGCCAGAATCTGTTGTACCCGATCCGAGCGGCCGATCAGAGCGGCTGGAGCCCGCGTTCGATCGAATCGCGCCTCGGTTCGAGGAACGGCGGCAGCGACAGCCGTTCGCCGAGCGCCTGCACCGTCTCGTCGATCGCGAACCCGGGTCCGTCGGTCGCGATCTCGTAGAGGATGCCGTCGGCGCGCGCGTAGAGGCTGCGGAAATAGGTGCGGTCGACCGGTCCGCTGGACGCGACCCGCAATTGCCGCAGGCGGTCGACCCAGCCCGCGTATTCCTCGTCGCGCACCCGAAAAGCGACGTGGTGCGCGCCACCAGCGCC
Source organism: uncultured Acetobacteraceae bacterium (assembly GCA_964246135.1). GTDB lineage: Bacteria > Pseudomonadota > Alphaproteobacteria > Acetobacterales > Acetobacteraceae > CAXTPV01. The sequence continues at coordinate 3,016 of CAXTPV010000143.1, read as the reverse complement.
CGACCGGGCGGGCGGCAGCGCCGGCTCGACCCGGACATGCAGCTCCGCCGCCGCACCCCCCTCGCCCATCGCAAAGACGTGTGTCGAAACGCCGGGGCTGTCCGGCGCGTCGTAGCGGCGAACCGCGCGCATCGCCATCACCTCGGTCAGGAAGCGCTCGGATTGCGCGAGTTCGGGCACGCTGATGGTGACGGGTCCGAGGCCTCGGACCTGGTGCTCGGCCGGTACGGGGCTGCGATCCCAGGCGATCGCCGTCCCGGCGTCCCCACCATCGAGCAGCGCCAGGCGCTGGCCTTCACGATCCTCGAACACGAACTGCGCGCGACCATCCACCGTCTCGATCGGCCCATGCGCGACGCCTTCCTCGCGGAGCCGCGCGACCCAGTAGTCGAGCGTGGACCGGCCGCGCGCGAGCAACGCGGTGCGCACGATGGCCTGGCTGCCACGCTGCT
>CAXTPV010000143.1:0-2554 GCA_964246135.1 uncultured Acetobacteraceae bacterium | reverse complement strand
CCGGGGGGGGGGGCGGCCCGGGGGGGGGGGGGGGGCCGGCCAGTCAAAGAACGTGAGGTCGGTGCCCGGCCTCGCCTCGCCATCGGCGTAGAACAGGTGATAGGCGCTGACGTCATCCTGGTTGACGGTCTTCTTGACCAGCCGCATGCCGAGCACACGGGTGTAGAAGTCGTGGTTGCCGCGCGCATCCGCGGTGATCGCGGTCAGGTGGTGCATGCCATGAAGCTGCAACGGGTGCTGTCTCCCTGACGCGAGGACGTTGGCGCCCGCGGCGGATGACCAGCGTTCGGCGAGGCGCCCGGTTTTGCTCCGTCAGGCGTCATCGGCGCTGGCCAACGCGTCGTCCCACGGTCACACTACGATCTATTGTTCTCATTTCGCGTTATGCGATAATTTCGTTCCGCATCCGCGCGATTTCAACGGGCATGTATTTAAATTGATAATTCGCCACTGGGCGTAACCATAATGACGAATTGTTCGGGTCGCGAGAAACATACAGGCGACCATGCTGTCTGACAGCACGCGTTCCGTCCAGTCCAGCACCGCCGACATGGCCGGCGAGCGGAGTGACGCCACCCGTGTCTCGTCGCTCGAGGCTGAGCTCGCGGGCCTCCGCGCCGAGGTCGAGCGGTCGCGCCTGATCCTGCAGAGCGCACTTGATTATGGCATCGTGACGATGAGCCTGGACGGTCGCATCACTGGCTGGAGCCCTGGCGCCGAGCATCTCCTGTTCTATCCCGAAAGCGAGGTCCTGGGCTTGTCGGGAGAGATCATGTTCACGTCGGAGGACCGCGCCGGCGGCGACTTCGCGCTCGAACTGCGACGCGCTCTCGAGACCGGGCGCGCCACCAACGAACGCTGGCACGTGCGGCGCGACGGCACGCGCTTTTGGGCCAGCGGCATGATGATGCCGTTGCTGAACGCCCAAGGCCAACCGCAGGGATACCTGAACATCCTGCGGGACCATTCCGATCTCAGGGCCGAGACCGAGCGGCGCGAGCTGCTGGTCGCCGAGATGAACCACCGGATCAAGAACACGCTCTCGATCGTGCAGGCGGTCGCGAGCATGACCAGCCGTCGCGCCGCCACCGCCGCCGGCTTCCGCGCGGCGTTCGACAGCCGGCTGATGGCGCTCGCACGCTCGCACGACGTGCTGATCCGAAGCGAGTGGGAGGACGCCCCGCTGCGCGAGGTCATCGACGGCGCGCTGCGGGCGTTCGACGTCGAGCCCGGCCGCATCGTTGTCGAGGGCCGGCCGATGCTGCTGGCGTCAAACTTCGTGATTGCGCTCAGCCTCGCGCTGCACGAGCTCGCGACCAACGCGGTCAAGCACGGGGCGCTGTCGACGCCCGACGGCCGCGTCGACGTGACCTGGACGGTGGACGCGGCCGTGCCCGGGACGCCGGAGGTCGAGCTGACCTGGCGCGAGCGCGGCGGCCCGCCCGTCGCGCCGCCCGCCCGTCGTGGCTTCGGTTCCAAGCTGTTGAGCCGTGGGCTGCTGCCCGCGGGCACGGTGCGGCTGGACTTCCAGCGCGGCGGCCTCGAATGCCGCATCGCCCTGCCGTCCGGCACCAGCCTGCTCGGCTGATCGCCGGCATCGACCGGGCGGCTCGCGGTCAGCGCAGCAGCGATACCGCGAGCGCGATCGCCAGCAGCGCCGCGATCACCTGCCAGAAGCGCAACGGCGCGCGCTCGTAGAGCGTGAGCGGCCGGCGTGGGGGCGCGGGCGCGTGCGACGGCCCCGACTCCATCTCTCCCGCGAACGCCCCCATGTCGTAAAAGCGGCCGGCGGGATCGGTCGCGACCGCGCGCCCGAGCAACGCGTGCAGCCAGGCCGGCAGGTCGGGGCGCAGGACGGCGAGGTCCCTCGGCCGTTCCAGCCGCGGCGGGCTCACGGCATCCGCGTTGCCGTAGGGAAACTCGCCACTAAACGCCCGGAACATGGTGACGCCCAGCGCATACACGTCGGTGGCCGCGTTTCCCGCCACGCCTTCAAGGACCATCTCGGGCGCCATGTAGGCCAGCGTGCCGGGGATCTCATCCGGCGCCTCGTCCTCCAGGCCGGGCAGGCGGACGATGCCGAGATCGAGCAGCTTGAGCGCGCCGCCCGCCTCGAGCATCACGTTGTCCGGCTTGATGTCGCGGTGGATGATGCCGGCGCGGTGCAGCGCGTCCGCCGCGCGCGCCAGCCTGATCGCGATGCGCCGTCCCTCCTCCAGTCCGATCGCCGGCCGGCGGGCGAGGCGGCGTTCGAGCAGCTCGCCCTCGTAGAGCGGCATCACCGAGTAGAGACAGCTCTGCCGTCCTTCCGCCAGCTCGATCATCCGCACGACCCATGGACTGGTCACGTGCCGTCCCACCCAGGCCTCGCGCACGAAGGCGGCATGGCGGCTACCGACGGCGCCGATCCCGGCGTGCGGGAACTTCAGCACCACCTCGCCGCCATCGAGGTCGTCCACCGCCGCGAACAACCGGCTGAAGCGTCCCTCCGACACCAGGGCCGTTAACGCGAAGCCGTCGATCGTCTCGCCGAGGCGCGGCACCGGCGCCAGCC